>VGYR01000001.1 GCA_016872925.1 Planctomycetota bacterium
TTTGCGGCCGAGTCGGCGTTCTGCCCATCGGCCCCTTTGCCGGCACAGGCCCCAGATCGGCGTTGGCCGCAATCACCCGCAGCGTGCTGTCGATGCCCAGGCACCACGGCAATCCAATCGCGTCCAGCTCCTGCCGGAACTGCGTCACGGTGCCGTAGGCACTGTCGGCCAACACCGGCCCGGAGAATCCTTCCGATCGTGCTCGCCCGATCATTTCCAGGGCAATCTGCCACTTCGGACGATAGCCAATCTCGGCGGGAACGCCGGCTTTTTTCATCCGTTTGGCATCCGTCGTCCACGCCTCCGGCAGGTACAGTTCGGCACCGATGCACAGCACGCTCTTCTCGACCTGGAATTGAAGCGTGACGGCGATCTGGCAGTTGCCCACCTTGCCGAGCGTGCCGCTGTACTGCCGGGCCACGCCCACCGAGTGCTTGCCCTGCTTGACGAAGCCCGTGTCATCGATGATCAGCACGCCTTCCGTGCCGAAGATGCGGCCGATACGCCGCCACATGTTTTCCTGAACCAGCGAGTCCTCCCAGTTGCTCTGGTTGATGAACTGCTGGAGTGCCTGGACGTAGTCCTTCTCCGGCGAATCAATCGCGGCGAGTCGACCCGCCATCGGCTCGATGCTCTTGCGATCGCCGTCGAGCAAGAGCCCGCGGAGATAGGTCGAGCACCAGTGTTTCCGCTCACTGCGTCCGATGCCGGCGGCGACGTCCTCGACGAACGCCCGCATCTCGTTCTTCAGTTTGTGAAGCTTCCGTGCATTCATGGCCGGAAGCATGACGACAAAACTCATCTGGCTCAAGATCAGCTAACGTTGTAGTATTAGAACAGCTGCCGAAAACCCTCGGCGATCGTCCACTCCGCGGACGAGCCGTCGGGATCGGCGGCCCACTCCCGCCACTTGTTGACGTCGTCGCCGAGATCGCGGCCACTGACGTGCTTGAGCGCGCCGACGGCGCGATACTGCACGGCCGGATCAGGATCCTCCAGCGCCCTGGCCAGCACCGGCACGGCCGACTTGTCGCCCAACTCACCCAACTCCCGCAGCGCCCGCAAGCGGACGTCGATCTCGGAGTCGGCCCGATAGCGGGCGGCGAGCAGTTCGACGGCCTCGCTGCCGCCACGCTTCCGCCAGGCGGAACAGGCCGCCATCCGCACCCGATCGTCCGGATCCTCGAGCGCTCCGCGACAGATCGCCGCCGCCGCCGCCGTGTCGAAATCGGCAGCCACGTCGAGGATCCCGCAGCGGACGCGGGGATCGTGCTCGGCGAGGATCCGCTCCGCGAGCAGCCGCGTGAACGCATCCTGTTCAGCCGAGGAGCCGGCTTTCACGCGGCTGGCGTCGGCGGTGATCTCCTCCAGCCGCTGGTCGGCGGTGGGGCCGTATTTCTTCTGTTCGGCGATCGTCTTCGGGCTGGCCGTCAGTCGCTGCCAGCTCGTGCAGCCGCCCGTCAGGCCGAGGCACGCCACCACGGCCCACACGACCCGACGGCTTGCGGACGCGTCCTTCAAATCCATCTCGACCGGCCTCCGAGGGGCGTGGGAGACTAGCGGCGTCCGGGCGGCCGGAGAAGCCCAACCGGAGATGCCCAGCCGGACCGTGCTCGGGCCCCGGCAGCGGCGGTGGAGACGCATCCGGCGGCGAGCCGGCGCACCGGAGAGGTTCCATGCCCAGACGCTGCATCCTGCCCGCGTGCCTGCTGCTTGCAGGCTGGGCGGCCGCGTCCTGTGGCCAGGATCACGGCGCCGTGCCGGCGGACCGTGAGTCGATCGAACTCCGCGCCGCCGGCACGCCGCCCACCGTCGAGGCTGCGGTCGTCGCGGAAGCCGTCGACGGCGGGATGCTCCTCGAACTCGACGATGGCCGCTACCTGCTGGCGCATCCTGGCGACGTGATCTCGCGTCGCCCTCTGCCCGAGGCGGCCACCGCGGAGACACCCCGGCAGCTCGGCGAACGCGTCCTCGCCGAACTCCCCCCCGGCTTCGAACTGCTTCTCACCCGCCACTACGTCGTCTGCTACGAAACCTCACGCGACTATGCGAAGTGGTGTGCGGCCTTGTTCGAACGCTTGCACGAGGTGTTTCTCAACTTCTGGTCCCGGGCGGGCATCGAACTGACACCTCCTCCACGGCCGCTCGTCGTGGTGATCTTCTCCGACAAGGCCGCCTACGAGGCGCACGCGTCGCGGGATCTCGGGGCAGCCGCCGATCGCGTGGTCGGCTACTACAACCTGATGTCCAACCGCGTGACCACCTTCGACCTCACCGAGACCGATGGTCTGACCGGCACCGGGGCGGGCTCCGCGGGCACGGCGAACCAGATCATGGCGAGTCCCGCGGCTGCCGGGCTGGTGGCGACGCTCGTGCACGAGGCTGCCCACCAGATGGCCTTCAACTCCGGTCTGCATCGGCGGCTCGCACCGGTGCCGCTGTGGGTCAGCGAGGGCATCGCCATCTACTTCGAGACTCCCGACCTGGCTGCGAGCGGCGGCTGGCGGGGCATCGGCCCGCCGAACCGCCCGCGGCTCGACCACTTTCTCGCCCACCATCGGCACGGCGACCTCGTCGCGATCATCAGCGACGACGATCGCTTCCGCGCGGTGGAGTCGCCTCTCGACGCCTACGCCGGAGCGTGGGCCCTCACCCGGTACCTCGTGGAGGCGAAGAAGACGAAGTTCATCGATTATCTCCGCCGGCAGTCGCTGAAGCAGCCGCTCGCGGACGACTCTTCCACGGCACGACTGCGTGAGTTCGAGGCAGCCTTCGGGGCGTCCGCCGAGGCCGTCGAGCAGGAGGTCGTGAAGGCCGCCGCGCGACTGCAGACCAGCCTGCGCGGACGCTGAAACCCGGCAATTGCTACATTGCTGCGGTTCCCGAACCTCGTGTTTGATCCCCGTATCCCAAGGAGCGATCGCATGACGCACGATCCCGTTGCCGGGCGGATCTCCCGCCGCGGCGTCCTCGGCGGTTCTCTGGCCGCGACGGCGGTGGCGGCTTTTCCCGCTGGCGTTTTTGCGGGCGGCGGCGACCGAATCCGCGTGGGCCTCGTCGGCTGCGGTGGCCGCGGCGTGGGAGCGGCCCTGCACGCGGCCCTGGCCGGGCCTGATGTCGAGGTGGCGGCCATCGGCGACCTGTTTGCCGACCAAGTGTCCCTGGCCGCGGACTCGATCGCGTCCGCCGGTCGCCGGCATGGGGCGCCCTTGCTGACGTTCCTCGGTCCACAGGCCGCGGCGCAGGTGATCGCCGCCGACGTCGATCTCGTGATCCTCGCCACGCCGCCGCATCTCCGACCGAGCCATGCGGCGCTGGCGATCCGCGCGGGGCGGCACGTGTTCTGCGAACCTCCCGTGGCAGTCGATGCGGCCGGCGCGCTGGCGATGCTCGCGGTCGCCGCCGAGGCCCGGGCCCGCGGCCTCACCGCGGCATGCGGCCTCCACTCGCGACACCACGCCCCGACGGCCGCCGCGATCGCGCGCATCCACGACGGCCGCATCGGCCGTGTGACGCGGGGAGTCGCCGTGGCGGAGCTGGGCCTGCCCTGGCGACGGCCGCGGCTGGCCGGTTGGACCGACGCGGAACACGAGCAGCGAAACTGGATCGACGTCCCGAGGCTTTCCGGGGGACCGCTGGTGGAGCATCACGTGCATGCCATCGACCGGGTGCTCTGGGCCTTTGGCGACCTGCCTCCAGAGTCGGTCACGCCGCTCTTCCACACGGAGTTGCTGCCGACCCCTGCCGAGCGGTCGCCGGCCGTCGCCGTCACTTACCGGTTTGCCGACGGCCGCACGCTCGTGGCGGGCATCGCACGGCGCGAGGGGATCGAGACGCGCGTGGAGGAAACCGTCTATGGAACTCGAGGGGACGCCGATCTCCGGGCCGCGCTGGTTTCGGCACCGGGCAGGGACGGCGGTTCGCCGTACGAGTCCTGCATGCGAGCGGTGATCGAGGGCATCCGCCGGGGCAGTCCGCTTGGCGACCTCGAATCCGGCTGCCGGAGCACCATGGCGGCGATTCTCGGCAGGGACGCGGCCACGGCCGGGGTGCCGCTGGGGTGGAACGACGTCAGGACTGCAGGTTCCGGGGGCCAGGCCATACAGCCCCTACAATCGGCAAGGGTGTGATTCCGGCCGTGGCCCCCGCCCGATAAGCCCGTTCGGTACCCCGGGGGCGATGGCGTCGCCGGTGTCGGGCCGGGGCGGGAGGACGTTGGGCATGGCGACCACGAATCAGACGATCTACCGGCTGTACATCGCGCTGATCGTGTTCGTCGTGCTGACCTTCATCCTGGCGATCGCGACGTATCTCTTCTATTCGCGGTATGCGGCAGAAGCCGCGGCCGCCAAGGAGGCCCGCGACGCCCTGTCGCAGAAGCAGGGGGAACTCGGCCAGGAGAAGGAAAAGTCCGAGAAGCTGCAGGCCATCATCACCGACGACGCCAGTGCCAGCCTCGAGACGCTCCAGGCGGACCTGTCGTCCTTCTACGAGAAGGACTTCAACGCCATCCACAAGGGCACCGACGACACGCGGAACTACGCCCGGCTGGTCCTCGAAATCCGGAACGCGATTCGCGACACGAACACCCGGGCGGAGAACGCGGAGAAGAACGAGAAGGCAGCCAACGAGCGGGCCGACACGGACATCGCTGCGGCCCGGGCGGCCCAGGAGGGGGCCGAGCAGGCGAAGGCGAGCGCCGAGGCCGAGCGGGACACGAACCGCGAGAAATGGGACGAGGACTGGAAGAAGCACGAGGCGGAACTCGCGGCCCGGCTGACCGAGCGGGAGCAGGCCGACGCCCGGGCCAAGCGGCTCGAAACGCTGATCGGCCGGATCCGCGGCGCGGAGACCGACATCGCCGTCGAGCGCCGGTCCGATTTCCGCGCCAAGGAGACCGCGGAAGAGCAGCTCGAAATGCTGCTCGATGCGCTGCGGTCGACCGCGGGCAAGCTCCGAGAGCGAAACCGCCTCGTGGAGAGTCTGCGGGCCGCGGAGCAGCCCGAGCATGTCGTTGACCAGGTCGACGGCCGGATCGTCGACGTCGACACCGACGGCCGCATGGCGACCATCCTGTTTCCGACCACGAACAGGATTCGGGACGGGATGGTGTTCATGGTGTTCCAGGGAGGCGTGCCCGACCCGCAGGTGGCCGATCGGAAGGGGCTCGCCCAGGTGGTGGGGGTCGAAGGCCCGCTCGTGCGAGTCCGCCTCCGCGACGAGGAAATCGCCGATCCGATCAGCCCGGGTGACTGGGTGTCGAGCCAACTCTGGGACTCCGCCGAGGCGCCGGAGGTGGTCGTGATCGGATTCGTCGATCTCAACCGGGACGGGATCGAGGATCGGCGGGTGCTGGAAGACCTGCTGCGCAGCGTGGGCTCGAGGATCGACGTCACGGTGAAGCCGACGACCACGCTGGTCGTGGATGCCGGCACGCCTTCTTCGGCGGCGACCGCAGCGGCGCGGGAAGATCTGCCCCGGATCGAGTCGCAGCGGAGGAAGGAACTCGAGCAGGCGCGGACCTACGGGCATCGGGTGATCGGGATCGACGAAGCCCTTCGGCTGCTCGGGGCCGAGACCGAGACGGCCGGCGGCCGCTGACCGACGACCGCCCCAGCCCTGGCCGGCCACCTGCGGGCGTGGCATACTCTGCCGTCTTTCCCCTCCCTCCGCAGGACATCGGTATCCCATGCCTCACCCGTCGCCGGCCGGCCATCGGCCCGGCATGCTGGCCGCCGGCATGCTCATGTGTGTCGCTCTGTTCGTTGCTCCCGCCGCTTGCAACGCAGAGCAAGGCACGCCCATCTTCGACGGCACGTCGCTGGCCGGCTGGGAAGGCAGGCCGGATTTCTGGAGAGTCGAAGACGGCGCCATCGTCGGCGAGACAACAGCCGAGAAGCCGACCAAGGGCAACACGTTTCTGATCTGGCGGCAGGGGCTCGTCGATGACTTCGAACTCACGCTGCAGTACCGGATCACGGGCACGCCGGCCGCCAACAGCGGCATCCAGTACCGGAGCCGCGACCTGGGCGACTCCGTCGTCGGCGGCTACCAGGCCGACTTCGAAGCCGGCCCGACCTACTCGGGCATCGTCTACGAGGAGCGGGGCCGCGGCATCCTCTGCCAGCGCGGCCAGCGGGCCACGATCGCCGCCGACGGCGGGAAGCACGCCGGCGAACCGATCGGTGACACCGCCGAACTCCAGAAGACGATCCGGCCTGACGACTGGAACGACTACCGGATCGTGGCCCGCGGGCCGCTGCTCCAGCACTTCATCAACGGGCGGCTGATGTCCGAGGTGCTCGACGAGCAGGCCGACAAGCGGTCGCTGCAGGGCATCCTCGCCCTGCAACTCCATGCCGGGCCGCCGATGAAGGTGGAGTTCAAGGACATCCGGCTGAAGAGGCTGAAGCTGGCGGATGGTCGCAGGAAGCTCGTGCTGGTGGCGGGCAAGCCGAGCCACGGCCGGGGTGAGCACGAGCACCGGGCCGGCGTGATGCTCGCGGAGAAGTGTCTCGACGCGCACTTCGGCGGCGAGCCGCTGCCCCGGCTGGTGACCGAAACCTACACCGGCGGCTGGCCCGCAGACCCCACTGCCTTCGACAACGCCGACGCCATCTTCTTCTTCGCCGACGGCGGCGACGGCCACCCGGTGCTGCAGAGCAACCGGCTGGCGCAGGTCGACGCGCTGGCCAGGCGGGGCGTGGGCATCGCCTGCCTCCACTACGCCGTGGAGGTGCCGAAGGAAAACGGCGGTCCCGAGTTTCTCGAGTGGCTGGGCGGGTATTTCGAGCCGCACTGGTCGGTGAACCCGCACTGGACGCTCGCGGACACGCAGCTCGCCGAGGGCCATCCGATCGTCCGCGGCGTGAAGCCCTTCGTGACCAACGACGAGTGGTACTACCACATGCGGTTCCGCGATCCGCCGGAGGGGCTGACGCTGATCCTCACGGCCGTGCCGCCCGACGACACCCGCCAGCGGCCGGACGGACCGCACAGCAACAATCCGACGGTCCGCAACGGGAAAGGTGGCCGCGAGGCGCTCGCGTGGGCCTACGAGCGACCCGCGGGTGGCCGCGGCTTCGGCTGCACGGGAGCCCACTTCCACCGCAACTGGGCCAACGACGACTTTCGCACGATGATGCTCAACGCACTCGCCTGGACGGCCGGCCTCGACGTGCCGGAGGGGGGCATCACCTCGAGCGTGTCGGCCGAAGAGGTCGCGGCGAACCTGGATCCGAAATAGGTTTCGGAACCGATCGATTCACCCGCCCACGAAGGAGGCAGGCGTTGCCCACGATCACGGTCGAAGGAACAGGGGCGTTCGAGGTACCTGCCGGCAAACGTCTGGTGAACGCGCTCGCCCACGAGTGCGGCACGGACCAGCTCCACGCCTGCGGTGGCGTGGCCCGCTGCACGACCTGCCGGGTCGAGTTCGTGGCCGGGGAGCCGGCGCGGATGACCCAGGCCGAGAAGGACGTGCTCGCGGCCAAGGGCGTGACGACCCCGGGCGTGCGGCTCTCGTGCCAGATCGCGTGCGACGCCGACATGACGGTCCGGCTGATCAGCCGCTTCGAGGGCTCGGGCCGCAAGGACTGCGGCCACCGCTGCGGCGACGCGATCGAGCCGCCGCCGCAGTGGGGATAGGGCGACTCGATCACCCGTGCCCCTGCCACATCCGGATGGCAGGTTCGCGGAAAGGTCGCCGGCCTTGCAGAGGAGCGCGGGTTTTCAACCCGCGGTGCAGTCGGCACAGGTTGGAAACCTGTGCTACTCCCCCGACCGGCCTCCCTGCACCTCTCCTACCGCGAGGCGTTGGCCGTCCGCGCTCACCGACCCGCACTCAGCGCGGGGTTGCCCGTGCCCCGCGAGCCGGCGTATGCCGCCAAGCGCAGCCAGGATGGCGAAGCGCCGGCGGCATCCGAGTGAACGAAGGGCAGGATGCCCTGAGTGAACGTCCGGCGACGGGGCACGGGCAGCCCCGCGCCACCCGAACGGCCCGCGTCACTTCGCGCCTGCCACGCCGAACAGCCGCTCGACGATCCCGGCGACGTCCGTCATCGCGAGCGACTCCGCGGCGGTGATGTCGGGCCGCGACGCGATCAGGATCGTCTCGTGCGGATTCGCGGGATCGACTGCGCCGTGGGAGCCCTTCACGAGCGCCGGGTCGAGCGGGATCGCGATCTGCGGCAGCCGCGTGCGGTCGAGGTGGAGCTCCAGCGGGTCGTAGCCGGGCTTGCGGTGGATGTCGATCGTCCGGGCGAAGGTCGGCGCACGCGCCTCGTCGAGCCAGGAGAAGTAGGTCTGCCAGGAGTCGAGCGTGCTCTCGATGAAGAGGTCGCCGCAGCGGTTCATGGAGCGTGGCTGGCCCGGGGCCACCAGTCCGGCCGTCACGAGTTCCTCCCCCCGGAGCACCCGGCCCACCCCTGCCCTGCCCCGGAAGAGATCGGCCACCGACACCGCATCGGCCGGATCGCGCAGGAACACGTGGCCGATCTGGTGGTCGGCGAGCGTCCACGCCCGGCTGCCCGTCAGGTCGAGGATCTCGCCGTCGGACGTCTCGCGCACCGCCAGCAAGCCAGCCTCCCGCAGGATGCGATTGGGATGCACCGCATGCGACACCGGTCGGATCCTGTATTCGCCGGCCACGAGGACGACGAGGTCGTCGCGGCCCACGAGTGCGCCGAAATCGTCGAGCAGCGTGCCGATCTCGGCGTCGAGTTCGCCGCAGGCTGCGTGGGCCTGGGGACTGTCGGGACCGGTGCGTTGCGCGGCATAGTCGAGGTGCGGCAGATAGACGAAGGCCAGGTCCGGCGGCGCGGGACGCGACGCCTCGACGAAGCTCCGGGCGATCCACCGCGACGACTCGATGCCGGCGGCCGGCCCCCAGAACTTGTGGAGCGGAAACTCTCCGAGCGTCTCGCGCAGCCCGGCGTAGAGCGACTCCGGATTCGTGTGGCACCACATCGTCTCGGTGCCGTCGGCGTTGTGCCTGGGCGCGGGCAGGCAGACGAGGTCCGCGGTCGCATGCTTCGACTGGAGCAGGAACCAGGCCGCCGTGCGGGCCTGGGGGCGGGCCGCCTTGAGCCGGTCCCAGAGCCGCGGCGCGCGGTGGACCGAGTCCGGACTGATCCACATCTCGAGGTGCTCGGAGCCGCGGTCGAACAAGCCGTTGGCGACGACCCCATGCGCGGCAGGCCCGGTTCCGGTGGTGAGCGCGGCCTGCACCGGACAGGTGACCGCGGGGAAGCCCGGGGCGAGCGGCACCGCGCGGCCGGCGGCGGCGAGGCCGGCGAGCACGGGCATCCGCGGCAGGTCCTCGGCCCGCAGGCCCGGAATCGAGAGCAGGAGCACGTGCGGACCGTGGGGCGTGGTCATGCGGCGGACGCTCCGGCGAGGAGGGGGGCGAGAATCATGGCCGAGTCCCGGGCCGTCTCCAGCCAGCGGTGCGACTGCCGGGGCAGTTCGACGTGCAGGGGCCCGTCGTAGCCGGCGGCAGCGAGAGCGGCGACCGCCGCGGCGAGGTCGACCTCCCCGGAGCCCAGCGGCAGGTGCTCATGACGGCAGGCGCGCATGTCGTCGACGTGCACGTTGGCGATCAGCCCTCGCCACGGCACGAGGTGATCGGCGTAGGGCCGCTCGCCCATGCACTCCAGATGCCCGACGTCCACCGTCAGCCGCAGCCGTTCCGGCCGGCCCAGCCTGTCGACGATGGCCGCCGCCCGTGCGAGCGTGTCGATCACCATCCCGGGTTCGGGTTCGAGGGCGACCGTCACACCCCGGACGGTGGCATGGTCGACGATCGTCGCCAGACCTTCGGCGACGCGATCGCAGCAGGTCTCGACGGGCGCACGGTCGCGGCCGATCCCCGACCAGAGCGACACGCACGGTGCCCCGAGGGCGGCTGCGACGTCGATCGCCCGACGGCTGAAGTCGATCCGTCGGGCCCGGGCCGAGGCATCGGCCGTGACGAGCGTGGGTTCGTGCTTCACGGCGGGATCGAGGAGGTGGCGGGCTCCGGTTTCGACCACGCATCCGAGCCCCGCCGCCTCGAGGGCGCGCCGCCACCTGGCGACGCGGGCGGCTACGTCGGCCGCGAAGGGGTCGATCGTGTGGTGATCCAGCGTGATCGCCAGCGACGCATAGCCCAGGTCGCGGAGCTGCGGCACCGCGACGAGCGGGTCGACATCGGCGATCGAGTTGGTGCTGAAGCCGAGCCGCATGACACATCAGGTGGGGGACACGAGCCGGCGGCCGAGCAGGAACCAGGCGACGAGCGTGATCACGACGAGCGCCCAGCGCTCGCCGCAGGCCGCCAGCACGAGCACCGCGTCGAGCGTGATCAGCGACATGATCGCATTCCCCACCGCGGCCCGCACGCGGCCCGCGGCCGGATCGGCGACGGCCTGCGCCACCCGCACCAGGATCGACGCCGCCAGCAGGCCCCAGCAGGCGAGCCAGGTCGTCGCCGGCAGCGACGCCGTGCGAACGATCCCCTCCAGCAGCGTGGGGCCCCAGACGTACCCCGCAGTCACGGCGAGCCCGACGGCCATCGCGGCGCCGCCGGCGGCCACCGCCGCCCGCCGGCTGCGCGTCGCCTCGTCGCGGGCCACGAGCGTGATCCCTGCCACGTAGATCGCCATCCCGGCCGGGATCGCCCACTGCCAGGGAGCGGCCGGCCCGCCTGCCGCGGTCATGCCGAGGATCCAGTTGAGCGCCCGGCAGGCACCCATCACCACCGGCCCGGCCGGCGTGGCCTTTGCATGCCGGTCATAGAGCCAGATCGCGACGGTCATCGCGGCGCCGACGAGGGCCGGCCAGGGGCTCTGCGCCGCCAGCGCCGCCCCGCACGCCGCCGCCGCACCGATCGCCATCAGCACGCTGCCGGCCAGCGCGGCGAACCGAGGGTCGATCGCACCACTCGGCAGAGGCCGCTCGGGCCGCTCTGCCCGATCGAGGGCCAGGTCGCAGACGTCGTTCAGCACCACCCCCGCGGCATAGAAGGCGATCGACGCCAGCACGGCGAGCCCGCAGCTCGCGGGCGGCCAGTCGATGGTCGTGAGCCGCGACACGACCAGAAACCCTGCGAGCGAGTCGGCCGCCGCCGTGGCCAGGTTCGGCAGCCGCACGAGCCGCAGCCACGCCAGCATGTCAGACGAGCTCCACACCGGCCGCCGCCGCCACGGCGAGCAGGTGGGCGCGGGCCGCGCAGGCCGCGTCGTCGGGGCGATCCCGATACGGGTAGAGCTCGACCGTCACCCAGAGGTCCGGCGTGTGGGCGGCGATGGCCCGGAGCGTGGCCGCGAAGTCGATCGCCCCCTCGCCGGGCACGAGGTGGTGATGCACGCGGGTGGCCGCGATGTCTTCGACGTGATAGTGCCGCGTGTGGGCCTTCATCCGGGGCACCCACTCGGCGGGATCCTCGC
This sequence comes from Planctomycetota bacterium, assembly GCA_016872925.1. GTDB lineage: Bacteria > Planctomycetota > Planctomycetia > Pirellulales > UBA1268 > QWPN01. The sequence goes on from VGYR01000001.1 coordinate 11,427, forward strand.
CCACACAGTAGGCGTGGCCAACGTCGAAGTTGAGGCCGAGCGCCGGATGGTTCACCCGCCCGGCGAACTCGAGGTACTGGCCGAAGGTCTCGATCAACAGGCCCGGCTCCGGCTCGATCAGGAGCCCGATCCCGCAGTCGGCGGCCACGTCGAGGGCGGGCATGATCTCGTCGTAGAAGATGCCGGCGGCCTGCTCACGGGTCTGCCCCGGCTGGATCTCGCCCCCCGGCTCGGTGGAGATGTGGCTGGCCCCGAGTTCGGCGGCGAGCCGCAAGGCCCGCTTCGTGTGCTCGCGGCGGATGGCCCGGTAGTGCGGGTCGGGGTCGGTCCACCCCGGATGCCAGTAGGGCTGCCGCGGATCGGCGATTGCATTCATCATGAACGCGTTGATGTTCGACACGACGAGGCCGCTGGTCCGCAGCGCCCGCCGGATCGACTCCTTCTGCACCTCGAGCAGCCCGGCCGGCCAGGCATGCGGCACGTCGGCGAGCAGTTCGATGCCGCCGTAGCCGAAGCCGGCGATCCGCTCGATCGCCTGCTCGACCGGCGCGTCGAGATACGCATTGGAACTGAACGCGAGGCGAAGCGGCATGCACGGAGATCCCTTGAACTTCTGCTCCAAGACTATAGCCGGCACCGGCCCACCGCGGACGGCAACAGCCCGGCGGAGGCACGCGCAGGAGGCGGGGAGCTTTGGGCCCCGCAAGCCCCGCTCGGTTCCGTCGGGTCGGTGAACTCACAAAGCCCCCCGGCGACGAGCATGTCCTCCGCCGGGCTGCGGCGCACCCTCACGGCCAGAGAATCACCCGCGTCTCCACCCAACGGGGCCGCACCGGCAGCCGCTCGAGTTCGGTGTAGACCATGGCGGAGGGATTCACCTCCCGCGATTCCATCTCGGCCACGTGTCGGGCCACCGCGGCGCAGCGGCCGATCCACGGCAGGCCGCCGCACCAGACGACGCCGAGCCCGGCCACGACCGCGGCGAGGCGCAGCGGGCCGCCGGGACTCACGGCTCCACTCCCTTCCGGAAGAGCCAGCCGAAGGTGAGGCTCGCCATCGCCAGCGAGAGGGCCAGATTGAGGCACTGGCCGCCGACATAGAGCGCCAGCGGCCGGCCGCTGGCGAGAACCGGGGCGAGTTCGCGGAAGTTCGTCTCCAGCCCCATGCACACGAAGCCGGCGCAGAACAGCCAACCCCGCAGCCGCGACGTGAATCCGGTGGTCGAGCCGTCGATCCAGAGGGCGAACTCGGGCGACCGGCTGAACAGCCACGAACAGACGAGCGAAGCCGCGAGAAACCCGAGGATGAACCGGGGGAACCGCCCCCACGCCTCGGCCAGGAGCGAGTCCCGCCGCGGGCCCGTCGCGCGGTCCACCCAGCCGGCCCAGTAGACCGCGACCGCGAAGGCGATGATTCCGATCATCGAGTTCTGGATCATCTTCACGGTGGCGGCCACCTCGCCAGCCTCCTTGCCGAGCGACTCCCCGGCCGCAACGACGGCGCCGGTGGCGTCGATCGTGCCCCCGATCCAGGCGCCCCCCACGACCGGGTCGAGCCCCAGCCACTCGATGACCGGCGGCATCGCGACCATCATGATCACGGTGAAGAACAGCGACAGCCCGATGGCCAGCGACAGCTCCTCCTTCCGGGCCCGGCAGGCGGCTCCGGTGGCGATGGCCGCCGACACGCCGCAGACCGACATGTCGGCCGACACCACCATGCAGAGCGCCTTCGATGGAATCCTGAGGAGATGCACCCCGACCCAGTAGGTGACGACCAGCACCACGGGCGTGACCACCCACGAGGTCAGCAGCCCCGGCAGCCCGAGTTCGAGCAGCCGGCTGAAGAGCACCTCGGCCCCGAAGACCACGAGCCCGGTCTTGATGAGGTACTCGCCGGCCAGCGCCCGCCGCAGCCAGGCAGGCACGCCGACGACGTTGCCGATCAGGATGCCGAGCAGCAGCGCCCAGAGCGGATACTCGAGGTTGTAGAAGTGGATCACCTTCTGCGCCGCCAGCAGGTAGGCCGACGCCGCGAGTCCGGCGAGGCCCACGGCGCCCGGCAGGACGCCGACCGCCGTCCGCCCACCGAGCGCCGCCCCGGCCACGGCCACCGCCACGACCCAGGCGCCGCCGAGGATGATCGGCACGGCGACGGACCGGCCCTGCTTGTCGTGCAGTGCCGCCAGCGGGTCGTCGGCCCAGGTCTGGGGCTTGTCGATCGTGCGGGAAAGCGGCGTGGGCCAGCCCTTGGGCCATGCCGCCCGACTCGCGGCGTTCTCCGGCGGCCGCGCGGACCACGTGACGGCCAGCGCCAGCGCGACGAGCGCCGCGCCGACGATCGTCGCCACCATGTCCTCGGGCAGCCCCGGCCTGGGTGTCGGCAGTCTTGCGTCCGGCATGGCGATCGTCCGTGGCATCCTCCGCCGAGAATCAACTCGAGGCCGAACGATACCGCGCCAGGGCCCGCTGAAACACCAGCCTGGAGGCGATCAGCGACGCGATCGCGGCGATCACGGCCGCCGCCACCGCTCCCCACGCCTCGCCCGTGAGGGGTTGGGCGATCACGCGGGCCGGCACGTTGACCACCAGCAGGATCGGGATCACGAACGTGCAGACCGTCCGCAGCGGACCGCCCCAGGGACCGGCATAGATCTCCGCGGGATAGCGGGAGAAGTTGGTGAGATAGAACCAGAAGTCGTAGAGGCTCTGGTTGCGGCCCATCAGGATCGTGGCGGCGGCGAGCATGATCACGAGCCCGTAGAGGATCGCCACGCCGCAGAGCAGCAGCAGCGGGTAGAGCAGCCAGGTGATCGCGGGCGGCGTGTGGTCCATCCGCCCGAGCGCCCAGGCGAGCAGCCCCACGCCCACGAGGCCGTTGGCCAGCGACGAGAAGTCGACCCGGTGCAGCGAGAGCAGAAACTGCGCGTCGAGCGGCTGCACGAGCACGGCGTCGAGCCCGCCGGTGCGCACCATCTCCGTGAGCTCCTCGGCGCTCGGCATGAAGAAGGCCTGCACGATCGCGTTGATGATCAGCCCGGTGGCCACGAAGGCGAAGAACGGCGCCTTCGACCAGCCGCTCCCCTTGCCGATCTCGGGCGTGTAGGTGAACACCAGCAGGTAGAACGCCAGGTTCATCGACATCCAGCCGAGGCTCGTGACGCACTCGAGGATGAAGTTCGCCCGGAAGGTCATGTCGCGAACCAGGCATGCCCGCGCGAAGGTGCCGAAGATCGACAGGTAGCGGTTCAAGCGGGTCGCTCCGTCGGTCGGGACTCTCGGTCGCCGGGCCGGATGTAGATTTTTCCCTGGCTCGTCGACGCCAGCAGCCCGGGCAGGCTCGTGGGGATGGCGGCGAGCGGGACGTGCGCGCGGGGCCGCGTCCGCAGGTCGGAGGCGAGCAGTCGCCGGGCAGTTCGCAGAAACCGCGAGATCCGCAGCAGTCCCAGCGGACTGCGATCCTTGAATTCCCCCGACACCCAGTAGCCGGTGACGGTCTGCCCGCGAAAGATCAGGTCGCCCGGGTTGACCGTCGATTCCTTGCCGGACAAGACACCGTAGACCGCGATCGTGCTGCCCGGCGGCATGCACGCGGCGAGGGTGCCGGTCAGTTCGCCGGCCACCGCGTCGGCGGCCCACGTGGCCTCAAGGTCCCGGGCGAGCGCCGTGAGCGATTCCGCGAAGTCGGCGCGGCTGGCGTCCAAGACGTACGTGCCGCCGGCCGCCTGCAGTTCGGCGACGAGGGCTTCGCGATGCACGATGTTGATCAGGGGGAAACCATGCCGGCGACTCAGGCGGATCAGCATCCGACCCAGCTGCGATGCCCCGGCGGTGTGGATCATCGCCCGGTGCCGCCCCCTGATCACGGGCCGGGCGAGGCCCAGGGCCGTCAGCGGATTGACGAAGGCCGACGCGGCCGACTCGTCGCTGACGGCGGCGGGGATCGGCATCGCCTCCATGGCCTTGAGGACGATGTATTCCGCCCAGAAGCCCTGGCCGGCCTGCACGGCTCCGGCCACGCGCGTGCCGACGAGCCGATCGGCGAGCCAGCCGCCCCCCGAGGCGACGACGATGCCGCAGCCTTCGAAGCCGGGCACCACCGGGAGCGCGGGGGGAGACGCGTAGGTCCCGAAGCAATACAGGACGTCCGATGGATTCACCGGCGAACAGATCACCCTGACGAGGATCTCGCCGCGGCGGGGCACCGGGACAGGAAGCTCGACGACGCGGATTCCCGCCGGACCAGAAAACGTCTCCAGCAGCGCTGCCCGCATCGTCGTCGAGCCATCCGGCAGTTGCTTCATGATGGAAACGCTCCGGTGTCAGCCGCCGAAGGCCGCGTAGCGGCGCGTGCCGCGGCGCCAGGCAATCCGGCAGGCGATCGCCATTGCCACCACCCACGCGGCCTCGATCGCCAGCGACCCCAGCAGTTCGGGTCCGCGGACCTTTCCCAGCCAGACGGCCGAAGGGAAGTAGGCGGTGTATTCGAAGGGCAGCCAGTGGACGACGTCGGCGAGGCTCACGCCGCCGCTGCCGACGGGCACCGTCCGCAGCAGGTCGATCGGAAACATGTGGCCCGAGAGCAGGTACTGCACGAGCATGTAGCCGAACACGATGCTCGACACCTCCATGAACCAGAAGCCGAGCATGCCGAGCGTGGCCTCCATGAAGAAGCCGAGCAGGAACGAGAGCACCAGCGAGAGCAGGAAGGCGGCGATCGTCGTGGCGTCGGGGACGGGCGGGAAGTAGCTGCGGCAGAGGAAGAACACCAGTCCGAAGGGGACCACCGCCACCGCGTAGTAGACGAGCTTGTGGGCCACGCGGGCCGCCAGCAGGAACGACACGTAGTCGACCGGCTGGATCAGGAATTTCTTGACCGAGCCGTCGCGGACGCTGCGGGCGATCCCGCCGGCCAGCCCCGGCATGCTGGAGAAAGCCCGGGTCAGCATCGTGAGCAGGTAGTAGGCCACGATGTCGTTCCGCGAGTAGCCGGCGATGTCGCTGCGGCTGGTCGCGGAGAACACGGCCGTCCAGAGGAAGACCTGCGTGACGATCGGCAGGAACCGCATCAGCGTGCCCAGGGCGAAGTCGCCCCGGTAGACGAGCCGCTCCTCCAGGCAGATCTTCAGCATGGTCCACCAGGTCGAGAGGCCCCGGAGAGGATCCCGCAAGGCAGCGGTCGCCGCTCTGCTCATCGGCCGGCCTCCGCCGCGGCGGCCTCGCGGGCGTCGGTGCGGAAGAGTTCCGCCACGATCTGCTCCAGGGGCACGTCCTCGACCGACACGTCGCGGACTCCCGTCGTGCCGAGGATCTCGGGCAGCACGTCGGCGATCCGGCCGCGGTCGATCCGCAGCACCACCTGCGGGCCGCGGAACTCGCAGGGGAATCCGAACCGCTCGATGCGGCTCCGGTCGGGAGCCTCGTCGAGGTCGAGCGTGACGATCTTGTGCGTCGTGAACCGGTCGACGATCTCCGCCAGCGAACCGTCGTAGAGCACCTCGCCGCGGGTGATCACCACCACCCGCTCGCAGAGGGCCGCCACGTCCTTCATGTAGTGCGTGGTGAGGATCACGGTCATCCGCCGCCGCCGCTGCACGTCGCGGAGGAAGTCGTGGATCGTGTGCTGGGCGACCACGTCGAGGCCGATGGTGGGCTCGTCGAGAAACAGCACCTCGGGCTCGTGCAAGAGGGCGGCCACCAGTTCCAGCTTCATCCGCTCGCCGAGCGAGAGTTCACGGACCGGCTGGAGCACCAGCCGGCGGACTCCCAGCAGGTCGACCAGTTCGTCGCGGGTCTTCTCGAACCGGGCCGGCTCGATCCGGTAGATCTCCTGGTGCAGCCGGAAGCTCTCGGCGGCGGGCAGGTCCCACCAGAGCTGGTTCCGCTGCCCCATCACCAGGGCGAAGCGGCGACGAAACTCGTCGGCCCGCTCCCAGGGCACGTGCCCGAGGACCGTGGCCGTGCCGCGGGATGGCGTGATGATGCCGGAGAGGAGTTTGAGGAGCGTGGTCTTCCCGGCGCCGTTGGGCCCGAGCAGGGCGACGAACTCCCCCCGCCCGACCTCGAGATCGATGCCCTTCACCGCCTCGACCACCCGGCTGGTGCGATGGACGAGGGCCCGGATGCTCGCCGCGAGCCCCTCCGGCTTGTCGTAGACGCGGTACTCCTTGGCGAGGCCCGCCACATGGATCACCGGATGGATCACCGGCTCGGAGGCCCCGGCCATGCCGCCGAGATCGGTGTTGTGCATGGCGGGAGTATAGGGGAAAACCGTGTCCGCCCCGCCGGAGTCCGCGAGCATGTTCCGCATCGGTCTTGGCCACGACACCCACCGCCTCGGTCCCGGTGACACCCTCGTGATCGGCGGCGTGAGGATCCCCCACGACCGAGCCGCGATCGGCCACAGCGACGCCGACGTGCTCCTGCACGCGATCACCGACGCCCTGCTGGGCGCCGCGGCGCTGGGCGACATCGGGCAGATGTTTCCCGACACGGCCCCGGAGAACAGGGGCCGTGACTCCGCCGACATGCTGCGGCGGGCGGCGGACGCCGTCGCCGCGGCGGGTTGGCGGCTGGTGAACCTGGATTGCGTGATCTTCGCCCAGCGGCCCAAAATCCTCCCGCATCGGGCCGCGATCCGCCGGCGGATCGCCGAGACCCTCGGCGTCGACGAAGCGGCCGTGTGGCTCAAGGCCAAGACGGGCGAGGGCGTCGGCCCGATCGGCGAGGAACGTGCGATCGCCGCCGAGTGCGTCGCGCTCGTCGAGCGGGCATGACCGGACACCCTGAGGAAGCGAAGGCACGATGGCGGACGCGGTGAACGGACTCCCGACAATCGAGATCTACAGCACGCTGACCCGGGCCAAGGCGCCGCTGGTCACGGTGAAGCCCGGGCACGTGGGCATGTATCTCTGCGGCCCCACGGTCTACAAGCCGAGCCACATCGGCCACATGGTCGGCCCGGTGATCTTCGACACCGTGAAGCGGCACCTCGTCTCCTCCGGCTGGCGGGTGACGTGGGTCGTGAACGTGACCGACGTGGACGACAAGATCATCGCCGAGAGCACGGCCCGCGGCACCACGATGGCGAAGCTCGCCGAGGAGATGACCGCCGACTACCTGGAGAACCTCGCGGCGCTGGGCGTGACCGGCATCGACGAGATGCCCAAGGCCACCGAGCACATCGGCACGATCATCACCTTCATCGAGGAACTGATCGCCAAGGGCTGCGCCTACGCCAGCGACGGCGACGTCTACTTCGACGTGACCCGCGATGCCGACTACGGCAAGCTCACCAACCGCTCCGTCGACCAGATGCAGGGGGAGGGAGGCTCGACGGCGGATCGGAAGCGGTCGGCGGCCGACTTCGCGCTCTGGAAAAAGGCCAAGGCGGGCGAACCAGCCTGGGAGAGCCCGTGGGGCCCCGGCCGGCCGGGTTGGCACATCGAGTGCTCGGCGATGAGCAAGGCGATCCTGGGGCCGCACTTCGACATCCACGGCGGCGGTTTGGATCTCGTGTTTCCGCATCACGAGAACGAGATCGCCCAGAGCGAGTCGCTCCACGATTGTCCGATGGCCACGTTCTGGATGCACAACGGCCTGATGCAGGCCGCGGGGGCCGCCGGCAAGGTGGGGGGCCGCCCGCGGGGCGAGGCCGGCTCCACCGACGACGCGGCCGCCCAGGCGGCCACCAAGATCTCGAAGTCGACGGGCGCCGAGCCGTTCAAGAACCTGCTCGCCCGGCATCGCCCCGAGGCGATCCGTGCGCTGCTCCTGTCCACGCACTACCGCAGCCCGATCCATTTCGGCGAGGAGCCGCTCGGCGAGAGCGCCCGGGCGATGGAGGCCTTCGAGCGGCTCTTCATCCGCTACCAGCGGGTGAGCGGCAAGACCTTCCATGCCCTGCCGTGCCGCGACCGCCGTGCCGGCGACGCGGCCGTCCCGGCGGCCGGTGACGACGCGAAGAGCCTGCGGGAAAAGTTTCTGGCGGCGATGGACGACGACTTCAACACGGCGATCGCGATCGCCTCGCTCTTCGACTTCGTCCGCGTGGTCAACAAGTTCATCGACCAGCACGGCCTGGAGGCCAAGAAGCCCGCTGCCGAACTGGCCACGCTCGACGCGATGATGCTCACGCTCCGCGAGCTCACGGGTGTGCTGGGCCTGTTTCTCGAGCCGCCGCAGCAGCCCTCCGGCGGTGCCGACGACGGACTGGTGGCGAAGCTCATGGAACTGGTGATCGAGATCCGGGCCAACGCCCGAAAGGCGAAGGATTTCGCCACCGCCGACCTCGTGCGGAACAAGCTCACCGAGGCGGGCATCGTGCTCGAGGACCGCCCCGACGGCACCGGCTGGTCGCGGAAGTGATGAGCCATCCCAGCGCCAGCACCGTGGCCAGCGCTCTCGGCTCGGGCACGACCTGCAGGGCGTACAGGTCCTGGGCGATCCCGCCGCCATTGTCGGACACCAGCAGCAGGCTCGTGGAGCCGTCGGCGAGTTGCGGCCCGAAGGTCATCCCTTCGAAGTTCGACGTGGCGAACGAGCCCTCCCAGAGCAGCGTCTTCCCGAGGGGCGTGAAGGTCCCGGTCGCGAGCGACGCGACCGCCGCGACGTCGCTGCCGGTGGCCAGATCCACGCCGTAGAGCCGCGACCTGAAGTCGGGGATCGTGGCCCCCCCGAGTTCCCTCTCCAGCACCAGCAGCGTCGTCGCCGTCCACGGCAGCACGTCGACGACGCCACTCCGCTCCGCGGTGGTGAGCGACGTGAGGGCGGAGATCGGATCGGTGCGGTAGGCCCATTGCCCCGCCGCGGCGAGCGACGTGTCGAATCGCTGGATCCGCACCCAGCTGCCCTGCGTGGTCGTGGAGAGCGGGCCGTCGGGCACCACCGCCTCCTCGTTGGCCGTCCACAGCCCGCCGGCGCCGAAGGCCAGCGACTCCAGCCCCATGTTGCTCTGCACGTTCGCCGGCGCGTAGATCGCCGGCACGCCGACGCCACCGAGCGTCGCGCCGGTCGTGGCGTCGAACTGCGTGATCGACGAGGCGACCTCGTCGGACACGAACACGCTTCCCGTCGCCGCCCGGTACGCGATCCCCTCGGAATCGGTGCCGAGGCCCGGGGCCGACACGGCACCGACCACGGTGCCGCCCGTGATCCAGCCGCTGCCGGCATCGACCGTCACCGACAGCCTCCAGAGCGACTTCGCACCGTTGTCGCCGACGGCGAGATAGTTCGCACCGCCCGTCCAGGCGATGCCGCTGAGTTCCGCGGCGCCACTGCTGCCGCTCGACAGGGCCACCCTCCCCTGCCCCGGATCGACGACCGTCACCTGTCCCTGTACCTCCCCGACCTGGCACGCGACGACCCCCGCCACCAGCGCCGAGACCACATGCCGCCGGGCCCGAGAGAATCGACTGGCTCTCATCACGCACGCCTCCCGAGGATCCGCGGACCGACCGCAGGATAGGCCATCGATGTCGCTCATTCGAGCGCCGGGTCGTGCGGCTCGTCGAACGGCCCCTCGAGCACCGCGTCGGGCTGATCGCGGCGGCCGCCCTCGTCGATCACCACCTGCGCCTGCCGGAGAATCGCCTCCGGCACCCGCCAGCGGGCCCGGTCGTAGCCCGGGGCCGCGAGGTTCACCGTCAGCCGCGGCGGGATCGACCGCGACGTCTCGCGGATCGGGATCGTCTTCGGATCGGCCCCCGCCAGGATCTCGCCGGCCATCCGCCCGGCGAGCAGACCCACCTGGTGAAAGTCGTAGCCGACGTCGAACAGCGTGCCGCGGTCCGGCGGGCCCGGCGTGACCGAGAACACGGGCAGCCCGGCCTTGGCCGCGGCCGCCACCACCGAGTCCGTCACGCTCGAGACCGTCGTGTCGCCGGGGATGAAGATCACGTCTGCGCCGCGGGAGATCGTCGCCTGCACCGCCTCCACGACGCCCGACGAGTTCTCCACGGCGGCCTCGAGCAGCTCGAGGTTGCGGGCGGCGCAGGTGGCCCGGGCGAGTTCCATGAACCGCCGCGAGTTGCTCTCCGCGGGATTGTGGGCCGCCCCCACCCGGCGGACGTGCGGCGCGATCGACTGCAGGAGCCGGAACGTGGCTTCCACCGGCGACAGGCTGCCGTAGCCGACGAGGTGCGGGGGGTGGACGAGCGGGTCGCGGCGGTCGAGGCCGACGCCGGCCGAGAACGGATCGGCCACGGCGGCGAACACATGGACGAGCCGGCGGCCCGCGGGCCGGCCGCGGTCGTTGGCCGTCGCCAGCGCCTGCAGGGAGGGCGTGCTCGACGTCAGCCCCATGTCGAAGCCGCCACCGACGATCTCGCGGGCGATCGCGTTGGCCTGGGCGAGATCCCCTTCGGCGTTGTAGCGGCGGATCGTCACGGACGTGCCGTCGATGAAGCCCTTCTCCGCCAGCCCGTCGATCATGCCGCGGACCGCGTCGTCGAGGAGCGGCGTGCTCACCTGCTGCAACACCGCCACCGCCGGCACGCTCCGCCGCGATCCCGCCCGGTCGGTTGCGAGCAGCAGGGCCGACGCACCGCCGAGCACGGCGAGGAGCGGCAGCCAGCGACGGATCACGGCGGGCAGGATGGTGCGGTCGGTCATCGCTGGAGGCTCACCCGTAGAGGTCGGCGAGGGTGCGGGCCGCGGCATCGTCGAGCTGGTCGGCCCGCCGCAGCGCGTCGAAGCGATCGGCGAGATCCTCGGGCGTCAGCCGCCGCTTCGCCGGCCCCTCGACGTCGAGCTCGATGCGGCCGCGGTGCACGAGCACGAGCCGGTCGCCGAGCGACGCCGCCTGGGCCAGCGAGTGGGTGACCATCAGTGCCGTGAGCTTGCCGGCCCGGATGAGGTCGGCCGTCGCCCGCACCACCCGGTCCGCCGCCGCCGGGTCGAGCGCGGCGGTGTGCTCGTCGAGCAGCAGGAGTTCGGGGCGGTGCCACGTGGCCATCAGGAGCGTGACGATCTGCCGCTGACCGCCCGACATCGACCCGATCGGCTGGTCGAGCCGCTCCTCGAGCCCCGGCACGATCCGGCCGATCCGGGCGGCGGCCTCGTCGCGGAGCCGCCGGTCGGTGGCCCAGCCCAGGCCGGGCAGGCGGCCACGGCAGGCGGCCACGGCGATGTTCTCGAGCACCGACAGCGAGGCGGCGGTGCCGGCCCGGGGGTCCTGGAACACGCGGCCGATCAGCCGCGCCCGGGCGTGCTGCGACCACGTGGAAATGTCGTGGCCGGCGAGCAACACGCGGCCCGACGAGAGCCGCACCGTGCCCGCGATCGCCCCCTGAAGGGTGCTCTTGCCCGAGCCGTTGGTGCCGATCACCACCACGAACTGCCCCGCCGGCACCTGCAGCGACACGCCGTCGAGCGCTCGCACCGCGGGCCCGCCCGGCGACTGGAAGATCACGGTGGCACGATCGAGGTCGAGCATCTCAGGCCTTGCTCCGGGAGCCGAGCAGCCGCGGGGCGACCAGCGCCGCGAGCACCACGGCGGCGGTGGCCGCCTTGAGCCAGTCGGGATCGAGCCCCGCCCGCAGCGCCGAGGCCACGAGCAGGCGAAAGGTCACGCTGCCCGCCGCGGCCGCCGCCAGCGCCGTGCCCAGGCCCGCTCCCCCCACCAGCGCCCGGCCGAGGAACACGCTGGCCATCCCCCAGACCACCATCCCGATGCCCATCTGGACGTCGGCGAAGCCCTGATACTGGGCCACCAGGCCGCCGGCGGCCGCCGTGAGCGAGTTGGCAATCGCCAGGCCGCCCACCGTGAGCAGGCCGGTGTCGCGGCCCAGGGCCCGGGCCATGGTCGGCGTGTCGCCGCCCGCCCGCATCGCGGTGCCCAGCCGCGTGCGGAAGAAGAGGTACAGGACCGTCGCCGCGACGATCACCACGCCGAGCGCAAACGCGGTGCGGGCCAGCTCCCCGGCCAGCGTGGCATCGACACCACACCGCTCCAGGAGCGGCCCGAGCCGCCGCTCGACCACGTCGAACAGCGTCGTGGACCGGCCCAGCGGCACGTTGCTGCGGCCCAGGGCCACCAGGTTCACGCTCGCCAGCGACGTGCTCACGAGGATGCCCGCGAGCAGCGGCTCCACCCCGAGGAAGGCGTTGATCAGCGCGGTCGCCACGCCCGCCGTCGCCCCGGCCGCCATCCCGGCGAGCGTCGCCAGGGCGGGATCCCACCCCGCCACGAGCAATCCGGCGGCCACCACGCCCCCCAAGGTGAACGAACCATCGGTGGTGATGTCGGGAAAGGAGAACAGCCGGTAGCTCACGAACACGCCCAGCGCCACCAGGGCGAGCGTCAGGCCGAACGTCCACGTGGAGAGCAGCGTGATCACGGGGCGGCGCCTGCGGAGGCGAGTTCGAGCGGCGCGAACCAGACCGCCCCGCGGGCGAACTCGGAGCGGCCGCTCCCGAGCACCGGCTGGGGATCCGCCACGAGATGCATCACCGCCAGAGGCGTCGACGCCGCGAGATCGGCCACGGTGGCGGCCAGGTCGAGACCGCCGCGCCGGAGCGGCCGATAGGGAAACACCACCGCATGGAAGTGGACGGCGAACCCGCGGCCCGGCACCTCGCGGACGAAGCCCTCGAGCGGACCGGCCGCCGGCGTGCGCGTCACGATCCCCACGACCGCGGCGGTCCGCCGCGCGTGGACCGGCTCGCGGGAGAAGCTCAGCCACGTCGCTGCGACCTCACGGGTGCCAGCCACGGGCGTGTCGCCCGCGCGGGCCTCGGCGAGCGGCCGGATCAGCTCGACGCCGACGAGCCCGTGCACTTCGCCGGCCACGACGATCCCGAGCGTCGCGGCCTGCGTCTGGGCAAGCACCGCTTCCACGAGATCGTCGAGCCGCACGCTGGGGTCGTCGCCGGAGGGTTCGAAGCCGGCCCGGGCCGCAGGGATGCCTTCCCAGACGACCCCCGAGAGCAGGCTGACGTCGGCCAGCAGGTCGCCCTGCGGCAGCACGTAGTCGACCGCCGCGTGCGCCTGCGGCGGCCGGTGAAACACGGCCCCGGCCAACACGGCCAGCTCGCCGGCCCGCACCGCGGCCGGCCGGCCGTCGGCCAGCGCGGCCAGCCCGAGGCCGCACGCGTGCCGGGGGATGCGCCGCTTCACCGCCTCTCCCGCGCGGCCGGAGATCGCGTCACGCGGCTCGCCGAACAGCGTGCCGCGGATCGCCGCCCCGGCGTGGGGCTCGAGCCCCAGGAGGGCCACCGGCCCGCAGGTGACGTCACGGACGGCGGCGGGCGTCGGCGATCGGCCGGCGACGGGTTCGGCCGCGCCGCCGGCGGCCTCCATGATCAGCGGCGAGAGCCGCGTGAGGTCGAGCACCCGCTTCACCGTCGGGCTCACCCGCCGCACGAAGCACGTGCCCCCCACCCCCTTCGCCGACTTCTGGGTCTCGAACAGGTGGCTGATGCCCGCGGAGCTCAGGAACGTCGTCGCCTCCAGGTCGAGCCGGATCGCATGGCGGCCGAGCCGCAGCTCGTCGGCCACCGCCTGCACGAGTTCCGGCCCGGTCTCGGCATCGATCCGGCCGGCACAGACGAGGAGCACGATGCCCTCCTGCTCCACGCGGTCGATGCTGAGGTCCATCGGATTCGCCGGCCGACGACGCGCGGGCCCGTCTCAGGCGCCGGCCTCGATCACGGGCAGCTGGTCGGCCGGCTTCGCGTCGGCCGCCGCCATGTCGCGGATCTCCTGCGAGATCTTCATCGAGCAGTACTTCGGGCCGCACATGCTGCAGAAGTGGGCGCTCTTGAAGGTCTCCTGCGGGAGCGTCTCGTCGTGGTATCTCCGCGCCGTCTCCGGGTCGAGCGCCAGCCGGAACTGCTCGTTCCAGTCGAACGCGAACCGGGCCCGCGACAGGGCGTCGTCGCGGACGCGGGCGTTCTTGCGGTGGCGGGCGAGATCCGCCGCGTGCGCGGCGATCTTGTAGGCGATCACCCCCTGCTTGACGTCCTCGGCGTCGGGCAGGCCGAGGTGCTCCTTGGGAGTGACGTAGCAGAGCATCGCCGCGCCGCTCCAGCCGGCGAGGGCCGCGCCGATGGCGCTGGTGATGTGGTCGTAGCCCGGGGCGATGTCGGTGACGAGCGGCCCGAGCACGTAGAACGGCGCCTCGTCGCACTCCTCCATCTGCCGCTTCACGTTCATGTCGATCTGGTCCATCGGCACGTGGCCCGGCCCCTCGACCATCACCTGGCAGCCCTTCTTCCAGGCCCGCCGCGTGAGCTCGCCCAGCACGTGCAGCTCGGCGAACTGGGCCTCGTCGCTGGCGTCGGCGATCGAACCGGGCCGCAGGCCGTCGCCGAGGCTCCAGGTCACGTCGTACTCGCGGAAGATGTCGCACAGGTCCTCGAAGTGCGTGTAGAGCGGGTTCTGCTGCTTGTGGGTCATCATCCAGCGGGCGATCAGCGAGCCGCCGCGGCTCACGATCCCGGTGATCCGCCCCATCGTGAGGTGCAGGTGCTCCTGCAGCAGGCCGGCGTGGACGGTCATGTAGTCGACCCCCTGCCGGGCCTGCTTCTCGCACATGTCGAGGAAGTGCTGGGGCTTCATGTCGTCGATGTCGCCACCGAGCTCCTCGAGCATCTGGTAGATCGGCACCGTGCCGATGGGCACCGGCGAGGCGTCGATGATCACCTGCCGGATGGTGTCGATGTCCTTGCCGGTGGAGAGGTCCATCACGGTGTCGGCGCCGTAGTGGACGGCCATGTGGAGCTTCTGGAGCTCCGTCTGCTCGTCGCTCGTCACCGCCGAGTTGCCGATGTTGGCGTTGATCTTCGTGAGGGCGGCGATGCCGATCGCCATCGGCTCGAGCCGCTTGGTGAGGTGCACCGTGTTGGCGGGAATCACCATCCGGCCGCGGGCGACCTCGCTCTTGATCAGCTCCTCGGGCAGGTCCTCCCGCTGGGCGACGAACTTCATCTCGGCGGTGATCCGGTCAACGCGGGCGGCTTCGAGCTGGGTCATGGATGGGCTCCGGTCGATGGGCCGCGGCCCCGCCGCGGTCGGAAAATCGTAGCAGATTGTGCCAGCCGGGTTCCGGTCGAGATCCCTGCGGCTCATACGGGTCACACGTGATCCTCGCGCGTGTGCGCAGGCTCGGGGCCGCCCGTGCCTGAGAGGAGCGCGGGTTTTCAACCCGCGGCGCACCCCCGCAGACCCCGCCTCGGAAGCCCCAATCGCGTAAGCGATGGGGACTGGGCCACGCGTGGCACGGGCTCGGGGTCGCCCGTGCCCCGTCGCCGGACGCTCGTCGAGGGCATCGTGCCCTCGACTCGCTGCATGTCCGCGGCGCTTCGCCATCGTGGCTCCGCTTGCTCCCACAGCCCGGCGCTCGGGGCGCGGGCAGCCCCGAGCCACCCTACCCCTCCATCGCGCGTCGGCATCATGGCCGCCG
Source organism: Planctomycetota bacterium (assembly GCA_016872925.1). Classification (GTDB taxonomy): domain Bacteria; phylum Planctomycetota; class Planctomycetia; order Pirellulales; family UBA1268; genus QWPN01. The sequence goes on from VGYR01000001.1 coordinate 26,830, forward strand.
TTCAACTCGTCAGAGGGTCTTGAGGTATTCGAGCACCGCGGTCTTCTCGTCCTCGGTGAGCGCGTCGGGGAAGTCGTGGCCGGCGGCGCTCTTGCCGGGCTTGCGGGTGTCGAAGAACTGGCGGCGATCGGCGGGCACCAGGCGGCCGGGGGGCATGGCGGCACGTTCCTCCACCTCGAGTCCCACGCGGGCGTCGTCGTAGCCCGTCGGCGTCCGCCGCCAGACGGCCGGCCGCTCGCCCGGATGGAGCACGTGCCAGAGCGTGGGCACGGAGCCGTTGTGGAAATACGGGGCGCTGGCCCACACGCCGTCGAGCGGGGGGGCCACGTAGCCGGTCGGGGCCTCACGGTCGTGCATGCCCTTGGCATCGTCACCGAAGTGGCCGAACCAGCTCGCGTTGAGTTCACCCCGTTCCTTGGCCGTGAGCGAGTCGAGACGGACGCGATCGGTGCCGATCTCGGCGATCGGAATCACGCGGTCCGGGTACGAGCCGCCCGGGCCGTAGGTGCCGTGGCACGCCCCGCAGTGGTCGGCGAACACCTCCGCGCCCCGGTCGGCCCGCTCACGATTTACAGGTCCCGTCCATCGGGGCGGCTCGAGCGCCGCGATCCACTCCTCGATCGCCCGGAAGTCGTCTTCCCATTCGTGGAACCTGTCGGGGCCGTTCTCCTTGACGAGCAGGAACTGCATCAGCATCCGATGCCCCTTGGGGGCGAAGCCGTCGGCGTAGAGCGTGCGGCGACGGCGGTAGTGCCACCAGGCGGGAGCGTCCATGTCGTGGTGCACGAGGTCGAGCCGGGGCGGCCGCTGCACGATCGAGAGGTCGGGATCGCGGTGCCGCATCAGGGCCACGCCGAAGATCACGGCGTTGGTGGTCCCGTTGGTGGTCCCCAGGGGCAGAAGCAGCGAACCCACGTCCATGTGACTGAAAGCCTTCCGCTGGTTGATCTTCACCAGCCGCACCTCCTCGGTGAGCGTCTCGAGGGCGTAGGTGGAGTTCGGCACCCCGTGAATCGGCTCGCCGCGCACCTGGCCCTGGTGGCAGGCCAGGCAGTTCATGATCCAGCGGCCGTCGGCGTCGCGGACGTACTGCATGCTCCGCGACGGATCGGCCGGATGCGGCACGAGCCCATACCGCTCCATCGCCATCCGCCGCCGCTCCTCGATCGGCGCCCGCCCGGCCTGCGACTTCAGCGGCTCCTCCCAGACGGTCCACAGTTCGTCGAAAACCTCCTGATCGAAGTCGGCCGGGAGATAGGCCTTGGCGAGAAGGAGTTCCAGGCCGCCATCCGGCGTGGCGACAGCGCCGGGGGCAGCCGTGCCCACGCCACCGAAGACCAGGGCGGCGACCATGCCGGCGACCAACATTCCGCGCCGGTTCCGACGTCGCTCGCGGGCGTTCATTCCGATGGCATACTTGGTCGATAACGGACCCACGTCGCAGTATAGGCCCCTGCCCTCCTCCCGGCCCCAGCCTGCCGTCATGCCCGCCGCCAACCCCATCCTGATTCCCGAACTGCGGGTGATGCTCGCCGAGGGAGACGCGGCCGGCCTCCGCGAGGTGGCCGACGAACTCCATCCGGCCACGGTCGCCGAGTTCACCGAGGGGCTCGACGACGGCGAGCTCTGGCGGATGCTCGACGCCGTGCCCGTCGAGCGGCAGGCGGAGATCTTTCCGTACTACCCGATGCCGCGGCAGGTGGCGCTGATGCGGGCCGCCGACCGGCAGCACCTCGGCGGGCTGATCGAGTGGATGGCCCCCGACAGCCGCGACGACCTGCTGCGGGAGCTCGACCCGGAGTTCGTGGAGGACATCCTGCCGCTGGTTGCCAAGGCCGAGCGGCACGACATCCGGATGCTGCTCTCCTGCCCGGAGGGCTCGGCCGGCTCGATGATGACGACGGAATACGCGTCGCTCCCCGCCGAGATCACGGCCGGCGAGGCGATCGCCCGGCTCCGCTCCCAGGCCCCCAACAGCGAATCGATTTACTACATCTACGTGCTCGACGCCGAGCGGCGGCTGCTGGGCTTCGTGTCGCTCCGCGACCTGATCCTGGCCAAACCGACGAGCCTCGTGTCGGACCTGATGCAGAAGGACGTGATCACGGTCCGGATGGACGACCCGCGGGAGCGCGTGGTCGAGCAGCTCGCCCGGTTCGACTTCATCGCCATCCCGGTGGTCGACGACCGCGGGCGGCTGGTGGGCATCGTCACCCACGACGACGTGCTCGACGCCGTCCGCCAGGAGGCCACCGACGAGGCCCAGATGAGCGCCGCCATCACCCCGCTCGGCGAGAGCTACCTGGAGGCGGCCCTCGTGTCGCTCACCTGGAAGCGGGGCATCTGGCTGACGATCCTGTTCGCCACGGCGGCGGTGACGGCGATGGTGCTGGCCCGCTGGAAGTCGCCGCACGCCTGGCTCGTGGCCTTCATTCCGCTGGTGATCGCCAGCGGCGGCAACTCGGGCAACCAGGCGGCCACGCTCGTGATCACGGCCCTCTCGACCGGCGACTGCAAGCTCGGCGACTGGAAGCGGATCCTGCGGCGCGAGTTCGCCGTGAGCCTGATGCTCGGCCTGCTGCTGGCGATCCCCGGCTACCTGCTCGGCCTCGCCTTCGCCCCGGACGCCACGCACGCCCTGGTGATCCCGGCCACGATCCTCTCCGTGGTGATGGTGGGATCGCTCGTGGGCTGCGTGCTGCCGCTGATCTTCCGGTCGCTGGGCCTCGACCCGGCGCTGATGAGCAATCCCTTCGTGTCGGCGATCGTCGACGTGGTGGGCATCGTGATCTACATGGGGATCGCGTTGGCCCTGCTCGGGAGCTGACGCCCCCTCGGGATACAGGCTTTCAACCTGTGCGTGTCACCCACCATGCGGGGTGAACGCGCCGCAGTCGGCATTCGAGAGCGTGGATGCCACGATGGCGTCCACGAACGTCCGGCGAGGGGGCACGGGCGGCCCCGAGTCCGCGCCACGTGTGACCCAGTCCCCATCGCTTCCGCGATTGGGGCTTCCGGTGCGAGGTCTGCGAGGGTGCGCCGCGGGCTTCGGCGGCGGCGCGGGTCGTGACGATCACCCGCTCGACGCCGTCCTGCTTGTCCACGACGGCGACGAGCTTCCCCTCCGGATTCGCCTTTTCAAGGATCGCCCGGAGGATTTCCAGGGCCGGCGGGTGGGGCGAGGCCGGCGGCGGGATCGGACCAACCCGCCACCTGGGCAAGCGCGAGTTCCGCCGCCAGGGTGATGTTGTGGGCCGCATGGCGGGGCAGATAGGCATTGAGCACCGCCCCCTCGCCCTCCGACCCGCTTCGCACCCGCTCCGCCACGACCCGCAGCATCGCGGGCAGGCGCAGCACGACCGCGCGGCCGTAGGAATCGGGCTCGAAGGCCGCAGGCTGGCTGGCGATCCGATCGGAAAGCCCGGCGACGCTCCGGGCGAGGTCGGTCGCGAGTCGCTTCGCCATGACGTCGGGCGCCGGCACCGCGTCGAGTTCCACGTAGCAGGTGTCGCCGAAGTGCAGCGACAAGCCCGCCGCCTGGATCGACTCCCCGCAGATCGAATCCAGCGGCGCGGCCAGCGGTGCGAGCGGTCCGGCGAGGAGAGCCCTGCCCGTCCGCAGGACCGACTGCGGTGAAGCGATCAGCGTCAGGTGACGGTCGGCGTCGAGCATGCCGACCAGCGCCTCCATGGCGACCGGCACCACCGCCCGCACCGGCAGCGACTCGTCGGCCGCGAGCGGCCCGGCGTCGCGGATCATTCGCTCCATCGGCGACGAGTCTCCATCGGCCGACGTGCTCGTCGGCGTCATGACCAGCACCCGGCCCCGCTCGGCCCGCGGCGACCAGAAGGAGAGCGTCTCCCCCTCGAACACCTGTTCGTCGTCGATCACCCGCCGGGTCGTCGGGCCCCAGGCCCGCTCGCGTGCCGCGGCGTCCTCCGGTGCCGCCCGGCCCGCCGCGAAGCGGACCGAGCAGGTGCCGACGACCTCGTCCCCTTCCTCGACGAGCCACGCCATCTGGACCGACTCGATCGCCGACACGTCGCCGCCGCAGAGCGCCACGAGCCGATCGATGGCGGCCTCGACCGCGGGCCCCAGTGACCGCAGGAACAGCCTTCCCTCCTCGTCGGCAGCGACGTCGGCCAGGCGGACGAGCAGGACGGCTTCCGCCCCCGGCAGAAGAAAGGCGAGCGTGGGGGGCGATCCGGCCGTCGGTGACGCCCAGGGGAGCGCGGGATCGTCCTCGACCCGGCGGCTGGGCGAAGCGACGGGGCTGGTTGGCCGCGCTGTCCGGTTCAGATCCAGCGGTGCGGGGGCCACGGCATCGATCGAATCGGGCTGCGCACCATCGGCGGGCTGGGTTCGCGCGGCAATGGGCCTGGAACGGCGTCGTTCCCCGCCGCGCGACGTCAGCACCACGGCAGTCCCGGCCGCCAGCAGTGCGGACGCACCGATGCCGACCCACGGAAGCCAGACGGCCCGCCGCCGGGTCGCGCGACCACGGGTCGGTGATGCCGTGGCGAAGTCGAAGGCGGCTGCGCCGGGTGCCGGCTCTTCCGCAGGTCGGCTCGCGGCGGCATCAGCCGCCACCGGATGGGCCACGTCGAGGCAGCTGGAGAGTGCCGCTGCAGCCTCGCGCAGGCCGCGGGGTCGCCGGGCGGGATCATGGGCCAGCATCCGCTGCGCGACCGCGGCCAGGGCGGGCGGCACGGCCGAAGGCGGCGACGAGCCGGCACCGTCGCGGTTCGGGCCGCTCCCGGTCAGCAGTGCCTGCAGGACGGCTCCGAGGGCATACACGTCGGACGGCGCATGGCACTCGGCTGCGGCGGCGGCGAGTTCGGGCGCGAGGAACGCCTCTCGGCGGCGAACCCGCTCACCCGCATCGGGAGCGGCCTGCGGCGGCCGCAGAGGAACCACGTGCGGATCCGAGGCGAGTGGAAACTGCAGCAGCCGCACCCGCCCGCTCCGCGGATCGCTCCCCGGCGAACTCGGCTCGCGAACGAGGGCGTCGAGCGACAGCCCGCCGTGCACGCCGCCGAGGGCGTGAAGTTCCGCGACGGCCTCAGCGGCCTCGAGCGCCACCAGGCCGGCCTCCCGCGGCGGCAGGGGTCCGAGCCGATCGACTTCATCGGCAAGGCTCTCCCCCCGCACGGGCTCACAGACGACGAATCTCGCCGCATCGACCTGCTCGAGCGACCACGTGCGGAGCAGCATGGGATGCTTGGCCCGCGCGGCGGTCGCGGCACGGATGGTGATCGCATCCCAGACCAGCGGGTCGCGGCACCGCTTCGCGTTGAGGACCACGAGCGTGACGGCGTGGCCGGTGGGCTCGTGGCGGGCGGTGAACACCAGCGTGTCGCCGGCCCGCTCATGCCGCTCGACGAGCCGGTAGGCGCCGAGAAAAAACGGGGCGGTGCTGCCGGTCAGCAGCTGCTTCGCCTGCCAGCGGGAGAGCGTGCCCCGGCTCACGAGCCAGGCGGCGATCGCCGGAGCGGAGCCGTCGCCGGCCGTGGAGCGAGGCCGCGCCGCATGCTCGGCACGAAGGGCGGCCGCCGCGCCGGCCTCGATCAGCCGGGAGCGGACGAGCGCCTGCCAGAGGTCGTCGGGCGTGGGAGCGGGCATCTCGACACGGGCGAGGAACGTTGACGAGCTGGACTGATGGTACCGCCTTCCCGCCACGCCTTCGTAGCCCGCGGGTCCCGCCGGCTGCGGATCGCGCCTGGTATGATCCTCGTCCCGCCCGAAGATTCCCCATGGAGACCGGCTCGCATGCGTGCCAGTGACGCCACGCGGATCTACTTCGACCGGGCCGCCGACGAGCTCGACCTGTCGGCCAGCATGCGGCTGCTGCTCGCCACGCCCGAGCGGGAGGTGACGGTCCAACTGCCGGTGGAGCGCGACTCCGGCGAGCTCGCCACGTTCATCGGCTACCGCGTGCAGCACAACGACGCCCGCGGGCCGTTCAAGGGGGGCCTGCGGTACCACCCGCGGGTCGACCTCGACGACGTCCGGGCGCTGGCCGCTCTGATGACCTGGAAGACGGCGGTCGTCGACATCCCGTTCGGCGGGGCGAAGGGGGGCGTGGCGGTCGATCCGAAGGACTGCTCGCTGCGGGAACTCGAGCGGATCACGCGGAAGTTCGTCGACGCCCTCCACGACATGTTCGGCCCCGACGTCGACATCCCGGCGCCCGACATGGGCACCACCGCCGACATGATGGCCTGGGTCATGAACCAGTACGGCCGCTACCACGGCTTCGCGCCGGGCTGCGTGACCGGCAAGCCGGTCGACTACCACGGCATCCCCGGCCGCGAGGAGGCGACGGGCCGCGGCGTGGGAGCCCTCACGCTCAAGCTCCTCAGCCGGCTCGGCCGCACGATCCCGGGCACGCGGATCGCGATCCAGGGCTTCGGCAACGTCGGCAGCCACGCGGCGAAGTACCTGGCTGACGCCGAGTGCCGGATCGTGGCAGTGGGCGACGCCACGGCCTCGTTTCGAAACGACGCGGGCCTCGACGTGCTCGAGCTTCTCCGGCACGTCCGCGGCACCGGGGGCCGGCTCGCCGGCTTCGCAGGGGGCGACGCGCTGCCGGCCGGCGAGCTGCTCGCCACCGACTGCGACGTGCTCGTGCCGGCGGCCCTCGGGGGCGTGATCACGGCCGCCAACGCCGACGCGATCCGGGCGCCGATCATCGTCGAGGGAGCCAACGCGCCGGTCGAGCCGGATGCCGACGACCGGCTCACGGCCCGGGGCGTGGTGGTGCTGCCCGACATCCTCGCCAACGCGGGCGGCGTGACGGCGAGCTGGTTCGAGTGGGTGCAGAACCGGCAGTACTACCAGTGGGGCCTCGACCGCGTACGGGGCGAGCTCGACCGGATTCTCGGCCGCGCCTTCGAGGAGGTGTGGCAGCTGGCGCAGGCGCGGAAGCTCCCGCTCCGCACCGCGGCCTACATGGTCGGCGTGGGCCGCGTGGCCCGCGCCACCGCCCTCGGCGGCCCGGGGTGACGCGGCGGTGCGGTGGAGCCCCCATCGCTCACGCGATTGGGGCTTCCGAAGGGCATGGTCGTCGCTCGGCAACCTCCGGAAGCGTGACCGCGTGAGCGGTACGGCTGAACCACGCCACCCTCGCTTCAGCCCCCATCGCTCACGCGATTGGGGCTTCCGAAGGGCATGGTCGTCGCTCGGCAACCTCCGGAAGCGTGACCGCGTGAGCGGTACGGCGGCACCACGCCGGACATGCTCGCCGGGCGCTCACCGCTGTGACGGCCGATACCACGCGCCGCGCAGCCAGTCGGCCAGGATCTCGATCTGCTCGCGGGTGAGTTGCGGCAGCTCCCCCTCGGCCGCGACGCCGAACCGCGGCATGCGGTCGTTGGCGTGCCCGTAGAACCTCTCGTGCGCCGGGTCGGCGATGATCCCCACGAGCCATTCGCGGCCTCCCCAGCCGGTGAGGTCGGGTTCGCCGCTGAGCTCGGCGCCGTTGTCGCGGAACCGGTGGCAGCCGCCGCAGCGGTCGTCCGCCGCCACGAGTTCTCGGCCCCGCTCCACGAGGCCGGCGATCTCCGGCGGCACGGGGCGTCCGGCCTCCGCCGCCAGCGCGGCCACCACGGCATCGATGTCGGCCCTGGGCCAGGTCGCCTCGTCGGTGAGATCGTCGCGCACGAACGACACCATCTCACCGTCCTTGTGGGCCGTGTTGCCGAAGTAGGCGGGGCCGGCGACCTGCTCGGGGTCGAGCAGGCCCCGGATCCAGTCGGCCGAGCCGAAGGCGAACAGGTTGGCGGCCGACGACGCCGCGATCACGGCCTCCGCGTCGGCGGCCAGTGGGTCGACGTGGGCATGGCAGCCGGCGCAGTGCTGGGCGAAGAGCCGCGGGCCCTGCATGAGCGGATCGCCGCGGACGACCGCGAGCATCCCGGCCGGCGGAATCCGCTCCGGCCGGCCGGCGAGCTCAACCGCCCGGGCGGCGTCGGCCTTGGCCAGCTTCACGGCGTCGAGGAACGCCTGCGAGCGGCGGACCTTCTCGAGCGTCTTCCACTGCCGCTCGATCGCCGTGGCCTTGGCCCGATCGCCGCCGAGCGCCGCCGCGAGTTTCACCCTGTCGCCGCCGGTCTGATCGTGGAGCGTCTCCGCCTCGGCGAGCGCGGCCCGGTCCACCCAAAGCGCGTAATAATCCTCGCGGAGGGCCAGCCCCGTGAGCAGGCCCACCCCGGCGAGGATCGCCAGCGTGAAGGCGACGTTGAACCGGTGGCCGAGCCGCCAGCCGCCGACGATCGGCATCAGGGCCATCGCGGCCATGATCAGGCCCGGCACGAGGATCGCGCCCACGAACTCGCCCGTCGCTCCCCAGCCCTCGAAGACCTTCAGGAACTGGAACAGGAACAGGAAGTACCACTCCGGCCGGGCGGCGGCGTAGGGCTGCGAGGGATCGGCCGGGGCGCCGAGCTCGGCGCCCAAGTGCCCGGGATGGACCGCCTCGCCCGCCAGCATCGCCCGCGCCGCGGGCACCAGGATCACGCCGAGCACCACCGCCATCACGGCGAGCATCGCCACGGCGTCCTTGAGCAGCTGGTCGGGCCAGAACATGCCGTCGGGTTTCGTGAGCGGCTGCTTCGCGTGCAGCCCGTGCCGGCGGAACACCGCCAGGTGCACCACCAGGAAGAGCACGAGGGTGGCCGGCAGGAAGCCCGCGTGCAGGGCGAAGAACCGGGTCAGCGTGTGATGGCCGTACTCGGGGCCGCCGATCACGAGCTGCTGCAGCGACGGCCCGACTACGGGGACGATCCCCGCGAGGTTCGTGGCGACGATCGTGGCCCAGTAGCCCTTCTGGTCCCAGGGGAGCAGGTAGCCCGTCAGGGCCATGCCGAGCACGAGCATCATCAGCACGAGCCCGAGCCAGAAGTTGACCTCGCGGGGCGCCTTGTAGGCGCCGTCGATCACCACCTGCAGGAGGTGCAGCGCGAGCAGCACCACCATCGCCTGGGCCATGACGTGGTGGATCCCGCGGAGCAGCCAGCCGCCGGCCATCTCGTGCTGGATGAAAAACACGCTCTCCCAGGCCGTCTGCGCGCTGGGGGCGTAGTTCGCCCACAGGAAGAGCCCGGTGATCACCTGCGTGAGGAAGGCGAACACCAGCGTGCTGCCCCAGACATACCGCCAGCGGGCCCCGCCCGGCACCCGCTCGTAGAGCGCCTCGTGGAGGAGCGCCCGGTAGCCGGTGCGGTCGTCGAGGAAGTCGGCCACGCGGCCGAGCGGCCCCCTGCGTGGCGGCGTCATCCCTGCACCACCTTCTCCGCCACGCCGGCGCGGAACCGCTGCCACTTCACCTCGACCTGGCCGTTGCGCCCGACACGGCACTCGAGCGTGTCCATCGGGCGGGGGCTCGGGCTCGGGGCCACGATCCCGCCGTCGAGCGTGAAGGAACTGTTGTGGCAGGGGCAGCGGAAGCAGTCGACCGCCCGCTCGAAACCGATGAAGCACCCGGCGTGCGGGCAGGTCGCCGAGAGCGCCTGCACCGCGCGGGAGCCCTGCTCACGGCGGAGGTAGACCGCACCGACCGGCTCGGCGGCGAATCCCGTCCACGCATCGACACGGTCGGCGATCACGGGAAACTGCCGCGGCACGCCGTCGTCGGGGATCGCCGCGAGGTCCGCCACCCGCAGGAACGTCGCCGCGCTGCCCTGGCGTCGCAGCGGGTCGAGAAAGGTCCACAGGCCGGCGACGACCGGCGGCAGGGTTGCCAGGCCGCCGCAGGCGACGGCGAGCACCTTGGCGAGAAAGCCGCGGCGGGATGCGGAGGCGTGGTCGGGGTCGACTACCGCCGCGTCGCGTGGGGACCGAGCATCCACAGGTCGCCGCGGCATGGCCGGATCCTCCTTCTCGCGGTGTTCCCGATCAGCAGGCCGCGGCCTGCAGGGCGAGCCAGGCCTCGTCCATGGCGGCCAGCACCCGCTCCTCGGCCGCCTCGAACGGGCCGTCGAGGATCGTGCCGGCGGCCGCCTTGTGGCCGCCGCCGCCGAACCGGGCGGCGAGCGTGTTGCAGTCGAGCCGACCGCGGCTGCGGAAGCTCACCTTGATTCGTCCGTCGGGCTGCTCGATCAGGATCACGGCCGCCTCCGTCCCCTTCACGGCCAGGGTCAGGTTGACGAGGTCCTCGGTGTCGGCGGGCTGGGCGTGCACCTCCTTGATGTCCCTCTGCCGGACCGTCGAGACGATCACCTTGCCGTCGTGCCGCGTGGCCGCGCCCGCGAGCGTGCGGCCCACGAGGTTCAGGCGGGCGAGCGTGTCCTGCTCGAAGAGCTCGCGGTAGACCGCCGTGGGGTTGGCGCCCGCGTCGACGAGCCGGCCGGCGATCCGGAAGCTCTCGCCGCTGACGCTCGGAAAGCGGAAGCCCCCGGTGTCGGTGGAGAGGCCGGCATACAGCGGCGTGGCGATCGCCTCGGTGAGCGGCACGCGCAGGCGGAGGGCGATCTCGTAGACGATCCGGGCGGTCGCCTCGGCCGCGGTGTCCTTGAACCAGCGGTCGGAGAGGTCGTCCTCGCTGACGTGGTGGTCGATCACGAGCACCCGGTCGCGCATCGACTTCGCCACGTCCCCCATCGCCCCGAGCTGCGCCCAGGCGCTGGTGTCGAGCACGATCAGGAGATCGCGGTCGGCGAGGTCGGCCGGCCGCACCCGCTCGGCGAGCGACTCGATCCGGCCCCGCGGGTCGATCCACTTGAGGTTCGCCGGCGTGGCCTGCGCGTTGACGATCCGCACGTCCTTGCCGAGCGCGTCGAGGATCCCGGCCATGCCGAGCTCGCTGCCGAGGGCGTCGCAGTCGGGCCGCACGTGGCTGGTGAGCACGGCCTTCGAGCAGCCGCGGAGCACGTCGAGGAGCGCGGACCAGTCGAGTCGCATCATGTCGTTCCGGAGGGGCACGGGGCGGCGGCGATGCGGACGGCGGTCGCCACGTCATCGGCCAGCCGGGCCTTGAGCTCATCGACCGACGTGAAGCAACGAGTGTCACGGACGTGGTCGAGGAAGTCAACGTCGAGCGTCCTGCCGTACAGGTCGCCGCGGAAGCCGACGAGATGGACCTCCACGGATACGGCCGTCTCGCCGAAGGTGGCGTTGGGCCCGACGTGCACGGCGGCCGCGTGCACCCCGCCATCCACCTTCACCCGCGCCGCGTAGACACCCAGCGCCGGCAAGAGCGTGGCGATGCCCGCGAGGTTGGCCGTCGGGAAGCCGAGCGTGGCACCGCGGCGGGCGCCGACGACGACGGTGCCGGTGAGCCGGTAGGGCCCGGTCAACAGCTCGCTCGCCTCGGCCACGCGGCCTGCCGCCACGAGCGCCCGGATCCGCGAGCTCGACACCGGCTCGCCGCCGGCCACGACGGGCGGCACCACGTCGAGCTCGACGCCCGCCGCGGCGCAGAGCCGCTCGAGCATGGCGACGTCGCCCCGCCGCCGGGCCCCGAACCGAAAGTCCCGCCCCTCGACGAGGCATGCCGCCGCCATCCGTCCGCGGAGGATACCGGCGAAGAATGCCTCCGGCTCCAGCGCCATCAGCAGGGCGTCGGCCGGCTGCACGCACACCGCGTCGACGCCCAGCGCCAGGAGCAGCTCGGCCCGGCGGGCCGGCGTGGTCAGCGGCACCGGCGCCTCCGCCGGCCGCAGCACGCTGGCGGGATGCGGATCGAACGTGAGCACGACCGCCGGCACGCGGTGTCGCGCGGCGGCCGCCCGCAGGCGGTCCACGATCGCCGCATGGCCGACGTGCACGCCGTCGAAGTTGCCCACCGCTGCGGCACACGCCGCGAATGGCCCGGCGTCCGGCGGAAAGACGGTCGGTGCGGCGATGGACTGCACGGCGGGCGGAACGCGAGGGGGACGTTCGACAAGATCGCGACGTGGGCAGTGTACCGCGGGAAACCGGGGCCACGGTATGATTCCCGCCGCCCCCGGAGTTGCCCGTCCGTGCCCGACGTGATGCCCATCACCGAAGACCGGCAGATCTATCTCTCGGCCGAACTCGCCTGCCGGCTCGGGGCGATCGACATCGGTTCGAACTCGGTCCGTCTGCTCGTCGCCGAGGCGATCCGCGGCGGCGCCTACCGGATCCTCGACGAGGAAAGGGAGCCCACCCGGCTGGGCCGCAGCGCGTCGCTGGAGGGGTGGCTCGACGAGGAGTCGATGAACCGCACCCTGGCGGCCCTCCGCACCTTCAAGGAAATCGCGACCGGCTACCAGGTGACGCGGCTGCGGACGATCGCCACCTGCGCGGTCCGCGAGGCCCGCAACGGCCCCGAGTTCTGCCGCCGGATCCGCGAGGAGGTCGGGCTCGAGGTGGAGGTGATCTCCGGGGAGCGGGAGGCGCGGCTGGCATTCCTGAGCGTCCAACATGCCTTCGATCTCGCCGGCCGCAACACGATCGTGGCCGACATCGGGGGCGGCAGCACGGAGATCGTGTTCGCCACCGGAAATCTGATCGAGTCGATCTTTTCCACGCCGCTGGGCGCCGTGCGGCTCACCGAGCAGTTCGCCCTCGGCGACTGCTGCGACGGGCCGGAGGCCGCCCGGAGCCTGGAGCGGCTCGACGACGAGATCACGGGCGTGCTCAAGAAGCGGACCACCAAGCCGCTGTTCGCCCCCCACGTGCTCGTCGGCTGCGGCGGCACCTACACCACGCTCGCCGAGCTGTTGATGGCCACGAGGCGGCAGGCCGATGCGCCGTTGGCGGGCTACAAGGTGTCGCACGCGGAGGTCCGCCACCTCTGCGACCGGCTCCGGAAGATGCCCCTGCGGGCGCGGCGAAGCATGCCGGGCATGACCCCCGACCGTGCCGACATCATCGTCGCCGGGCTCTCGATCGTCGACGCGCTGATGCGGCGGTTCAACGTCAACACGCTGGCGATCCACACCCGCGGAGTTCGCGACGGCCTGCTCCGCGAGATGATCGACGAGGCCGCCGTCGGTGACGACGGCATCGACGACGCCGCCCTCCGCGACGCCGCGATCGATCGGCTCGCCGCCGCCTGCTCCGGCGAGGCCGAGCATGGGCGGACGGTGGCGACGCTGGCCGGGAGGATCTTCGAGCAGGTCGCCGAACCGCTCGACCTGCCGCCCGCCGACCGGCTGCTGCTGGAGTGCGCGGCCCGGCTGCAGGACGTGGGCTACGTGATCAACTACGACCAGCACCACAAGCACAGTTACCACCTGATCCGCAACAGCCGCCTGCCGGGCCTGCGGCCGCACGACCTGGAACTGGTGGCCAACGTGGCCCGCTACCACCGCGGCGCCCTCCCCAAGAAGAAGCACGAGAACCTCTCCAGGCTCTCTCCCGACGACCAGCGGCGGGTGCAGCGGCTGGCGGCGATCCTGCGGATGGCGGGGGGCCTCGACCGCAGCCGGTCGCAGCAGGTGCGGGACGTGGTCGCGGCCGTCCACGGCGGCCGGCTGGTGCTCGACGTGGTGGCCGACCAGGAGCCGCAGGTCGACATCTGGGGCGCCGAACGGCGGACGGACCTCTTCGAGAAGGTGTTCGGAATGAAGGTCGACGTCCGCTGGGCGGGAGAGGCCGCCGCGCGGTGACGGTCGGCCCCACGCGCGTCGGTGATGGGGGCTGCGCGACGCCGGGCGACAAGGCATGGGCGGCTCCGCGCCCCTACGATCCGCCCAGCCGTCAGAGGTGTGTCCGTGTCGCCGACAGGCACGCCGGCGGCCCGGAAGTGCCGATGATGTCCTTGAACGACGCTCCTTCCACGGCACCACCATGCGCCTCGCCATCCTGCTCGTCGTCGCGGCGTCACTCGCCTCGGCCTCGCCCGCCGAGGGGGCCGGCCGGCGGTGGTTCAGCGGGCCGCGGTCGCCGATGTCGCTCGGCACGCCGCAGCGGCAGGCGCCCTACGCTCCGGGCGCCTCGCCCTACGTCACCGGCCACGGCACGCGGCCGAAGTACTTCGTGCCCCCCACCAATCCGCGGACGCCGACCTGGAAGATGTACGGCACCCCGCCGGGAGTCGTGCCGGGCGACTGGCCCACCTACGCGCCGCTCGGCTTCGGCGGCTACCGCTTCCCGGCGGTCGGCAATCAGGCGTATCGGTAGCCGCTCCGCGAGCCGGCCATGAAGGTCATCGTCGTCGGCGCGGGCATCGGGGGGGCGAGCACCGCGATCGCGCTCAAGCACCTCGGCCACGAGGTCGTGGTCTACGACCAGATGACCGGAAACAAGCCGGTCGGGGCGGCGCTCTCGCTGTGGTCCAACGGCGTGAAGGTGCTCAACTGGCTCGGGCTCGGCGCCGAGGTGGCGGCGCTCGGCGGCCGGATGGACGACATGGCCTACCTCGACGGCCACAGCGGCGCGCCGCTCTGCCGGTTCAGCCTCGCCCCCGTCACCGCTCAGACCGGTCAGCGGCCCTATCCGGTCGCCCGGGCCGACCTGCAGGCGCTGCTGATGGAGCGGTTCGGGATGGACCGCATCCGGCTCGATGCCCGGCTCGTAGGCCTCGCCGACGACGGCACGACCGTGACGGCGACGTTCGCCGACGGCTCGACCGACACGGCGGACATGCTGATCGCCGCCGACGGCGCCCGCTCGGCGGCCCGCGACTATGTCACGAGGGCGAACGAGGGAGGCCGCCGGATCGAGCGGACCTACTCCGGCTACGTGAACTTCAACGGCCTGATCCCGGTCGACGAGCGGATCGGCCCGGCGACGCAGTGGACGACCTACGTGGGCGAGGGCAAGCGGTGCTCCGTGATGCCGGTGGCCGGCGGCCGGTTCTACTTCTTCGTCGACATTCCCCAGCCGGCGGGCCTGCCCTACGACCGCGGCGCGGGCAAGCGGCCGCTCGAGGAGGCGTTCGGCCACTGGACGGCCGGCGTGCGGGCGCTGCTCGACGCGATCGACCCGGCCGCATCGCTCAACCGCGTGGAGATCTGGGACGTCGACCCGTTTCACACCTGGGTCCGGGGGCGGGTCGCCCTGCTCGGCGACGCGGCGCACACCACCTCCCCCGACATCGGCCAGGGCGCCTGCTCGGCCCTGGAAGACACCTTCGCGCTGGCGATCTCCCTGGCCACCAACACCATCGGCATCGAGGACAGCCTGGTCCGCTACCAGCGGATCCGCTCCCCCCGCGCGGCCGACCTCGTGCTCCGGGCCCGGAAGCGGTGCCAGGAGACGCACGCGTTCGATCCGGTCGCCACGCAGGCGTGGTACGAGAGCCTGAAGACCGAGGACGGCTCGGGCATCATCAAGGGCATCGTGGGCAACATCGCCGCCAGCCCGATCAACCTCGGTGGCGGCGGATGAGCGCGGCGGCGAGCAGGCATCCTGCCCCGGCAAGCGCCACCGTGCCGGGCTCCGGCACCGCGACGAGGGCGAGCGTGTTGCCGCCCAGGTAGTTGGAGTCGAGCGTGTAGCCGGTCGGCAGGCTGGTGACCGTGCCGAACGTGCCGGCAAGCGAGGCGTAGGAGCCGAACACGTAGGCAGGCTCCGTGAGCGGGTCGAGAACGGTGAAGGCGACACTCGACGTCGGAGCGAGCGAGAGCGCCGTCGCCACGCCGATGCCGCCCGACTAGGAACCCGAGAGGAAGATCTCGAGACCCCCGCCGAGCGCGAGGCCGGACCCGAAGGAGAGCGTGCCCTGCCCCTGCGGCTGCACGATCGATCCCGTGCCGGTCGTCACGCCACCGAGCACCGTGCCCGTGGCCCGCAGCGTCTGGCCACTCGCCAGGGTGAACCCGCCGGTGACGCCCGTCACGTTGAGCACGCCGTAGACGGCCACGTCGGTACTTGACGCAATGTTGTTCGCCGCCGCCAACAGGGCGAGCGTGCCGCCGGACTGCACCACGGTGCTGCCGGAGTAGAGTCTTTATTCGTGACACACACGTCGTTTGCGCGCATGTTTACGCTGCCGTCGCCAGTCCGTGGTAATGCAGCCTGACACACGTGCCGAGGACGCTCTG
>VGYR01000002.1 GCA_016872925.1 Planctomycetota bacterium
AAGTGGCGCCAACCGAAATCAAGCGATTCGTCGGGGATTTCGAGTTTTTTTATGCGCTCAGCGCGAATCGCGCAAGTCCAAATTCGCTTGGATAAGGACTAGAACGCGCCGATGTCGTCGGCCGTCACTCGCCGCGGCGTCGGTCGGGGAGCCGCGGGCGTGAGTGGGCGAGCCATGGCGGGCGACCTGATCGAGGGCTGCAGGCCACCCCCCGGCACCCCGCCACGGCCGAGCGTGGGCCTCGGCATACCGGCATTGAGGTCGGGCTTGGGCGTGATCGTGCCGTATCCCGGTCGCGCCCCGGGGCGCGACGGCGCCAGGGACGACCACGGCCGCGCAGATCCGGCATCCGCTCCCGACGTCCGTGCGCCGGCCCGCTGCGTTGCCGATCGCGCCGTTCCGCTCTTCACCGGGCTTGCGTCCGGCACCCGGGTTCCGGGCAGGGCGGGCTCGCCGGCTCCCTTCCGCCTCCGCCTCACCGGCGGGTCGACCACCGGGGAATAATTCGGCTGCGGCGCTTCCGCAGCGGCGTTTCCTTCGGAGGCGGCCCGCGGCTTCCCGGTGAGCGGGTCGATCTCCATGCCGGCCTCCAACTCCTGCCGCGTCCGCTTCATCCGCGCCCGCGCGACGGCGGCTTCGTTGACGTCGAGCGTGCCGTTGAAGTCGAGGTCGAACTCCCGGATGAGCTCTTCGCGAGACGCTGGCCCGGCGGCCGGCGGCGGCGCGGTGTCGCGGCTGCGGAGCCCGCCGGTGGGATCGATCTCTTCGGTCGCCTGGCCGCGGCACGGCGATCCGGCCGCCTGCAGCCCTGCCATCAGGGCGACCGCGACGAGCACGCCTCCACGCCGCAGGCGGTCACGATGTCGTTTCGAAGCGTCCACGAAAGTGCCTCCGGTTCGATGGACACGATTCCCGTGCAAAGACCTCCCTCATCCTACCCCCCCGCCATCCGCCGCCGCCACTGCCGCGGCCAGCCGCTCCGCGGCACGCCGGGCGTCACCTCCGGACTCGGCCAGCAGCCGAGCGGCGACGTGGCAGTGCACGACGTGTCGGTCGATCTGCGTGGCCGGTGGATCGAGTTCGCGGCAGGCCTGCTCCGCCAGCGGGCAGCGCGGATGAAACCGGCAGCCGCCCGGGGGCCTGGCGGGGCTCGGCACGTCGCCGGGGAGCAGCACGCGCCGCCGCCGACGCCGGGGGTCGACGGTCGGCACCGCCGAGAACAACGCCACGGTGTAGGGATGCAGCGGTGCCCGGCGGAGTTCTCCCGCGGCCGCCTGCTCGACGATCCGGCCGAGGTACATCACGGCAACTTCGTCGGCCACGTATTCGACCGCAGCCAGATCGTGAGAGATGAACAGGTACGTGAGCCCGAGCCGGTCGCGGAGTTCGACCAGCAGGTTGAGCACCTGCGCCTGGATCGAGACGTCGAGGGCGGAGATCGGTTCGTCGAGGGCCACGAACTCGGGCTCGAGGACCAGCGCCCGCGCGATCGCGATCCGCTGCCGCTGGCCGCCGGAGAACTCGTGCGGGTAGCGGTCGAGGGCGGCCGCCGGCATGCCCGTGCGGTCGAGGGCCGCCTGCATGCGTCGCAGCCGGTCGGCCGCATCGCCGAGCCGATGGATCAGAAGACCCTCCTCGAGAATGCTCCGGACGGTCATCCGCGGGTTCAGCGAGCCATACGGATCCTGGAACACGATCTGCATCCGCCGGCGGAGCGCCCGCAGTTCGGCGGCCTTGACCGCGGTCACGTCCCGGCCGGCGACCTCGACGCGGCCTGCCGTGGGCTCGATCAGCCTGAGGATGCTCCGGCCCACGGTCGTCTTGCCGCAGCCGCTCTCGCCGACCAGGCCGAGCGTCCGGCCGCGATCGATCCGGAAACTCACCCCGTCGACCGCCCGAACCGCCCCCACCTGCCGCCGCAGCAGGCCGCGGCGAATCGGAAAGTGAACCTGGAGGCCGTCCACGCGCACCAATGCCGGCTGGATGGAAGTCGTCATGCGAACCGCACCTCGACTGCGGCCGGATGCGGCTCGCCAAGCCGCTCCGCGTAGTGGCAGCGGACGAAGTGGCCCGGCTCGACCTCGAGAAGCTCCGGGGCCGGCGCCTCGCAGGCGGGCCCTTCCGGGGTGGCGGCGGCACGGGCGTGGCCGCAGCGCGGATGAAAGCGGCAGCCGACGGGAAACCGCTGCGGCGCCGGAACCATGCCCGGAATCGTCCGCAGTGGAGCCCGGCCGGCGGCATCCGGATCCGGCCGCGCCGCGAGCAGTCCGATGGTGTAGGGATGGAGCGGTCGGGCGAAGAGGACGTCGGCCGGCGCCCGCTCCACGATCCGGCCCGCATACATGACGGCCACCTCGTCGCACGTCTCCGCCACCACGCCCAGGTCGTGCGTGATCAGGAGGATCGCCGTCCCCAGGCGCCTGCGGAGGTCGCCGAGCAGGTCGAGGATCTGCGCCTGGATGGTCACATCCAGGGCCGTCGTCGGCTCGTCGGCCACGACGAGGTCGGGCTCGCAGGCGAGCGCCATCGCGATCATCACCCGCTGCCGCATGCCCCCGGAGAGCTGGTGCGGATACTCGTCGAGCCGCTGCTCGGGGTCGGCGAGCCGGACGAGCCTGAGCATTTCCAGGGCCCGCGCCCGGGCAGCGCCGCGGCTGCACGCCCGATGGAGCAGCACCGCCTCGGCGATTTGATCCCCCACCGTAAACACCGGATTGAGGCTTGTCATCGGCTCCTGGAAGATCATCCCGATCCTTCCGCCGCGGACCCGCCGCAGGTCGGAGTCCGGCAGGGTGACGAGGTCGACCGGGCCGGCCGGGGAGTCCAGCAGGATCGATCCGGTCTCGATCCTGCCCGGCGCAGCGACCAGCCGGAGGATCGACATGGCCGTCACGCTCTTGCCGCAGCCGCTTTCGCCGACCAGTCCCAGGGTCCGGCCGCGATCGATCGACAGCGACACGCCGTCGACGGCCGGCACCCGGCCGTCGGTGGTGTGGAATGCGGTCACGAGATCGCGGATCTCGAACAGCGGCATGGCTACTTCCTCGCCTCCCGGAGCCGCGGGTCGGTCGCCTCCTGGAGCCCCTCGCCGACGAGGTTGTAGGCGAGCACGGTCAGGAAGATCGCCACGCCCGGAAACACGACCAGCCACCACATGCCCAGGTTGGAGCGGGCACCGTTGAGGATCGAGCCCCAGCTCGCTGTCGGCGGAGGCGAGCCGAAGCCGAGGAAGGAGAGCCCGCTCTCCACGAGAATCGCCGCGGCGATCCCGAAGGTGATCGGCACCAGGATCGGAGCCAGCGCGTTGGGAAGGATGTGCCGGAGCATGATCCGCACCGGACCGGCTCCAGCGGCCCGCGCCGCGGTCACGTATTCGGCCCCCTTGAGCCGCAGGAACTCACCCCGCGTGAGCCGGGCGATCCCGGTCCACCCCGTGAACCCGATGATCGCCATGGTGTGCCAGATCGTCGGCTTCTCGATGATCGCCATGATGGCGAGGATCAGCACCAGCGTGGGGACGCACATCACGATCTCCGTGATCCTGCTGGTGAGCGCGTCGACCCAGCCACCGCAGTATCCCCCCAGCGCACCGACCACGATGCCGATCGTGCCCGCGATTCCCATGGAGACGAATCCCACGAGCAGTGCCACGGTGGTGCCGTGCACCATCTTGGCGAACACGTCGACGCCCGCCTGGTCGGTTCCGAAGGGGTGCGCCCGGCTCGGCACCCCCTTGTCCATCGCGGGATTCTCGGGCCGCCCCGGCCACTCGTCCGCCCGCACGGCACGGTAGGGATCCTGGAAGACAAGCGGCCAGATCGCCCAGCTCTGCGGGTCCTTGGCGGCGAGATTCCGGGGGTAGCTGCCGCGGAACTTGTCCTTGGCGAAGATCGCCGGCTCGAGGCGGCGGTCGAAGTAGGCCAGGCACGGCGCGTACAGGCGCCCCTTGTAGCGGCAGACCACGGGCTTGGTGCCGGCGATCGCGGGTGCGAGCACCGCCACGGCGGCGAGGCCGACGACGAACAACAGCGCGGCCATGGCCAGCGGCCGCCGTCGGTAGCGCCGCCACGCCTGCCCCCAGAATCCGTCGACGGCTGCCATCACTCCACGCTCACCCTCGGATCGACGGCGGAATAGAGCAGGTCCGCGAGCAGCTGCCCGAGGAGCGTCAGCACGCTGAACATCAGCGTCAGTCCCATGATCGTCGGGTAGTCGCGTTCCCGGATGCTCTCGAAGAACAGCCTTCCCATCCCGGGCCAGGTGAAGATCTGCTCGATGATGATCGAGCCGCCGACGAGCGCGGGCAGCGACAGCCCCAGCAGGGTGACGAGCGGAATGAGCGTGTTGCGAAAGGCATGCCGCACGAGCACCCGCCACGGCCCCGCCCCCTTGGCGCGGGCGGTGCGGATGTAATCCTGCCGGACGGCCTCGGCCATCGTGGCCCTGATGAACCGCGTGTCGTAGGCCAGGCTCACGTACGTCTGGCAGACGACCGGCAGGATCATGTGGCGGGCGACGTCGACGATCCGCGCCGCCAGCGGGGCGTCGGGGGGCAGGCTCGTCATCCCGAACAACGGCAGCTCCCAGGCCGTGCCCTTGCTCCACACGGAAAACACGATCTGCAGCAGCAGGGCGGCCACGAAGGTGGGAAACGAGTAGAGCGCGTAGAGCACGAGGCTGACTCCGCGCTCATCGACCGTGCCCGCGCGGGCCGAGGCGTAGAGGCCCAGTGGGATCGCCAGCATCCAGATGAGCAGGAACGCCGTGCCCGACACGAGCAGCGTGGGCCCGAGCCGCTCGCCGATCAGGGTGGTGACGGGCTGCTTGCGGGTGATGGAACGGCCGAGATCGCCGCGGAGCAGGTTCCCGGCCCACTGCAGGTAGCCCTCCGGCCACGACCGGTCGAGCCCGTAGGCCCGCTGCATCCGCTCGTAGTCGGCGGCGCTGACCTTGCGGCTCGGATCCTCGCCCAGTTGGGCGGTCAGCGGATTGCCCGGCATGGACCGGGCCAGCCCATAGACGACCACGGTGATCGCCACCAGCGTCACGCAGCCCAGCAACAGCCGCCGCAGCAGGTACGTCGCCATGGCTCACTCGGCCCGCGGCTTCCACAGGCTGCCGGAGCCAGGGGAGTAGTGAAACGGACCCCGTGGACTGAAGACGTAGCCGCGGAGGCTCTTGGAGAATCCGTAGAAGCTGTTCCGCCAAAAGAGCCAGGTGTAGGGCTGGTCGTCGTAGAGGATCTCCTGGATGCGGGCGTACTTTTCCCCGCGCCGGGACCGGTCGAGCTCCCGACGCCCCTCCGCGAAGAGCCGGTCCACCTCGGGGTTGGAGTACCCGCTGTAGTTCCGCATCTCGCCGGTCTTCCAGATGTTTTCCGACGTGTCGGGGTCGGTGCCCGACCCCCAGCCGGAGAGGCAGGCCTGGAAGGTCCGCTTTTGCATCATCTCCTGCAAGGCCGTCACCTCCACCGGCCGCACGTTCACGATCACCCCGATCTGTTCGAGATTCTCCTTGAGAAGCGTGCAGATGGCGATGCGGAAGGGCTGCTGGTTGACCAGCATCGTGAACTCGAACGGCACGAGTTGGCCGTCGATCTCCTTGTCACGGATGCCGTCGTTGTCGTGGTCGGACCAACCCGCCTCGTCGAGCAGGGTCTCGGCCTTGTCGAGGTCCTGCTTGTAGGGGACCAGCGGCTTGGTTCCCGCCATCCACGACCCAGGGGGGAAGTTGCCGGCACAGGGCTGATACAGTCCCAGGCAGATCTTCTCCAGCATCCGGTCGTGATCGAAGGCATAGCTCATCGCCCTGCGGACGCGGCGATCCGCGAAGAACGGCTCGTCGATGTTCCAGGCGAAGTGGAAGCTCACCCATTCCGGAGCGGTGGCCTTCGTGTTGAGCTCGTAGAACCCGTCGTCCACCGTCTGCGTCGTCCACTGCTCGGGCTGCAGGATCATCTCGTCGATCTCCCCCGACTTCAGCGCCAGGAGGGCCGTGTTGGGGTCCTCGATGATCCGGAACCGCACGTCCCTGAAGTACGGTGGCTCCCGGACGACCTTCCCTTGGAACGTGCTCCAGTTGTCGCGCCGTCGCAGCACGATCTCCTGACCCCGCTTGCGGGCCAGGATCTCGTACGGGCCGCCGCACACGGGCTTCTCTTCGAGGGCCACGTGTTCCGGACTGTCCTTGAGCGTCGGGTCCTCTTCCCAGGTGCTCGCGTAGATGTGCCGGGGCAGGACCGGGAAGTTGATGTTCCAGATGTTCGTCGCCAGGGGTTCCTTGTGGAAGAAGACGAGCGTGTGGTCGTCGTAGGCGTGCACGCCCTTCAACTGATCCGTTCCACTCCGCACCGCGGGCACCGGCACGCGGGGATCCATGATCACGCGGTACGTGAAGGCGATGTCGTGAGCCGTGATCGGCGTGCCGTCGCTCCAGACGAGGTCGTCCCGCATCACGATCCTGTCGTACAGGCCATCGGCGCTCGTCTGCCAGCTGACGACGGTCTCGGCACTGGCAAACGGCTCGAGGGCACGGTCGAAGGAAAACAGCCCGAACCCGGTCAGGCCGAGGATGTCGAACTCGGCGCTGGAGCTGATCAGGATCGGATTGGTGCTGCTGAGGTCGCCGGTGACGTGCCGGTCGAGCCGGGCCGAGGAATCGGCCGCCCCCGGTTCCGGCAGCCTGCCGAGGGCGGAGAGGATCTTGGCGTTGGCCTCCGGGGAGTCGTTCCGCAGCGCCAGCGCCTCGGCGACGCTGGCGAGCACCGGCTCCTTCGCCTGCTGCTCACGGAGCACCGCCAGGCCTTGCTTGACCGGCCGGTCGATCCACTTCGCATCCCGGTCGAGATCCGCCAGAGACGGCGGGAGAAACGTCGCCTCGGCCGGTGCCGCTGGCCCCGGCTCCGGTGGCATCACCGGGGCCGCCGGTGATTCCGGCTCCGCCACCAGCCGAGGCTTCTCGCTCCGGCCACAGCCGACGACGGCGACCGCCACGCCGGCGGCCAGCAGGCACCTCCAGCCGGCCGGACCATGCGGATGCCGAGGGAGAAACAGGGGCATCGAGCGCCTCCGCGGCCGGAAGAAAACCTGGATGCTACGCGTCCGCGCGGCATCGGGTCAACTTGGGCGGCGCCGCGTTCAGTCGGGAAACTTGTGCCCCAGCTTCTCGCGCTTCGTGGCGAGATACCGCTCGTTGAACTCGTGCACCGGCGGCAGGATCGGCACCTGGTCGACGACCTCCAGGTCATACCCGCCATAGACGAAGGCATCGACCTTCTTGGGATTGTTGGTCAGCAACCTCACCCGTCGCAGACCGAGATCCTTCAGCAGCTGCATGCCGACGCCGTAGTCGCGGGAGTCGGCCTTGTAGCCGAGCGCCAGGTTTGCCTCGACCGTGTCGAGCCCCTGGTCCTGGAGGGCGTAGGCCTTGATCTTCTCCGCGAGGCCGATGCCCCGGCCCTCCTGCGGAAGGTAGACGAGCACGCCGCACCCCTCCCTGCCGATCATCTCCAGGGCCATGTGCAGCTGATCACCGCAGTCGCACCTCAGGCTGGCGAGCAGGTCGCCGGTGAAGCACGATGAGTGCAGTCGCACCAGCGGTGCGTTGGCCGCGGCCACGTCGCCGAGGGTGAGCACGACCGGCTCCTGGGCCTCGAACTTGACCCCGTAGGCGATCACGCGGAATCGCCCCCACTTCGTCGGCAGGTCGGCCGCGGCGATCCGCTCGACGAGCTTCTCCCTGGTGCGGCGGTGGCTGATGAGCTGCTCGATCGAGATGATCTGCAGGCCATGCCGTGCCGCCACGGTGAACAGGAAATCGCGGTCCGCACGATTGCCTGAGTCGTCGAGGATCTCGCAGATCACCCCCGCCGGCTGGCGGCCCGCCAGGCGGGCCAGGTCGATCGCCGCCTCGGTGTGGCCGGCACGTCGCAGCACGCCCCCCTCCTTGGCGACCAACGGAAACAGGTGGCCCGGGCGGACGAAGTCGGCGGGCACGCTGGCCGGATCGAGGATCGCGGCGATCGTGGCCGCCCGCTCGGCCGCGGTGATGCCGGTCTTCACCGAGCGGTGGTCGACGGGCACCGTGAAGGCCGTGCCGAGCGGGGCGGAGTTGGCAGCCACCATCATCGGCAGGTCGAGCCGCCGCGCGACGTCGGGCAGGATCGACATGCAGACCTGGCCGCGGCCCTCCCGGATCATGAAGTTGACCACCTCGGTGGCACAGGAGTCGGCGGCGCAGACGAAGTCTCCCTCGTTCTCCCGATCCTCGTCGTCGGCCACGATCACGATCTCGCCGCGGCCGAAGGCGGCGACGGCGGCCTCGACGGTGGAGAAGCGGGCGGGCATGACGGTCTCGGGGTTCGGTGCGGGACGCACCCGTTGCATTATAGGATGCTCCGAGCGTCCGTCCGGCGCCTCCGAGCCCTTTGCCCCGCGGGGAACTCCACCGCCATGCTCGACCGTGAGGAATACATCGAGCAGGCCTACCTGTTCCGCTCCTTCGGGGAGCGGATCGTCTCGGGCGTCGCGGCCCAGGAGGCACTCGTCGCGATCGGCCAGGAGGTGCTCGCCACGTCGAAACTGCCGATGGCGCTCGATTACCTGGCGGGAGAGCTCCGGCTGGTCGGCACGCTGTCGACAGCGATGAAGCGGTTGGCCCACTACTTCACCCCGTTCCAGACGTTCGTGATCGCCACCGCGGAGGAGGAGGGGGGGCGATTCGACATGCGCACGGCCCTGGCGATGCTCGAGCGCGAGGCGACCTACCGCGCCGAGGGGGCGACGCCCCAGGGACTGTTCCTCTATCGCTTCGAATGCCTGTCGCGGAATCGCCTCGACTACGCGCGCGGCCTGGTGGCCACCGCCGACGACGCGATGTTCGACGCCGAGTGGCGGGCCTGGATCGGCATGGTGTCTCGGCAGGTGGGCCTGATCGACCTCGCCGACCTCGTGTACGTCCGCAGCCCGGAGTACTGGCGGCTGGAGAAGCGGGAGGCGCTCGTGGCCGGCCGCACCGCGCCGGAGCCCGACCGGGCGATCTTGTTCGGCGAGAAGGAGGGGCGGATCGCCCGGGCCAACCGCGGCAAGGATCCGCTGTTCTTCTTCGCCGCCCTCCAGCGGCAGCTCGGCTACCCGGCCGTCCCGCGCGTCCAGCCGCTCGCCCCGTCCGCCGAGTCGCCCGCCCTCCTGGCGCGGAGGCTCGAGCGGCTCGAGATGCGGGTCAAGCTCCTGGAAGAGGAGGCGCGGGGCGGGATCGACCTGACCCGCTTCGATCCCAAGAACTTTCCGGTCACCCGCGACGAATGACGCCGCCGCTCCGCGCCGCTGCGGCGCAGGTGACCGAAGCTGCGATCGCGGCCGTACGGCCCGAAGCACTCCTGCCTCGGCGGCTCTCCTGGCGCGCCGGCGAGCTGCTCCTCGACGGCCGGTCGTTCGCCGCACCCGTGCGGCCGACGGGGCGGATCGTGGCGGTCGGCGGCGGCAAAGCGGCCGCCGGAATGGCCGCCGCGCTCGCCGGGATCCTGCCGGGCACCCGCCTGAGCGGGCTCGTCAGCGTGCCCGAGGGCGGCGGGAGGTCGCTGGCGCACGTCGAGGTTCGCGAGACGCGTCCCCGTGCGGCGAATCTGCCGACCGCGGCCGTGGTCGAGGCGACCGGCTCGATGCGGCGGCTGCTTGGGTCGCTGCGGCCCGAGGACCTTGCCGTGGTGCTCGTGACCGGCGGGGGCTCCGCGCTGCTCGAGGAGCCCGCGGCGGGCGTCGAGCTCGCCGACGTGATCGCGGTCACGCGGTCTCTCTCGGCGGCGGGCGCCGACATCGGCGAGCTCAACCTGGTTCGCCGGGCGGTCAGCCTCGTGAAGGCCGGGGGCCTCGCCCGGGCCTGCACCGCGGGTCGTCTCGTGGCGGTCGTGCTCTCCGACGTGATCGGCGACCCACTCGACCTGATCGCCTCGGGACCGTGCATGCCGGCTGGTTCCGGCTTCGGCGTCGCCCTGGCGATCCTCCGGCGGCACGCGGCGCTCGACGTGGCGCCACGGCTCACGCGGCATCTCGAGCAGGGGATCATCGAGGCGCACCCGCCCGCCCCGGGCGGCGAGTGGACCACACCCTCCGGCTGCCGCGTCAGCCACGTGCTGCTGGGGGGCAACGCGACCGCCGTCGACGCCGCAGCGCGGGCCGCCGCTGAACTCGGCTACGACGTCACCGCCCGGCATGCCGACGTCGCCCTTGAATCCGCGGAGGCGGCCGGCCGTCGGCTGGCGACGGAAGCGGCCGGGCTGATCGCCACCGCCTGCCACGACGGCCGCAGCCGCGCGGTGATCGAAGGCGGCGAAGCGGTGGTGAGGCTGCCCCGCGAGCACGGCCGGGGCGGTCGGAATCAGCAGACGGCTCTCGCGACGGTCGAGGCCTGGCAGCGGACGGGTGCCGCATGGCCCGCGGGACTCCTGATCACCAGCGTCGGCACCGACGGCGAGGACGGCCCGACCGAGTCCGCAGGAGGTGTGGTGGATCTCGAGGTCGTGCGGCAACTGGCCGCCCGCGGCATCGACATCGGCCGCGCGGTCGCCCGCTGCGACGCCCATCCCACCCTGGCCGCGGCGGGCGGGCTCGTCGTGACCGGTCCGACGGGCACGAACGTGGCCGACGTGCGGATCATCCTCGCCCGTCCGTGAACGAGCCGCGGCGGGCAGACGTCACACGTCGCACAGGTCGATCGCCTGCCGCAGTCCCGCGACGGGATCCCGGGTCGGGATGAACTCGTGCCCCACCCAGCCCGAGTAGCCGATCTCGACGAGTTTCCGCAGGCAGGCCGGGAAGTTGATCTCCTGGTGCTCGTCGAGTTCACCGCGGCCGGGATTGCCGGCGGTGTGGACGTGCCCGATCACGTCCCGG
Organism: Planctomycetota bacterium; assembly: GCA_016872925.1. Classification (GTDB taxonomy): domain Bacteria; phylum Planctomycetota; class Planctomycetia; order Pirellulales; family UBA1268; genus QWPN01. The sequence goes on from VGYR01000002.1 coordinate 10,890, forward strand.
CACTGCTCGATCCGGCGGATGAGGTCGCCGTTCATGACCTGCACGTGGTACAGGTCGAAGAGCATCTTGACCCGCGGCGACCCGACGCGACGCACGATGTTCGCCACGTAGTCGACGTCGTCGCCCTGGTACCCAGGGTGCCCCTTCATGGGATGCGAGCCGTCGCGGGTGTTGAGGTGCTCGAGGCAGATCGTCACGCTCCGGCGCTCGGCGTGCCCAGCGAGGGCCTCGAGCCCCGCGACGCAGTTGTCGGCCCCCTCGTCGGCTGCGATTTCGCCGCTGGACGGGTCTTCGGCATCCCGCCACTTGTAGCCCGTGAAGGCGATCACCGAGGGGATGCCGAAATCCGCGCAGGCGTCGATCGTCCGCGTCGTGCACTCGATCACCTGGTCATGGTAGCGGGGATTGTTGAGCCCCTTCACGAACGGGGCACCGGGCATGCCGTTCATGGCGATCGCCGAGGTCAGGCCGTGCCGGCGGATCGTAGGCCAGGTGTCGGGATCCGAGAGTTCGATCGACCCCGCGCCCAGCTGCTTGGCGACCTCGCACGTGCGATCCATGTCCCACTTCTCGCCGGCAATGTTGAAGCACCAGAAGACGATCGAATGGCGGATGTTTCCCTTGAGCGGCATGGGGGTGATCTCCGAGGGGCACGAAGGCGGGGCCGCACCGAACCGGCGGCCGTCGAGCACACTGAAACCGATGCTACACTACCACTGCGTGTGTGCCGCGGGAAAGCGGCGGCGAACCCTCGATCCGGACACCCTCCCATGGCCTCCCTGAAGCGGATTCTGGTCACCGGCGGCGCGGGATTTCTCGGCAGCCACCTCTGCGAGCGCCTGGTTGAGGCCGGACACGACGTGATCTGTGCCGACAACTTCTTCACCAGCCAGAAGTCGAACGTCGCCCACCTGCTCGATCGCGACAACTTCGAGCTCCTGCGGCATGACATCACGCAGCCGCTGTGGCTCGAGGTCGACGAGATCTACAACCTCGCTTGTCCGGCGGCTCCCGGGCACTACCAGTTCAACCCCATCAAGACCTTGAAGACGAGCGTCATGGGGGCGATCAACGTGCTGGGCATGGCGAAGCGGTGCCGGGCGAAGGTGCTGCAGGCTTCGACCAGCGAGGTGTACGGCGATCCGGAGGTGCATCCCCAGCCCGAGAGCTACCGCGGGGCGGTCAATCCGATCGGGCCACGCGCCTGCTACGACGAGGGCAAGCGGGCGGCCGAGACGCTGTTCATGGATTACCACCGCCACAACGGCGTCAACGTGCGGATCGTGCGGATCTTCAACACCTACGGCCCGCGGATGCACCCGTTCGACGGCCGCGTGGTCTCCAACTTCATCCGCCAGGCGCTCGCCGGCGAACCGATCACCATCTTCGGATCCGGAGCCCAGACACGGAGCTTCTGCTACCGTGACGATGTGGTGGAGGGGATCATCCGGATGATGGACGCGGCCGACGATTTCAGTGGACCGGTCAATCTCGGAAACCCGGGCGAGTTCACGATCCGCCAGCTCGCGGAACTGACGATCGAGCTCACGGGGTCTCGATCGGAGCTCGTCGAGCGCCCGCTCCCGGTCGACGACCCGGAGCGCCGGCGTCCCGACATCACGCTGGCCCGCGGGCGACTTGGCTGGGAGCCCCGGGTGCCTCTCCGCGAGGGCTTGGCCACGACCATCGATTGGTTCCGGTCGGTGAGGATCGCCGACTTCCGCGCGCCCACCCCGAACTACTGATCACCGGCCGGGTGCCCGGCGGCAGGGCGGCGGGCCAGCGCGAACAGCGCCGACACGGCCGCCAGGCCGATCGCGATTCCCACGCAGTCGTAGAGCCAGTCGAGCGGCTCGGCATCCCGGTTGAAGAACGGCTGGGTCACCTCGTCGAGACCGCCGAACACGGCCAGTGCCACCGCCAGCATCGTGACTCCGCGGTGCTTCGTCCGCCGGGCGGTCAGCCACGTCGCGGTGGCCAGGGAGGCGAGGGTCGCGTAGGCGGCGACGTGCAGCGTCTTGTCGGTCGGCGGGTTCGGCCCGAGCAGCTCCTCCGGCCGGGGGTGATGGGTGGCGTACACCAGCAGGCCGGTGAAGGCGATGGTCGCCGCCGCAAGCGCAGGTGCCAGCCACCGACGAGTGGGCGGGGAGGGGGCAGGCGGCACGGGCGCTCCTCGGGAGGGATCCGGGGACGATGACGGAACCACCGGCCCCGGAGAAGCCCAAAGAATACACCGGTTTTTGCTCTTCGCCCGGCCAGCCCCGTCCGCTACCGTCCCGCCCTTCAACCGCCCACCCGTCCGGAGGACCGCGATGACCCGCCAGGAACTTTCGACCGTCGTCCATGAACTGCTCGAAAAGGAGACGGGCGAGTCCTACCCGGGGCTCAAGGAGACGACCTCGCTGCGCGAAGGACTGAACCTCGACTCCCTCGACATGGCGGGTCTGGTGCTCCACATCGAGAGCCGCTTCGGCATCCAGATCGAGACCGAACTGCTCGAGGACATCTCGACCGTGGGGGACATGCTCGACGTGCTCGAGGCAAAGCTCGCGGCCAAGGAGGGTCGGCAGGCCGCCTGACCGTCCATCCGCCACCACCCGGGGATCGCCGACGATGATCGCTCACCTCCGTCCCCACCGCCCGCGCCGGGCGGCATGTGCGATCCAGGCCCACGCCTACGTGGAAGCGGCGTTCTCCCGGATCGCCGCGCTGCGGGATGAGCCGCCGCCGACCGGCGCACCCTCCCTGCCGACACGGTTCCTCCGGCACGCCGACGAGCAGACCGTCGTCGCAGTCCGGGCCGTGCTCGAGGCATCCACGCTGCTGCCGGAGCCCGTCGCCGCGGCCCGCTGCGGCGTCGTGGCCGCGCCGTGCCAGGCAGGCCGGATCGCCACCGCCCGCTCGCTCGCGCTGCTGCAGACCGGCGGCGCCGTGACGGTCTCGCCCCACATCGTGCCGCAGTGCTCGCTGCACTCGGTCGCCGGCGCGGTCAGCGTCGCCTTCGGCATGCACGGCCCGCACGTCGGGATCGGCGGCGGGCCGGATGCCCTCTCCGAAGGACTGTTCACCGCCCTGTCGCTGATCGACTCCGGCATGCCCGATCCATGTGACGCCGTCTGGTTGTTGGTGTCGGATTGGGAGTCGGAGCCGGAACTCGACTCACACGGCGAGCCGCTCGGCGAGCCGGTCTGCCGGGCCTTGGCGATGCTGCTGGCTCCGGAGGCCGCAGCCGCCGGCACGGAGCCGCGGATCGCCCTCGTCACGCCCGCAGGCCAATGGCCCGCGGACCCCCCTGACGAGCCCGACGTCGATCTGGCCGCCTTCGCCCGCGCGATCGACATGTGCCGATCCGGCATGGCCCTCGCCTCGTGGGCGGTGAACTGTCCCTGGGGGGGTCGGGTTCGCGTCGAGGCGGGAACGGAATCCCTGGTCTCGAGCCGGCGGGAAGCGGCATGACCCGCACGCGGCAGGCCGACGAACCGGTCGTGATCACCGGCCTGGGCGCCGTGTCGCCGCTGGGCTCCTCGTTCGACGGGATCGCGGACGCCCTGCTGGCCGGCCGCTCCGGCGTGCGGGCGATCGACCCCGGTCCGCACGCCCGCGAAGCGGTGCAGTTCGCGGCGCCCGTCGCGGACATTCCGGCACCGGCGGACGGTGATCCCGCCGCGGGAGGATTTCCGCAGCTCGACCGCCTGGAGCGGCTCTGCCTGTCGGCGGCCGCAACCGCCGTGGCCGACTCGGGGCTCGACGCCGAGTGCGGCGCCCGCATCGGCATCGCCCTGGGCGTCGGCGCGGAGCACTTGAAGTCTTGGGAGCTCGATTTTCTCGCCGGCGGTGATGGCGTGTTCGTGGGCCGGCGGCAGCCGACGCTCGTCCACCGACTCGCTCGCCGGCTCAAGCTCCGGGGCCCCGCGCTGACCGTCGCCGCAGCCTGTGCATCCAGCGGATACGCGATGGCCCTGGGGCGCGCCTGGATCGATGCGGGCTGGGTCGACGCCTGCGTCGTGGGGGGCTGCGACATCCTCAGCCCCACCTCCCTTGCGGCCTTCTACAACCTCCGCGCCCTCTCCCGCCGAAGCGACGATCCCGCCAAGGCGTCCCGGCCGTTCGACGGAGCCCGCGACGGCTTCGTGATGGGGGAGGGAGGGGCCTTCTTCATGCTCGAGCGGCGGTGCGACGCGGTCCAGCGGGGCGGCCGCATCCGGGGCGAATTGGCCGGCATCGGCATGTCCAGCGACGGCGTCCACATGGTGATCCCGAGCACCGAGTCGGTGCACGCCGCGCGGGCGATCTCCGACGCCCTGGCCGACGCCGGTGTCATGCCCGACGAGGTCGACTACATCAACGCCCACGCGGCGGGCACGCCCGTCGGCGACGTCGCCGAGGCGGGGGCGATCCGCCGCGCCTTCGGGGCCGCTGCCGACTCGATCCCGGTGAGTTCCACGAAGAGCATGTCCGGCCACATGATCAGCGGAGCGGCCGCCTTCGAGGCTCTCGCCTGCCTGGCCGCGATCGACCGTCAGGCGGCTCCGCCGACGATCAACCTCGACCATCCCGATCCGCAGTGTCCCCTCGACCACGTGCCGCACGCCTGCCGCCCGCGTCGAATCCGCGTGGCCGCGAGCAACTCGTTCGGCTTCGGGGGCTCCAACCTCTGTCTCGTTCTCAAGGCGGCCTGAGGCCGCCGCACCTCGCCGGAGTCCAGAGCATGACGAAATCCGCCCCGCGGCCGGTCGAGATGACCACGATCGACACCCTCCTCGCCCACCTCGTCGACCACTGGCATCACTTCGAGCCCGAGCACTCGGAGGAGGGGCTTCGCGGCCGGATCTGTGATCTGCATCGGTACAACTTCCTGCTCTGGCACGAGGAGGACATCGCCCGTTCGCCGCACGTCACCGACGGCCGGATCGCCCAGGTGAAGCGGGCGATCGACCGCTACAACCAGCTCCGCAACGACTGCATCGAGAAGGTCGACGACTGGCTGACGGCCGACCTCACCGCCCGGGGCATCGTGGCACCTCCCACGGCGCCTGCCGCCACGGAGACACCCGGCGCCGCGGTCGACCGGCTGTCGATTCTCGAGCTTCGCCGCTACCACATGCGGGAACAGATCGAGCGGAAGGACGCCACGACCGAGCACCGCCAGAAGGCGGCCGCCCGGATGGTGGTGCTCGACGAGCAGCGGACGCATCTCGTCGAGGCGGTCGACCGACTGGTCACCGAGATCTACGCCGCCCGACGACCGCTCCGCGTCTTCCGGCAGATGAAGATGTACAACGATCCGACGATGAATCCGTATCTCTACAAGGCCTCGGGACGGGCCGCGTAACGGGCCGCGGTCAGGCCGCGGCCGATCTCCCCCGTGGCGCACCGCCCGGCGGCGACCAGTCCCGGATGGCCGCGGGTTTCCGGGCACTCCTCGGGCCGAAGTCACTTCGCCAGGCAGTACGACAGTGCCAGCAGGGCATAGGCGGTGGCGAGGTCGGTCTCCCCCTCCATCCAGCGCTCGTTGGCGTTCTTCCAGGAGCCGTCTTCGCGCTGCCGCGCGATGATCGCGGTCGAGAGGTCGTCCCGCCACCCGTGCTGCGTGCCGTCGGCGGAGGTGAACGACTCCACGCCGAACACGTCGAGCGACTTGGCGGCGGTGTGGAAGTAGTAGAACAGCCCCGCGTCGCCCATGCCCGGGTTCTCCTCGAAGGTGTAGTGCTTCGCCAGCCAGGCCACCGCAGCCTGCACCCGCGGGTCGTCCTTGCCGACGCCCGCGTAGATCATGCTCTTGAGACCTGCGTAGGTCATTGACCCGTAACTGCGGAGCCCCCCTTCGGCCGTCGTGCCCGCCTGGCTCTCACCCCCGGCGGCAGGCGTGTAGTAGAAGCCGCCATCCGGGTTCTTCTCGGCGAACGGGAGTGGATTGTGCGGGCCGGGGAGGTTCTGCGTCCGCGACACGAAGTCGAGAGCCCGCTTGATGGCAGGGTCGTTCTCGCTGGTGCCGATCGTGCGGAGCGCCTCCACCATGAACTGCGTGTTGGACAGATCGGGCCGCGCCTTTTTGCCGTAGCCGGCGCCGCCATAGGCCGGATCGGACCGGTCCTTGCCCTCCCCTTCGTCCCACTGCAGGCCCTTCACGTACGCCGCCGCGTCGGTGATGGCGGAGTCGAGCGACCCGTCGGTGTTGCACGCCGCCAGCGCGAGCAGGCCGATCGACGACTCGTAGTTCGCGACCGGCGAATCGGGGGCATAGATTCCACCATCCGGCTGCTTGAAGGAGAGCAGGTAGGCGAGCGCCCGCTTCACCGGAGGGGCGGCCGGCGGCATCCCCGACCGGACCAGGGCCGTCACCGCCAGCGCCGTGACCGCCGGGCCGACCGCGGCCGAGAAACTGCCGTCCGCCGCCTGCTCGTGCTCGACGAGGAACTCCGCCCCCCGCGCGATCGCGGCATGGATCTCCTCGGGAGACGAGCCGGAGACGGGCTCCGGCCCGAAGACCAGCAGCGCCAGGCAGGCAAGCGCCGACGGACGCAGGCAGGGAACCATCGGAAAACTCCGGGGGTGGAAGGCCCGGGAAGCATACGGCCGGCCGGGCGGCGGGTGAACCGGCCGGTGGCGGCGGGACGGTGAAGTTTTCACCGCCGCCGAGCGTGGCGCGGAAACCCGGTCCGCGTCAGGGAGCGACGGGCAAGGCGCGGGGGTACGGAGGCACCCGCTTGGCCGGCGGATCCCTGCCCTCCTCCAGCCGCCACTCCTCCCGCTCGTCGTCGTCGGCGTAGTAGACAAGCCAGGTCGTCTGGTCGCCGTCGGTGGTGGCGCTGCAGTCCCAATGGACGTAGTTGTCGGGCAGGTCGACCTGCTTGATCTTGGCGGGCAGGATGTCGCGACGAATCAGCGAATACAAGTCCCGGTCCGAGAGGTGGTCGGTGAAGTCGAGCACGATCCGCTTCTCGTAGAGCACTTCGATCGTCTGCCAGAGCCGCTCGTGGAGTTGACCATCGTCGAGGGTGCAGGCAGGCTGGAGGGCCAGCTGCGGCTGAAACCAGCGGGCCACCGGTGCGAGCGGGGCCATTTCCCAGGCCAGCATCGACTCCAGGAACCGATTCTCGGCCTCGGTCGGCAGGCCCCGGAAGTCGACCTCCCAGATCGACTCGTCCGCATAGGGCTCGATCGCCGTCCGCAGTTCGCCGTTCCGCAGCAGGCAGTCGACTTCTTCCGGGTCGGGATGGCGGGCGAGGGGCATGCCGGAGGAATTCCTCGGAACTCGACTCGCGGCCGCGGACCACGCCCGCCGCCGGATCGACTCTCGCGACGATACCAACCCGGGGGTCCGCTTCAACGACTTTCACCCGCCTTTCCAGCGGTTTTTTCGCCGTCCAGCCGGCACGACCGCTACGACGTGACGACTTTTCGCCGCCCGCCATCATCCCGCCATTTGCCGCGCCGGCGTTGACCGTGCCCTTTGACGCCGCGTTCGCGGCCAGCGGCAAACTGGGGCGCGGCGGAGCGGGCCCGGCGGTCGTCTCACCCGCCGGCCGGGGCGTCCTCGCAGCCGGATTCCAGGGCCGCGATCTTCGCCACGCGGCGGGCATGGCGGCCCCCCTCGAATGGCGTCGTCAGCCAGGTGCGGATGATCTTGTCCTGAGCTTCCGGGCCGATCAACTCCGCGGACAGGCAGAGCACGTTGAGGTCGTTGTGCCGCCGGCTCATCTCGGCGGTCACCTCGTCGTGGCAGGTGGCGGCCCGCACGCCGTCGAGTTTGTTGGCCGCGATCGCCATCCCGACCCCGGTGCAGCACAACAGGATGCCGCGGTCGACCGTGCCGGCGCTCACCCGGCGGGCCACGTCCGCGGCCACGTCCGGATAGTCGACCGGCTGCTCACCCTCCGAGCCGCAATCGATCACCTCGTTGCCCAGCCTTTCCAGCAGGCCGATCAACCGCTTGCGGGCCGTCACGCCCCGGTGGTCACTCCCAATTGCGATCCGCATCGATCCCGCTGCTCCTCGTGTCGGCCGGCGGGCGGAGCCTTCAGTCCGCCCGAGGTTCGACTCCGAGTGTATCCATTCTGGCCACCAGATGCCCGTGAATCTGTCGAGCGCAGTTCCGGTAGGTTTCCAGCGAGCCCCCCACCGGGTCGACGACGTCGCGGCGGTCAGTCGCGAGCAGGGCCACGCGTCCGCCCGCCTCGGGAAACTGCGCAAGGATTGCGGCCCGATGGGCGGCGGTCATGGTCAGGATCACGTCCGCCTGCGACACCAGGGACTCGGTCAGCGGCTGGCTCTCGTGTCCGGCCAGATCGGCCCCCAACTCGCGGACCGCCTCGACGGCGTTGGCGCTGGCGGGACCTCCTCCCCACGCCGCCAGCCCGGCGCTGGAAACCACGACGCCACGCCGCTCGATCTCGTCGGGGCGGCAGCCGAGCCGCTCGGCCGCCATCATCCTGAACAGCGCCTCGGCCATCGGGCTTCGACACGTGTTTCCCGTGCAGACGAACAGCACCATCAGGCTCGCCAGCCGCTGGAGTGCGTCCTCGGTGACGACCCCCGGCCGAACCAGGCGGAACGAGTCTCCCGTGAGTTCGATGGTCGATGGCGGCTGGGAGTAGCGGGCACGGCCGTCGTCAATCACCAGCCCGACCGCGCCGCCGGCCCGCTCGATCACGCTCGCCGCATCGACGGCCCTGCCTCCCGACGGGGACGCCGGTTCGGCGAGGATCACCGGTCCCAGCAGCATCCGCATGCAATCGGCGAGGAGCGGATGCCCCGGGATGCGGATCCGCAGGCGACCTCCTCCCAACACCGCGTCGCGCATCGGCTCGGGCAGACGGTAGACCAGGCTGTCGCGATGGTCGTCGGGCACGAGCATCGCGACCGGACCGGGCCAGCACCGGCGGGCGAGCCGTCGGCCGACGGGTGTGATCCGGGGGGCCCAGTCGAGCGCCTCCTCGTGGCTCTTGAGCGCCAGCGTCAGGAGCGGCTCACCGGCATGCTGCTCCGCGAGGGCCGCGAGGGCCCGCGCCGCGGTCGCACAGCGGCCGCTCGCCGCCACCACGTAGTCGGTTTCCGTCGGGAAGGCGACGCAGTGCCCCTCGGCGAGGGCCTGAACCGCGCGATGCACGACGTCCCGCGGGTCTTCGGTGCGGCGCAGATCGATGACCATCGGCGGCATGGCGCGGGGCCGGGTGGCCTTGGCAGCCGAGGGCCGAGGCCGCCGATCTTCCGACAACCGGCCGCACGGCAATGACTTCCCGAAAACTACCGCGGTCCGCGCGGGCCAGTCAAGCATCGGTGGCTGGGCAAGACGCGTCGACTGCCTCGCCCGGACTGGCACTGCTCCGCTTCCTGCCGGCAGGATGGATCGGTGCCGCCGCCGCTTTCCTGGGCGGACACTTTTCGGCTTGTGGCGGCCCATCCGGCGCCGGTATCTCTCCCCGGCTTCCGCCTCCGCCACCCGGGAATCGGCCCGCCCGATGACCAGACGCTCCTTCCCGATCCGCCTCCAAGCGGTCCGGCCGCTGGCCGCGGCCCTGCTCTGCCTGCTGGCCGCCCCGGGGGCGGCGCAGGTCCCGGAGCGGCTTCCGCCCGTCGGCGAGACCGCGGCCGCCGCCACGGCGCAGGGCGACGTGATCGTCGAGGTGCGCATCGAGGGCAACCACGCCACGGACGTCTCGAAGCTGCCGAAGCTCGGCACTCGGGCCGGACAGATCTTCGATCCGCAGGCGATCGAGGAGGACGTCCGCACGCTCCACCGGTCGCGGAAGTTCATCGACGTGCATCCCAAGTACGTGCGGGTCGCCGAGGGGATCGTGGTGGTCTTTCAGGTGGTCGAGCGGCCCCTGCTGCGGTACGTGAAGTACGTCGGCAACGAGCGGGTCACGACCCGCACCCTCCGCAAGAAGGCGGAGATCGATGTCGGCGACTCGATGGATCCGTACGTCGTCGAGGAGGCTCGGAGGAGGATCGAGTCGCACTACCACGAGAAGGGTTTCGAGGGGGCCCGGGTGACGACCGTCGAAGGCAGCAAGCCTGGGGACAAGGGGGCCGTGTTCCTGATCGACGAGGGACGCAACCGCAAGGCGCTGTGGACGACGTTCGTCGGCAACACCATCGCCAGCGACGCCCGCCTGCTGACGCAGATCAAGTCGAAGCCGGGGGTGCTCTGGGTCCTCGGCGGCAACGTCGACGGGAACGTGATCGACCAGGACGTCGAGACGCTGACGTCCTATTACCGGAGCCTGGGGTTCTTCCAGGCGAAGGTGGGACGGGAGGTCGAGGTGGTGCACGAGGGGACGCGTGACTGGACCCACATCACCTTCGTGATCAACGAGGGCCCCCGGTACACCGTCCGCAACGTCTCGTTCCTGGGCAACAGCAAGTTCAAGACGGAGTTCCTCGAACGGGACCTGAAGCTCAAGGGGGGCGAACACTTCAACCAGTCCAAGATGGACGCCGACCTGAATCTGATCCGCGACATCTACGGCGGCCGGGGATTCGTGTTCGCCGACATCCGTGCCGATCCACGCTTCCTCGAGGAGCCCGGCCAGCTCGACCTGGTCTACAACGTCTCGGAGGGGCAGCGGTACCGGGTCGGCAAGATCAACGTCCGGATCCGCGGTGAGCACCCGCACACGCGGCACAGCACCGTGCTCAACCGACTCTCCCTGCGGCCCGGCGACATCCTCGACATCCGCAAGCTGCGCGACGACGAGCGGCGGCTCAAGTCGAGCAGCCTGTTCCTCGCCGATGCAGCGAAGGGAGAGGGTCCCAAGATCGTGTTCTCCAAGCCCGAGCCCGGTGACACCCGAGTGGCTCGCGAGCCGGAACCCGCCAAGCCGCCCGGCTTCCGCGGCCAGAGCCCCGACGACGAGCCTGCCGCGGTGCTCGATCTGGTTCTGGAAGCCACGTGGAACGACCGCGAATCCCAGGCGGCCGCCGACGAGCCGGCGGCCAGCGACCAGCCGGCGGCCACGGCAGCCCGGCCGGTGTGGCGCGGCCAGAGTCCCGGGTATCCGGTGGCAGGCCCCGCGCAGCCATTCGCGGCTCCCGCCGGAGTCCCCCAGCAGCCTGCGTTCCAGGTGCCGGTGATGGCACCGCCGCCGCAGGGCTGGCCCACCGCGACGCCCGCTCCGGTCCCAACGCCGGCCGCGGCCGCCTGGGGTGGCGCCGCCCTGGCCCCGGCCGCCCCCAATGCGCTCGACTACTCGCGGACCATCGCACCGCCGCCCCAGGTCTACACGGCCCAGCAGCAGCTGCCGCCCGGCCAGCAGCCGGCCCTGCAGCCGGCGCTCGGGGGTGGCATGCCGTTCGGCGCGACGCCGGTCGCCCAGTTCGATCCCAACCAGCCCCCCGCATTCCAGCAGCCGGGCATGGTGCCCGACTTCGGGGCCGACCCCTCGCAGGTGTTCCCGGGCAACGAACCCTACGTGATCGTGGACGTCGACGCCGAGGAGACCCAGACCGGGCGGCTGATGATCGGTGCGGGCGTCAACTCCAACGCCGGTCTCGTGGGCAACATCGTGATCGACGAGCAGAACTTCGACATCCTGCGCCTGCCCCGCAGCTGGGACGACATCCGCAACGGCACCGCCTTCCGGGGAGCCGGACAGCGGTTCCGGCTGGAAGCCGCCCCGGGCACCCAGCTGCAGCGGTACATGGCCACCTTCCAGGAGCCGTACCTGTTCGACACCCGCATCGGGTTGTCGCTCTCGGCCTCCTACTTCACCCGCTACTTCTACGACTGGGCCGAGGCCCGCACGGGCGGCCGGATCGGCCTGGGATACCAGTTCCAGTTCGCTCCCGACCTGTCGGTGAATGCCGGCTTCCGCGGCGAGAGCGTCGACGTCTTCAATCCCCGGCTCAAGACACCGGACATCGTCGACATGCTCGGCACCAACTCGGTGTACGGCTTCAGCGCGGGGGTCATCCACGACACCCGCGACAGCCCCTTCCTGCCGACGCAGGGGCATCTGGCGACGTTCGAGTTTGAACAGGTGATCGGCACCTTCGTCTATCCCCGCGGCATCGCCGAGGCGAGGCAGTACTTCCTGCTCAACGAGCGGCCCGACGGCTCCGGTCGCCACGTGCTCTCGATCGGCTCGATTCTCGGCGTCTCAGGACCGGACACGCCCGCCTACGACAACTTCTTCGCCGGCGGCTACAACACCATCCGCGGCTTCGTGTTCCGCGGCGCCAGCCCCCGGCAGACGGTCGCCGGCAAGGAGCCGCTGCCCGGGCAGGCTGCGGCGATCGTCGGCGGCCCGTTCGAGTGGCTCAACACGATCGAGTACATGTTCCCGATCACCGCCGACGACACGCTCCGCGGGGTCGTGTTCACCGACGTCGGCACCGTCGAGTCGAACGTGTCGATCAACAACATGCGGGTCGCGCCGGGTTTCGGCCTGCGAATCACGCTGCCGGCCATGGGCCCGGCCCCGATCGCCCTCGATTTCGCCGTCCCGGTGGCCTACGCCCCGTACGACAGCAAGCAGCTGTTCAGCTTCTTCGTGGGATTCGCACGATGAGCCCCCGCGCCGACCGAGCCGCGTCGCCGACCGCCGAGCGGATTCTCGTGGTCTGCACGCAGTACCTCGGCGACACGCTCCTGGCGATCCCCTTCCTCCGCAACCTGCGTCGTCGGCATCCGCTGGCGGTGATCGACGTCTGCGCGGCGGCGGGCCCGCGGGCCCTGCTGGACGCCTGCCCCTACATCGATCGGTTCGTGTCGTGGCAGCGGCCGCCGCGGCGGCGGCGACGGATCGCCACCGCCTGGGCCGGGATCGTCGCCGAGGCGGCGTGGCTGCGGTCGCAACGATACTCCCGGGCCTACCTGCTCAAGCCTTCCCTGTCAGCGGGCGTGCTCGCCACGCTCGCCGGGATTCCCGCGCGCATCGGCTTTCACGGCGAGAGCGGCCCGTTCCTCACGCGGCGGGTGTGGAGGGGGGTCGGCAGGCACCAGGTCGAGGCCTACCTCGACCTGCTGCGTGCCGAGGGAGCGGAGGTGGACGACGCCCACAACGAGAACTGGGTGGCGGAGGACGCGGCCCACCGAGTCGCCGCCCTGCTGGAGAGACTGCCCGCCGGGCAGGCCCGCGTGTTCCTCGCCGTCCGGACCACCGACCCCCTCAAGCTCTGGCCGGCCGACCGCTGGCGGACGCTGCTCCGCTGGCTGGTCGAGGACCGTGGCTGCGAGCTGGTTCTCTGCGGCGGTCCGGCCGACCGTGCCGCGCACGGCGAACTGCTCCGCTCCTGCCCGGCGGCGCTGGCGGCACACCTCCACGATCTCTCGGCCGAGGTTCCCCTGGCCGATGCCGCGGCGCTCATGGCGCGGATGGATCTGTGCATCGGCGTCGACACGGGCATGGTGCACCTGGCGGCCTCGGTGGGCGTACCCGTGGCCGTGATCGCGGGGCCGTCGGACCCGAATCGCTGGCAGCCGTGGGGCACCCGCTCGGTCGTGCTGCGATCGGCGCGCCTGCGCACGTCCTGGAGCGATCGTCTGGAGATGGCGGCGCGCCGCGGGGCTCCGCTCGGCTGGCCACTGGGCCGGGCGGACATCGACGACATCGGCGTGGATGACGTCCGGGCGGCCGTGACGCCGCTCCTCGCCGAGCGACCCGTTCGGACCCTCGATCTCACGCACGGCTCGTTCCGCTATGCCGTCGTCGCGGACGGCGGATCGGCCGTCGGACCCGTCAGCCGCGGGCCGGCACCGGCGGCCGCGATCCCCGCGACGTAGCCGCTCGCCCAGGCCCACTGGAAGTTGAAGCCGCCGATGCGGCCGTCGACGTCGAGCATCTCGCCGGCGAGATGCAGACCCGGACAGATCCGGCTCTCCAGCGTGTCGAGCCGGACCTCCGTGAGCGGCACGCCCCCCGCCGTCGCCTCGGCGACCGCGAAGCCGCGGTCTCCGGCGATCGGCAGCGGCGTGGCGACCACCGCGGCGGCCAGCGCCCGCCGCAGTTCGCGGGGCAGGTCGCCGGCAACCGGTGCCGCCGCCGCCGCGCACAGGCACCGGGAGAGCCGCTCGGTGAGCCGCTCGCGAAGCACGGCCAACGCCCCACGCCCCTGACCCGCCACCAGGAGTCGATCGATCGACTCGGCCGTCTCGCCGGGCAGCCAGTTGATCGCCAGCGTCGCCGACGCATCGGCATGCCGGGCGATGAGCCAATGGCGGCTGATGTCGAGTACGGCGGGGCCCGACAGGCCCAGGTGCGTGCACAGCACGCTGCCGGTGACGGCCTGCAGCAGCTTTCCGGCGCCGGAGCGGAGCGAGAGGGTGGCGGGCAGCGCCAGGCCAGACAGCGCGGTGATCCAGTGGCCGGCCGGCAGCAGCAGCGGCACGAGCGCCGGCACCAGCGGATCGGCGAGCGTGTGGCCCAGCGACCTGGCCAGGTCCAGGCCCTCGCCGTCGGAGCCCGACTTCGGCAGCGATTTGCCCCCCGTGCAGAGGATGACGCGGCCGGTGCGGATCGTCCCCGCCGCCGTCGTCACCACGAAGCCGGCGGCCGCGCCGGTGATCGCCGAGACCCGCGCGGGGTGCAGCAGCTCGACGCCTGCCGCCGACGCCTCGCGGAGCAGCGCGTCGAGGATGGTCCGCGAGGAGTCGGAGACCGGAAACAGTTTTCCGGTGTCGGCCTCGCGATAGAACTCCACCCCGGCCGCCCCGAAGAACGCGGTCGTGTCGGCGACGGTGAACCTTCTGAGCACCTTGCGGATGGCGGGGGGGGTGGCACCGGCATAGTCGGCTTCGGTGACCGCATGATGCGTGACGTTGCAGCGACCGCCGCCGGCCACCAGGATCTTCGCGCCCAGCCTGCGGGCCCCGTCGACGGCGAGGATCGTCAGCGGCCGGCCGGCCGCCCGCGCCGTGCGGCCCGCCCAGGTGGCGGCGAACAGGCCCGCCGCCCCGGCACCGACGACGAGCAGATCGACCTCGCGGCAGCCCGCACCGGCGGCGGCCATCGCTACCACCGGTGGTGCACGTGGGGTCGGATCAGCGAATCGTAGACCTCCTGAACCGCCTCCATCGTCTCGGGAGACGGTCTCGGCAGGGCGGTGGCGGACGCATTCTCGATCACGCGCGCGGCACCCCGCGCTCCGGGGATCACGCAGGTCACGGCCTCGAAGGCCAGGATCCAGCGAAGGGCGAACTGCGCGAGGGTCATCCCCGCCGGCACGAACGGCCTGAGCCGCTCCACGGCCGCCAGTGCCGTCTCGTACGGCACACCCGAGAACGTCTCTCCCTTGTCGAATGCGGACCCTTCCCGGTTGAAGCTGCGGTGATCGTCGTCCGGAAACACGGTCTCGCGGGTGAGCGTGCCCGAGAGCAGGCCGCTGGCGAGCGGCACGCGGGCGATGACCGCCACCCGGCGGCGGAGCGCCTGCTCGAAGAACAGCTCGATCGGCCGGAGGCGGAAGGCGTTGAAGATGATCTGCACGCTCTGCACGTTGGGGTAGTCGATCGCCTTGAGCGCCTCCTCGACCTTCTCGACGCTCACGCCGTAGAAGGCGATCTTGCCGGCGGTCACGAGGTCGTCGAGCGCCGCGAACACCTCGGGCCGGTAATAGACTTCCACGGGCGGGCAATGGAGCTGCACGAGATCCAGCCGCTCCACGCCGAGGTTCGCAAGACTGCGATCGACGAACGCCCCGAGATTCGCGGCCGTGTAGCCGGCAGCGGCATGCGGCGACAGCCGCCGGCCGGCCTTGGTGGCCACGATGAAGGGCTCGTCCCGCTCGCGGCGCAGCCTGCCGAGCAGCTGCTCCGAGCGGCCGTCGCCATAGACGTCGGCGGTGTCGAAGAACGTGATTCCGCTGTCGACGGCCGCATGCAGGGCGGCCATCGACTCCACGTCGTCGGCGCCTCCCCAGGCACCGCCGCCAATGCCCCAGGCGCCGAAGCCCACCTCCGACACTCGCCAGCCGGTGCGTCCAAACGGTCGTGTGTTCATGCGCCGCAGTCTCCCGAATCGGCCGCTACACTTCCACCACATGCCCGCGACACCCCGCGAGAGCCGTGCCGAACCCTGGTGGACCGACCACCGGTCACGAACGCTGGCAGCCGTCGGACTCCTGCTCGTGTCGAGCGGCCTGGTGCACCTGCCGGTCTGGGCGGTATTCGGCGGTGCGTGGGAGGGCCCGGTCACCTGGCGGAAGCCGATCCTGTTCGGGATCTCCGGGGGTCTGACGGCGATCTCCCTGGGCTGGGTCTGGTCGCTGCTGCCGCCGCGTCGGGGAGATGCGTGGCTGGCGGCGGCGACGGCCTGGGCGCTCTTCGTGGAGGTGTTCCTCATCGACCTGCAGCGCTGGCGGGGCGTGGGGAGCCACTTCAACCGCGCCACCCCGCTCGACTCGATGCTGTTCGATGCGATGGGGGCGTTGATCGTCGCGGTCACGCTGGTGATCGGAGACCTCACCGTGCGGCTGGTCGTGCGGCGCATCCCCGTGGCGAGTGACACCCTGCTGGCCGCCCGGTGCGGGATGCTGCTGCTGCTGGTCTCGTGCCTGCTTGGAATCTGGGTGGGCATGCACGGCGACGCCCGGCTCGGGCAGGGGCTCGACCCGACCCGCATCGGGGCCGCGGGCGTGCCCAAGTTCCCGCACGGGATCGTGATCCACGCCGTGCAATGGCTGCCGGCGATCGCCTGGGCGGCCCGGCGCGCCGGCCTGCCGGAACCGGTGCGCCGGAGCCTCGTGGCCCTGGCCGCCGCGGGCTCGACCCTGTTGCTGGTCTACGCGACCGCGCAGACGACACTCGGCCGCGGCCGCTTCCAGGTCGGTCTGGTCACCACAGCCGTGCTGGCGGTGGCGGTCGCCTGCCTGGCGATCCCGGCCGTCGTCACGGCGTGGGCCTGGCTGAACCGTCGCCGGTGTCCACCGCCCGTCGCAGGATGAAGCGGGCGACCACGTGCAGCACGAAGCCCACCGGCCCGAGCAGAAAGGTGAGCACCAGGCACACCGTCCGCACCGGCCAGGGAACGCCGAGCCTGACCGCGTCGCGGGCGATCCAGGCGCCCACCACCATGTCGAACACGAGGTAGTGCGCCCAGGCCGCGGCGAACACCCAGTCGTCGGCGAACATCGCCTTGAGACCGCCGATCGTGAATGGATCGCCCGGCGGGGGGCCGTTCTCGACGAGCTTCCACCCGATCACGGCGGCGTAGCCGACGGCGAGCAGGGCGGGCACCACGATCGCGCACAGCAGGTGCGACACGGCCCGCCGGGCGGGGAACAGGATCAAGGCCACCCATGCGAGCAGGGCCACGCTGTTGGTGACGGAGAAGAAGGTCTCGGCCATGGCAGCGGCCCCGGGCGTCACTCGCTGCGAACCCACGCTCGGAAATCGTACTGGAGCGTCCGCCCGCCGTGCTCGATCACGAGGCTGTCGGCGTCCAGGGACTGCCGCACCCAGCGATTCCCCAGGAGCGGAAACGTGGCGTAGTCCACCGGCTCGCCGTCCACGAGGTGCTGCCGGTCGTAGGCGACTCCGTGCGGGCGGTGGGTGATGTCGAGCACGTGTCCCGCCAGCGATGTGAACGTGAGCCGGGGCGGATCGGCGGCGAGCCGCGTGGCGTCGACGCGCGTGCGCCCCGTGATCGCGGCGGCGAACCGATCGAGTTCGGCGTCGACGCCCCCGCCGGCGAACGGCTCCAGGGGCGTGGTTTCGAGCACCCAGCCGGTGCGACGGGCCTCGCTGCCGAGCACGTCGCACTGCTCCGCGTCGCGGTGGGCCGCCCAGCGGGGCTCTCCACCGAGCCAGAAGGCGAACAGCATCGACCCGGCGTGGCAGAGGATCCAGGAGTCCCGCTCGATCCGCTTCACGATCGCCCCGGTGGTCACGAAGGGCGCCTCGATCCGCCAGTAGGGATATCCTTCGGGCACCGCCGAGACGCCGATCAGCGTCCGGCCGTGCTGGAGCGACGCCGCGAAGGGGTTCTCCCCGTAGCCGAACGCATTGGCCTTGTTCTCGGCGAGATCGTACGGCCGATGCGGGTTCTCCTGAAACGGCATGAACGAGCTCTGCGGCCGGTCCGACACCCACTTGAGCATCTGCCGCCGCGACTCCTTGTAGTGAGCGTCACGGGGGGTCTCGAGCAGCGTCCATTCGCTCCCCAGCGCGTAGGCTGGCTCATGGTGGATCGTGTAGCGGATCGTGGTCCCGCGGCTGCCGCGGTGGGTGAACGGCTCGTCGCGGTCGGTGGCGACGGCGGCCAGGATCTCGGGGGGCCGATACGGCGTTGGGAATGCGAACCAGCCCGAGTGGTGCTCGGCGAGCCCGCGGACCGGCCGCTCGGCGCCGAACAGGAGCCAGCCGATCGCGGCGGTGCAGTCCATCGCGTCCGGCCCGGTCATGCTCGCCGCGAAGAACTTCGCCCGGCTCGCGGGGCTCACGTGATAGCCCCGGTGCCAGCCGCAGGCCACGTGCAGGAGCAGCGCGTCGAGGGTCATCGAGGCCCGGTGGCGGACGGTGTCGTCGGCCGCGAAGTCGGCCAGCAGTTTCATGGCGACCAGATCGATGCCCAGGTAGGTGGGTGCCCCGTACTCCGAGGCGTTGCGGCGGACGATCTCGTCGCAGGCGGCGAGCAGCCGCGCACGCGTGGCGGCGCGGATGCCGGCCGAATCGAGCCCGTCGGCGTCGACGAGGTCGGGCCACTGCTCCGCGGCCACGAGGCCGGCGCCGTCGCTCAGCAGCCTGAAGTTGAGGGCCCCGTAGCCCCGCCACTCGCGATGCCCGTAGCGGCAGACGTATGCCTTCGTGGCCGCGGCGATGCGTGCGGCCGCTGCCGCCGGAAGGTGGGGGCTCGTGCGGCAGAGCATCCACGCGTGCACGAGGGCGTGCTTGTTGAAGGGATCGGGAATCGTGGCCGGGGCCCGGGGCGTCGCGGTGCGATTCGCCTCCTCCGCGGCGGCGATCCAGCCGGCCACCGCCCGATCCGTGTCGACTCCCTCGAGCAGTCGCGCCACATACGGCGCCATCGCCTCCTTGGCGAACCCCGGGCGGCTCGGCTCCAGGGCAACGCAGCGGGCGACGAGGTCGGCAGACCGGACCGCGGCCGTGATGGACCCGCCGGCAGGAGTCGCTGCGGCACCCACGGCGCGGCTCCGCGCCGCCCCTGCGCTGTGGTGCGCCGGCACCATCCACGCCAGGGGCCCCGCCTGCAGCCAGACGAGCAGGCCCATCAGGGCCGCGAGCGCCAGGGAGTGCGGAAAGACCCTCCTCAGAATCATCCCCTCGCGATGGTGCGTGCCCGTGGCGGTGGCCGAAACGACGATGCTCTGCGCGTCGATCATCTTGCCCATCACGCCGCCGGTGCTGTTGGCGGTGCAGACCAGCAGCGGGTCGAGCCCGAGCTGCTCGGCCGTGACCCGCTGGAGGCTGCCGAACATGGCGTTGCTCGAGGTGTCGGAGCCGGTCAACGCCACCCCGAGCCAGCCGAGCAGCGGGGCGAAGAAGGCGTAGGCGGCGCCGGTTGACGTCAGCGCCAGGCCGAGGGTGACGTCGGTCCCCGAAGAGCGCGTCACGAAGGCGAGGGCGAGCATCGCGGCGATCGTGACGAGCGAGTCGGCCAGCCCGCGGACCGTTTCCAGCCAGATCGCACCCGCCCGCCGCCAGCGGATGCCGAGCCACGGCACGGAGGCGACCGCGGCGACCAGGATGCCGGTGCCCGCCGCCGACAGCCAGTTGAACCGGTAGACGGCCCGCTCGATCTCGCGCGGCTCCCGCGTGACAGGGGGCACCTTGGCGACGCGGCCATCCAGCCACGGCACCGCGTACTCCGGCGCGACCGCCGCTCGGGGCAGCACGATTGCCGTCCCCCGCCCCTCGAGCACCGCCTTCGCCTGGGGCAGCCCCCAGAGGAACACCGCCGCGGAGAGGAACACCCACGGCATCCACGCCCAGGCGATTCGCACCCGCGTGTCGAGCGGGATCGCCCCGCTGCCGGCGTCGTGCGCCCAACCGTCTCCGTGCCGCCAGACGGCGGCCGGCCTCCAGCCGCGCAAGAACGCCGCGAGGGCCCCGAGGCTCGCGACTCCCCCCACCACGTCGACCAGCGCCGGCCCCACGAACGTCGCCATCGCGTACTGCACGGCGGCGAAGGTGCCGCCGCAGACGAGCACCGCCGGCCAGACGCCGGCGAGTCCGCGCCAGCCGGCCATGGCGGCGACCATCCAGGCCGGGACGAGCAGCGAAAACAGCGGGAGTTGGTGGCCGGCCATCGTCGAGATCGCCCGCTCGTCGAGGCCGGTGACCTTGGCCAGCGTGACGATCGGCGTGCCCAGCGCGCCGAAGGCGACCGGCGCCGTGTTCGCAAGCAGCGCGAGGCAGGCCGCTTCGAGGGCCGGAAACCCGGCGCCCACGAGCAGGGCGGCGGAAATGGCCACGGGCGCCCCGAAGCCGGCGGCACCCTCGAGGAAGGCGCCGAACGCGAAGGCGATCAGGAGCGCCTGCAGGCGGTGATCTGCCGACAGGCCGGTGACGGACCGCTTCATCACCTCCAGCGCCCCGGCCTCGACGCACAGCCGGTAGAGGAACATCGCCGTCACGATGATCCAGCCGATGGGAAACAGGCCGAAGGCGCTGCCGTGCACGGCGGCGGCGGTCGCGGTCGGGACCGGCATGCCGCACACGCCCACGGCGACCGCCAGGGCCACCGCCAGCGCGGTCAGGGCGGCCCGGCGTCCCGACCAGCCGGCGAAGGCCAGCAGGCCGAGGAGCGTGGCCAGCGGCAGGGCGGCGACGAGCGTGGAGAGCCACCGCGAACCGAGCGGGTCGTACGCGTGCTCCCAGACCATCGCGGCAGGCTCCGTGGACCTCGGCCGGAACCTACTTGCTCAGCACCTTGAGGAAGGTGATCACGTCGAGGAACTCGTTCGGCGAGAGCGTGGCCGCCAGGCCCTCGGGCATGCTGCTCTGCTTGAGGAGCGTCCGTTCGTCGATCTCCGTGACCGGGATCCGCTTCTGCTCCTTGCCGTCGAAGATCGTCACCTGCTCGGGCGTCTCGCTCACCAGCAGGCCCGTGATGCTGCGGCCGTCGTGCGTCAGAACCGACGTCGAGAGATATTTCTCCGCGACCTCTGCGTTCGGGTCGACGATCGACTCCACCAGTTTCGCGGCGGACAGCCGCTTGGCGACGCCATCGAGGGCGGGGCCGAAGTCGGCGCCCGCGCCGTCGACCTTGTGGCAGGCGATGCACGCCCTCCCGAACACCGTCTTCCCGTTTCTCCAACTGCCGCCCGGCATGTCCGCGAGCGCCTGCATCGCCTTGTTCCGCGCCTCCTCGGGCTGCGGCTCCTGGCTGGTGAGGATCGAGAGAAACGGCCGAATCTGCTCGGCTTTCCTCTCCAGGCCCAGCACGCGGGCGACGATCGCCGCGGCGGGTGAGTCGGCGGCCACGAGGCCGCCGGCCTCGTTGACCTTCCGCCAGACGTCGATGGTGGCTCCCAGGGCCGCGTCGCAGGTGTAGTCGACGAACGGGTCGGTGGGCTCGACGTTCGCCGCGGCCACCACGGCCCGGATCGCATCGAGGGTGGCGAGGAAACTCAGGCCGCGGACCGCCTCGCACCGCACCCGCGGGTGCGGGTCGACGGCCTGGGCGGCCAGCAGGGCCGCCGCGTCGTCGATCCGGTCGCGCTCGTCGGCGAGCACCCGCGTGGCGGCGGCGCGGGCGTCCGGCGTGGCCGCCCGCAGCAGGCCGCTGAGGAGCCCGCGGTCGATCGCGTGGAAGCTCTGCTGGAGCCAGAGGACCTCCATCCTCAGGCGATCGGCGCCATCCGCCGACAGCGACGACGACTCGAGGCCGGCGAGCCACTCCGCCGCCGCGGCGAGCACCGCCGCCCGCGGCCGGGCCTGGAGATCGGCCCGGGCCCGGTAGCGGGTGCGCCACTCCGGCGCCGTGAGCTGCTCGAGCACGTGGCGGGTGGAGCGGCCGACCTGCGTGGCCGGCTCGAGCAGCGGCTTCTCCGCATAGACGAGCCGGTAGACCCTGCCTCTGACGTGATCCCGATTCGGGTCGCGTTGGCTGTACTGCATGTGGCCGATCAGCGGATTGGCCCAGTCGCCGAACCAGAGCGCGCCGTCGGGGCCGATCTGCGGATCGACCGGGCGGAAGTGCTTGTCGGTGCTCTTCAGGAGGTCGAACGGAGTCTTCGGATCGGCGGGATCGTGACGCACCCTCACTCCCTTGTACCCCGCGCCGTCGTCGGAGATCGTCCAGCGCGGAATCCCGTTCATGTTGATCACGCAGGCGTAGATGAACTGGTCCTGCACGTCGTCGGGAAACTGCCGCGTCCGGAGGAACTCGCTGCCGATCACCGGCCGCATGCCTTCGTTGTCGAACACCGGGTTCATGCCCTTCCGGCCCCCGTACTGCCTGCCCGACAGCGGCGTGTCCCAGTGCTGCGTCGCTCCGGTGCCGTCGCCGCAGATTCCCTGGCCCCACTCGTTGAAGACGTAGCACCACGGGTTGCCGTAGCCCGGCGTGACGAAGTGCCGGATGCGCCACGTCCGCGGGTCGAGGACGTAGGCGCCGGATGAGCCGTGGTTCCGAAACGGCCCCCACGGCGTCTCGAGCGTGGTGCTCATCGCGATGCCCTCGAGCATGTGCAGGAGTCCGCCGGGGCTCGCCTCGAAGGCACCGGCGGTGTGGTGGGTGTCCTCGGTGGCGAAGCCGTCGAGCACGTGCACGACGACGTCGGCCTTGTCGTCGCCGTCGGCATCCTTCAGCCACAGCATCCGCGGCTGGTCCATCACCAGCACGCCGCCGTCGAAGAACTGGAAGCCGGTCGGGCAGTGGAGCCGGTCGTAGAAGACCGTGCTCTTGTCGGCGGCCCCGTCGTGATCGACGTCCTCGAGAATCACGAGCTTGTCGGCGGGACGTGGATCGCCGGGCTTCCACTGGGGATAGCTGGGCATGGTCGCCACCCAGAGCCGGCCCTTCGAGTCGAACGCCAACTGCACCGGCTTGGCGATCTCCGGAAACCGCGACTCGTCTGCGAAGGACTTCATGACGAAGCCCGGCGGCATCGTGCACGTCTTGATCAGCTCGGCCGGCGGCAGAATCACGGGGCCACCCTCGGCGTTCTCGCTGTACGACTGCCGCGGCTCGCCAAACCTCGTCGCCGGGACGATCAGCTCTCCGGTCCCGGAGTCGTCGGGCGTCGCCGGTACGCGCTTGCCCTCGGCGATGTCCCAGACCCGTTGGTCGCGAACGGCGGCCATGGCACGAATCTTGGTGTACTCACGGGGAAACGTTTCCGTATCCCAGGTCCGGCGGCCGCCGTAGACGTACCAGCCGTTGATCATCCGGTAGTCCTGAAGGTGCACCCAAGACTTGTCGTTGACCGCGGCGCGAAGCTGCTCGAAGGCACCGGCCGCCAGCTGGCTCGACGCCGGCCCGCCGAACAGCACCCGGTCGAGGACGCTGCCCACGACTGCGTCGCCGGTCTCGTTGGCATGACAGCCGTTGATCGTGTGCTGGAGGCCCGGCTGCGCCGCGAACTCCTTCCGCGTGGGGTCGAACAGGTCCACGAACGCGATGCCCCGTTTTTCCGCCACCGCCTTGGCGGCGTCGCGGTAGCGGGCGAGCACCGTATTCTGCTGGTCGGCGTCGGGCAGATATGGGCTGCCGCTCGACTCAACGGCGATCGGGGACACGATGACAAACCGCGGGGCGGCCCCCGTTTCGTCACGGGGATAGCGGCCCGCCAGGTCGTCGAGCAACTTGTCATACGCGGCCGCGAAGGTGTCCTCGGCCCCCGGGCCCGCGAACGACTCGTTGAAGCCGAAGAACAGCAGGTAGGTGTCGGCTCCGCAGGCCGAGAGCGGATCGTCGAGCTTCGTGTAGTCGCCGGGTCGCTGCCGGATGCCAACCTCGTCGGCCGGCCAGGCGAAGTTCCGCACCACGAGCCGCTTGCCCGGGAAACGCTGGTGCAGCAGGGTCTCGAAGTGGCCGAACAGGTTCATCCGTTCGGCGGTGGAGTTGCCCACAAGCGCGATCCGCTCGCCGTCGAGCAGTTCCAGCGGCAGGCGGCTCGGGGACAGCGGCGGACGGGCCGGCCGCGGCGGGGTCGCCAGGAGCTGCCGCGCCGTGGCGAACGGATCAGCTTCCGGCGGCTTGGCCGGGGCCTCGGCAAAAACCCGCCCGGCCGCCGCAGCCGCGACGAGGCCGGCGGCGAGGCAGGTCACGGCCCGTCGGCGCGCCGCGAACAACGAGTCAATCCTGGGCAGGCAGGGCATGCGTGGCTCCGGAGAAGGCGACGGCCGCGTCAGTACAGCACACGAGAAGAAGCCGGCCATGGCCATGGGGAAATTGTAGTCTATCACAGTCCGCAGAGGGCTTCATCTGTCACGACGAGCCCGGCCGCATCCTCAGGCGAGCAGGTCGGTCACCACGCGGGCGTGCTCCACGCCGGTGAGACGCTGGTCGAGCCCCAAGTGACGGTAGGTGAATCGCTCGTGATCGAACCCGAGCAGGTGGAGCACCGTGGCGTGGAAGTCGCGGATGTGCACGGGATCCTTGACGATGTTGTAGGAGAAGTCATCGGTCTCGCCGTGGATCATGCCCCCCTTTGCGCCCCCGCCGGCCATCCACATCGTGAAGCACCGCGGGTGGTGGTCGCGGCCGTAGTTCTGCTTCGACACGCCCCCCTGCGTGTAGACGGTGCGGCCAAACTCGCCCCCCCAGATCACGAGCGTCTCATCGAGCAGCCCCCGCGCCTTGAGGTCTTGAATCAGTCCGTAGCAGGGCTGGTCGATGTCCTTGCAGCCGCTCGTCAGCCGGCCCACGACGTTGGAATGCGTATCCCAGTGGTTGAGATAGATCTGCACGAACCGTACTCCCCGCTCCACCATCCGCCGCGCCATCAGCACGGAGTTGGCGAAGGTGCCGGGGTTGGTCGCGTCCGGCCCGTAGAGGGAGAGCGTGGCCGCCGACTCGGAGGCGAGATTGGTGAGTTCCGGGACGCTGGCCTGCATCCGGTAGGCCATCTCGTACTGGGCGATCCGGGTGCGAATCTCCGGGTCGCCGATCTTCTCCAGCGTCCGCTGGTTGAGGGCCTGCAGGCCGTCGAGCGTGGCCCGGCGGACCTGATTCGGCACGCCGGGCGGGTTGTTGATGTACAGGATCGGGTCGCCGGCGCTGCGAAAACTGACCCCCGAGTATTCCCCCGGCAGAAATCCGCTCGACCAGAGCCGGGCCCCGATCGCCTGCGCCTGCTCGGGCTTGCTCGACCGTGCCACGAGCACCACGAAGGTCGGCAGGTCGGCGTTGAGGCTGCCGAGGCCGTAGCTTGTCCACGAGCCGAGGCAGGGCCGCCCCACGATCTGGTTGCCGGTCTGCATGTAGCAGATCGCCGGCTCGTGATTGATCGCCTCCGTGTGCATGCTCCGGATGAAGCACATCTCGTCGACCATCTTGGCCGTCCAGGGGAGCACCTCGCTCACCCACATGCCGCACCGGCCGTGCCGCGCGAACTTGAAGATCGACGGCTGGATCGGAAACCGCTTCTGGCCGCTGGTCATCGTGGTCAGCCGCTGCCCGTTGCGGATGCTCTCCGGCAGGTCCTTGTCGTACCAGTCGTCCATCACCGGCTTGAAGTCGTAGAGATCCTGCTGCGGGGGGCCGCCCACCATGTGGAGGTAGATGACGTGCTTCGCCCGCGGGGCGAAGTGCGGGCCGGCCGCGGACGGCACCCGCTCCACGCCGACCGGCACGGACGGACTCGCCAGGCTCCGCTCGTGCGCCGCAAGCGCCGCCAGGGCGGCACCGCCGAGCAGGTGGCTGCCCTGCTCGAAAAAGCGGCGGCGGGTCAGGTTCAGCCCGAGCTCGTCGAGCGGAGAACGGATGGGGGGATTCACTTGCACAAGGCCTCGTCGAGATTCAGCAGTTCGTTGGCAAACATCGTCAACCCAGCGAGGAGCCCGGTGTCGGTGGATCGCGGCTTGGATTCCCCGACCGTCACCACGCCGTGCGCGTCGTCAGGATGGCTCTTGTAGTGATCGAGGAGCGCCGCCAGGGACGTCGTGGCGATCGCCATCTCGTCGGCATCCAGCGGCCGCGCGAGGACGCGCCGGGCCATGAAGTCGATCCGCGACTCGTCGCTCGCGCCGCCGAGTTCGAGCGCGCGGTCCGCCAGCGCCCGAGCGGCCTCCACGAACTGGGGGTCGTTGAGCGTCACCAGGGCCTGCAGCGGGGTGTTGGTCCGCTCCCGCTTGATGCAGCAACTCTCCCGCGACGGGGCGTTGAAGATGTCCATCGAGGCCGGCGGCGCCGACCGCTTCCAGAACCAGTACATGCTGCGGCGGTAGAGCCCCTCCCCGGAATCCCGCTTGTAGTTCCGCGTGTCGCTCCCATCCATCGCCACCGCCTCCCAGACGCCGTCAGGCTGATAGGGTCGGACGCTCGGACCCCCGATCCGCTTCACGAGCAGGCCGCTCGAAGCCAGGGCCATGTCGCGGACCATCTCAGCATCCATTCGGTATCGCGGCCCCCGGGAGAGCAGCCGGTTGGCGGCGTCCTTGGAAAGCTTCTCGGGCGTGGCCACGGCAGCCTGCCGGTAGGTGGCACTGGTCACCAGGAGACGGAAGAGCCGCTTCACGTCCCAGCCCGACTCGCGGAACTCGACCGCCAGCCAGTCGAGCAGGTCGGGGTGGCTGGGCAGTTCGCCGGTGGTGCCAAAGTCGCCGCTGGTCTTCACGAGCCCCGTGCCGAAGACCTCCTGCCAGAAGCGATTGACCGTCACGCGCGACGTCAGCGGATGCTCCTGAAGGAGCAGCCACTTGGCCAATCCGAGACGATTCTTCGGGAGCGACTCGGGAAACGGCGGCAGGATGTCCGGGGTGTCGGCAGCGACCTCGTCCTTCCGCCTGTCATATTCGCCGCGCTCCAGGACGAACGCCTCGGGCATCTCGGGCTTCTCGTTCATCACGTGGGCGACGGTGCCCCGCTTCCGGATCTCGGCCTGCTCAGCCTCGATCCCGGCCACGGCCGAGACGGCCTGCTGGTACGGCGTGTCGGTGGCGAGCCACGAGCCGAAGAGATCGTCGCCCGACTTGATCCGCTCCTCGGGAGTCAGTTTCACCAATTCGGCCAGCGACCCTCCCTTGGCAAGCCTCTCGACCTCGCCGGCCGTGAACTCCCGGCCCCAGATCGTGACCGCCGCGAGGCCGACCCCGCGGGCGTCGTCCTGCTTGGAACGGCCGCCGATGGTCAGCGGCACCGCGGTGCGGATCGTGCTCTTCTTGAACGTCGCTTGCTCGGTCTTGGTCTGCTGCGGCTTGCCGTCGAAGAAGATCTTTACGCCCTCCGCGGTGCCTGAGCCGTCGTAAGTGACCGTGACGAGCTTCCAGGTGTCGGCCGTGAGTTGCGGCTCCGTCCTGACCTTGATCGCGTCGTCCGGCCACGCATGAACGAGGTGCATCGCGATTCGCCGTCCCTGCACCCAGACGTCCCAGCCGCGGGCCGCAGCATCCTGATCCAAGCGGGCGATCAGGGCATAGGAGGTGTCGATGGCCGGGACACGGACCCACATCGACACCGTGAACGGCTGGTCGTACTCGAAGTCGCCGGCTCCCGGCAGCTCGGCTGCCCGACCGTCGAGCAGCAGGGCGGGGCGGCCCGTCGGCCACGCCTGCCACCGCGTCGTCGGCGTCAGCGCGACATCGGTCTGCTCCCCGAGCAGGCCGACCCGGACCTGCGAGCCGGCTCCTTCAACGAGCGGGACGTCGACCAGTGGCGTCTCACGGGGCACGATCGCTGCCACCGTTTCGGGCGTGGCCGCCGCGAGCCAGGCATCGTACTCCTGGCGGGCCGTTTTCCTCCGTGCGTCGACGGCTTCCCGGGCGGCCGGCAGCCGCTCCTCGAGTTCCGCGAACCGCGGCTGCTCCTCGGGCCTCGGCACTGGGAGGATCGGGGGGGTGTCCCGCACGTTGCCGTCCATGGCCTTCTGCGTCGTGTTGTTGAAGAAGGCGGACAGTTCGTAGAACTCCCGCTGGCTGAGCGGGTCGAACTTGTGGTTGTGACAGACGGCACACCCGGTCGTGAGCCCCATCCACACCGTCGCGGTGGTCTCCGTCCGATCGCGGGTGTAGAGCACCAGATACTCCTCGTCGATCGCGCCACCCTCGTTGGTGGTGATGTTGCAGCGGTTGAACCCGCTGGCGATCCGGTCGTCGAGGATCTGTGCGGGCGTGACGTCCGCGCCATGATCGGCGACGAGATCACCGGCGAGCTGGAGGATCGTGAACCGGTCGAACGGCAGGTTGCGGTTGAAGGCGTTCACCACCCACTGCCGGTAGGTCCACATCTCGCGGGAGTTGTCGAAGTGGATGCCGTGCGTGTCGGCGTACCGCGAGTAGTCGAGCCAGTGACGGCCACGGTGCTCCCCCCAGTCGAGGCTCGCCAGGAGCGTGTCGACCAGTCGCTCGTAGGCATCGGCGGCAGGATCGGCCACGAACGCGTCGACGACCGCTGGCTCCGGGGGAAGGCCCGTCAGGTCGAGCGCCACTCGTCGGGCGAGCGCCCGCCGATCGGCCTCCGGGGCCGGAGCCAGGCCGACGGCCTCGAGCCTGGCGAGCACGAACCGGTCGATCGGGTTGCGGATCCACTCCACCTGCTTGACCGCCGGCAGTTCTGGCCGGGCGGGCGGGATGAACGACCAGTGGGGCTGATACTCTGCCCCCTCGGCGATCCAGCGCTTGAGCCTGTCCTTCTGTTCTGCGGAGAGCGGTTTCTTGGCCGCCGGCGGCGGCATCACCTCCTCGGGGTCGTCCGAGAAGACGCGGTCGAGCAGCACGCTGGAATCAGGGTCGCCGGGCACCACCGCGGCCGATTCGACCGCTTCGTCACGGAGATCGAGCCGGAGGTCCGCCTTGCGACTGGCGGAGTCGGCCCCGTGGCACGAGAAACAGTGCTCGACCAGGATCGGCCGGATGTCGTCGTTGAACCGAAGTTCACCCGCGACGCCTGCGGTTGAACAGGCCAGGAGGGGAACGATCAGGGCCGGAAGGCAGGAAAAGCGACGCATCCTGAATCCTCGTTGCCGACACGCCCCGACTCCGAAGCGGAACGTTCAGCGGTGCAGTTCAAGGAATCGGCGTTGCGCTCCGCCGATCGATAGGTACCCCGAAGTTTAGCACCGGTATGGAGCACCGGCAAAGGATCGCCGAGAACCGTGCCCCCGGTGCACGCACGCGGTGGCCGCCGTAGAATTGCGCCTCCTCAGCAGAATCTGTGGGTTGATTCTGGCTCCGGTAGTTTGCCAAGGACATGAAACAACGCGATTTCAATGCCTTTCGCGGTCCGAAAGCCGAACGC
>VGYR01000003.1 GCA_016872925.1 Planctomycetota bacterium
CAGCCCGTCACGACCGTCACGAAGCTCTCGAACGTGGGTGTTGTCATCGTCGGAGCCAGTGCTTGCAGCAACCCGATGAATCCGGGTACAAGATTCACGGCGAGCCTCCTTGCTCAAAGTGAATGGGGGTTGAAGTCCACTCACTTTGAAGGAGGCTCGCCGCTTTTCAGAGGCCAGTTTCAGCCCGCGATTCGGCCCTCAAAAAGTGCAAAACCCGAGGTAAGACCAGCCCACTTTTTCCGGCGTTCGCGCTCCGCGCGGCCGCGTGGTACCCTCTTGCGCCCGGTGACATCCGGATCCATAGTCGTCGTGTCGGGAGGTGTGCCGATGGCGGGGATTCTTCGTCGCTCGTTCTCGCTCGCTGCGGCAGTCGTCGTGGTGTGCGGCCTTGCCACGGCGCGGGCCGAGGATCCTGTCCTCGTGTCGATCACGGGGCCGCTTCAGGGGCGAGTGGGTCAGCGAGTCAGCTTCGAGGTGGAGATCGTCAACAGGTCCGGAAGGCCGCTCCAGAAACTCCGCGTCGTCGACTACTTCGACCCGGGCTTCCATCACGATGCCTCGAAGAGCCCGATCGAACAGAAGGGAACGATCGACCTGATGCCCGGTACCGCGCGGAGGCTAACCCTCGACTTCCTGCTCGACGAACCGGGGCGCCAGTGCCACCGCGTGGAAATCTTCGACCCGACGCACGTTCCCGTCGGAGGAGGTACCCACTGTGTCGAGGTTCAGCCAGCCGTGGCCGCGGCCGTCCCGCAGCCTGCGGCGCCGCCGGTCGTTGCCCCGCCGGTGATGGCTCCCGTGGCGCCCGCCACACCGGCGCCGACCGCCGTCGCCCCGGTGCCCATCCCGGCACCCCAGGCCGGCACCACGGCGGTGGTTCCCCCGTCGGCTGCGCTCGAGCTCGATCTCACCGGCCCCGCCGAAGCCTTGGCGGACGGTGTCGTCGAATACGTGGCCATCGTCAAGAACAAGGGGGGCGGTGCGTCCGCGCCGACCACGTTGGAGTTTGCCTGGGATGAGCGATTCACGCCGCTCGAGGCATCCGATGGCTATAACCTCGTGGCATCGAAGGTTTCCTGGAACCTCCCGCCGATCGAGGCCGGCGGCCAGCTGAAGCGTCAGATCAACCTGCGTGCCTCGGTCCCTGCCGGGACATACCGCGACTCGCCGGCCACGCGGTCGTGCATCCGGGCGGTGCTGGGCGGCTTCGGTGGAGGAGCGATGGTTGCCGACGAGAGCTGCGTGATGATCTCCTCGAGCACTCCCCGGCCCAGGGTCCGGACGCCGTCCGAAGCCGGCCTGAAGTTGTCCCTGGCGGATCTGGACGACCCGGTTCGTCCGGGCGACTCCACGACCCTGGTCTGCACGGTGACCAACGGGGGCACCGAGCCGACCGGGATGCTGGACCTCGTGGTGATGATCCCCGACCAGGCCCGGCTCGATTTCGAGCGGTCGGCTGCCCGGGTGCGGATCGACAGTTCCAGGATCTCGTTCGAGCCGATCCCGGCCATCCCGCCGGGGGGTCAGAAATCCTACGAGATCACGTATCGCCTCCCGACGGGGGGCAGTGGGCGGGCGTCGGCCGTGCTCTCGAGCACCACGCTGGATGGCTCGCTGGAGCGCACCTGCCAGACGAGTTTCCTCGAGCCCTGATCCGCCACGAACGGTTGGAAGGGATCGCGCGGCTGCTCCGCCTGGGGGGATGGGTGTGAATCGGCCGCCTTTGCCCGGACGATGACCGAACCTGGGGGGCGGTCATGATCGTCGTGACTTCGAATTGGGCGATTGGGGATGGGACGCTGGCCCCGGCCGTCGAGCCGTCCCTCGGCGGGCTCGTTGCTGCCGTCCATCGCGCGGTCCTCAGGGCCGGTGTTCGAGCCGACGGCTCATATCGACCCGTCGACCGACTGGACGTGGTGCTCGCCGGCGACACATTCGATTGGCTGCTCTCCGCAGAGTGGCTGGCAAACCACAAACCCTGGCATGCATCCGCCGCTGCCCGTGAGACGCTGGTGCGCATCGCGGGCAGTTCCACACGACTCGGGTGGCCTGTTCTGCGATCGCTGATCCACTGGGCCCGCCACGGCGTGAACGTGCCGGCAACCCGGGGCGGCAGTTGGTGCGTCGCCGTTCCCACGCGGGTAACGATCCTGGTCGGTGACCGTGATCGTGAGGTCGAGCGTGTGTGCGGCAACCGATGGCACTCGGTCTCGATCGGCCGGTGCTGGGACGATGGTCGCGTGTCGATCCGGCACGGCCACGAAGCCGATCCCGTGTGCTCGTCGTGTGCCGCGGACGGTAGTCACCAACTCGATCGCCCACCGACGCTGGCGGAGAGCGTCACGGTCGAGTTGCTGGCACGATTCGCCGCGGCGATCGCTCCCGAAGGCCGGTCGTTCATGCGGCGGCTGGCCGCGGCCGGTGTGATGGAGGTTCCAGGGGTGATCCGCGCCTGGCGGGCGTCGAGTGCGGCCGCGATGAGTCAGCGAGCCAGCGACGCCTGGCGGCGGAGCGTGGACGCCTGGTGGCGGACGGCACAGCGGTGCGTTCCCGCCGTCGAGGCGGAGTTCGACGCGGTCGGTGCTCTGGCCGGTTGGTTTCGTGCGGCCGTCGAGGAAGATGCCACCACGTGCCCGCCGGCTGGCCTGATCCCGCCGGCCGGCCTGATTCGGCTGGTTTGCAGGCGGGCCCGCGGCTCCGCAGGCGCGGTGTTCGGGCATCTGCAGGGAGCAGGCGTTCCGATGTCCGCGGTGGGCCTGGGAAGAGCGGTGCGGGCGGTCGGGTGTCGAAACCCGCAAGGCTGGCCCACGTGGGACGTCGTCGCCGGCGCCGCGGTCGCCGCCGCCGTCGTCACCGTCCAGCCCTCGGGTGTGACGATGGCCGGTGGCGACCGAGTCGTCGACGCGGCATGATGTCTTCGGCGACCTTCGAGTCGAGGAAGGCTCCGCATGCTCTCCGAACAGCTCATCTCGATCACCACCACGTTTTCCACGAGCGCCGCCGCCGAGGCGTGCGGCCGCCGCCTGGTGGAGATGCGGCTGGCCGGGTGCGTGCAGGTCGAGGGTCCGCTGACGAGCATGTACCGTTGGCAGGGGCGGCTGGAGACGGCCACCGAATGGCGGTGTGTGTGCAAGACGGTGGCCGACCGGGAGATGGACTGCATCGCCGCGATCATGGCGCTGCACGACTACGAGATTCCGCAGATCGCGGTGGTCGCCGTCCGGGGATCGCCCGCCTACGCGGCCTGGATTCGTGATTCCCTGGTCGAGCCGTGAGGTCGATGCTGCCGCACCGATGACGTCGCCCCCCTACGCCTTCGAGGTTTCGCTGCACGCCGCATCCGGGAACGCGGCCCCGGGCGACGTGCTCACGGACGCGTGGGGGACGTGGCCCACCATCGTCGTTCCCAGGGAAGCGCTGGCGCAGCCGATGGAGATCCGATTCGACGAAGCGCTCGAACGGCTCGGCGCGCTCGAACGGCTGTTCGTGGAGCCCGACGGATCCTTCGTCTGGTCCAGCCCCCGGTCCGGCATTTCCAAGCCGTCGTTCTGGTGGCAGGTTGACGGGAATGCCTTCGAGCGGGCGGGGCGGGTTTTGCTCGTGGACCTGAAAGGCAGCTGCCCGCCGACGGAGTTCGACCGTGTCCTGACGGCGCTGGGGTGGCCCACGCAGGCGGTGATGGTGCAACTTGTCCGCCCCGCCCTGTTCCTCGATGAAGCGACCTTTCGGAGACACGCGGCGGCCCGGGGGCGGGCCGGGGACGGGGAGGTTCTGCGGCCCGCGTAGGGTCGGGTGGTGGCGATTGTGCGGGCCGAGCCCGGGTGTGCCGCGTTGGGGGCCGAGGATTGGTCGATAACCTTCGCAATTGCCTGTTTGGACTCCGTGGACGAGGGGAGTTTTGCATCATGCTGCGGTTGCCTGGCGGCCATCGTCTGAATCGCGTGCTCTGGGCAGCGGGGGTCTCCTGGGCGCTGCTCTCACCGCTTTCCGGGCAGGCCGGGCTGAACGCCGTCGAGGAACAGGCGATTTCCACCACCTACGGGAGCGGGGTCCACTCGTATTTCGCGGGTGACTACGCGCGGAGCCACGAGATCCTGTCGCAGGCGATCGAGGCCGGCACCGGTGACCCCCGAGCCTGGTACTTTCGCGGACTTGCCGCCCTGAAGCTCGGCCGGCTCGACGAAGCCGAAGCTGATTTCTCCGCGGGAGCGCGTCGGGAATCCGAGAATGCCGGGGCCTGGGGAGTGGCGAAGTCGTTGGAACGGGTGCAGGGGTGCGAACGCCTCCAGCTCGAGCGGCATCGCGTCCGGGCCCGCGTGGCCTCTCTGCAGGAAGATCGGCGGCGCAGTAGGATGCGGTATCTCGAGGTCGAGGCGGCCGAACCCGAGGTGCTTCGCGACCGCGTGCCGGAGATGGGTCGTCCGGCAGTG
Source organism: Planctomycetota bacterium (assembly GCA_016872925.1). GTDB lineage: Bacteria > Planctomycetota > Planctomycetia > Pirellulales > UBA1268 > QWPN01. Next base: position 4,431 of record VGYR01000003.1, read on the forward strand.
CCGGAACAGCCTTTCAAGCCGGTGGCGCCCGAAGCAGCCCCGGAGACCAGTCCCGAGGAACTCGCTCCGCCCCTGGATCCGCCGGCGGAAGAGAATCCCGCGGTCCCCGCGGCGGAAGCGGCAGAAGCGGCGCTGCCCGACGCGTCCGATCCGTTCGGCGCGGTCGAGCCTCCTCCAGACTCGGAAGCCGGGCCCGTCATTCCCTGACAGGCCTTCAGGTGTCGATTCGTGCCGCAGCCAGGGCGAGGCAGAGCCAGCCCGCGATCAGGGCTACTCCCCCGATGGGCACGATCGCCCCGAGTGCCCGCACGCCGGAAAGGGCGAGCGCGAGCAGGCTTCCGCTGAACACGATGACTCCCGCCAGGAAGCACCACGCCGCGATCGTCGTCCACGGCATGCTGGAGGGACGCACGAGTCCCAGTGTGCCCGCCGCCACGAGGGCGAGCGCGTGGACCATGGCGTAGCGGCAGCCGGTTTCCCAGGTGGCGGCCTGCCCGGTGCGGTCCAGCAGATCCCTGAGGCCGTGTGCCCCGAACGCCCCGCAGGCGACGGCGACGCCGGCGAGCACCGCACCGCACGTCACGCTGGAGCGGGGTGACATGATCACGGCGTCGGCGATGCTCCGAGCAACTTCTCCTCCTCTTCCTCCTGGATGATGATCCGCGGCGTGACCATCAGCATCAGGCTGTCCGTCGTCCTGCCGAGGCCGACGTTCTTGAAGAGCCGGTTGATGTAGGGGATCTTCGAGAGGATCGGCACGCCGAACTCGTTGCGTCCTTCGCGGAGCCGCTTGATGCCGCCGAGCAGCACCGTGCCACCATCGGGCACGCTCACGGTCGTGGTCACCGTCGTCACAATGAACTCCGGCTGCTGGATCGTGGTGCCGTTCGACTGCAGTTCGAGTTCGCCCGCCGCCGCCACCCCGTTGGTGACGCCGAGGAGCCCGTCGGCACCCGGCACCTTGAGGTCCGTACCGCTCTTTTCATCGCTGGTCTTCGATTTCGTCGACCGTGAGCCCTCGAACTGGAACTCCTGCACCTCGCCGATCTGCGAGAAGAAGGGTACGAGCGTGAGCCGGACGAATCGCCTGTCGTTCGAGACAACGGCCTGCACGTTCACCGCCGTGCCCTCGTTGAGAACGGTGATCACGGGCTGCTGGGCTGCGGAGAAGTCACCAACCACAGGCACAACCGAAGTGACGAAGGGTTTTTGCCTCATGTCTGAGACGAAGGCTGTCTGCCCGTTGAAGAGCGTCACCTTGGGGGCTTGCATCACGTTCGACCGCGTGTTGCCCTGAGCGGCCTGGATCAGGAAGTAGGCCTCGATGTCGGAGAGGACCGCGAAGCCGAAGTTCGCGGCGCTCGTCCCCGGATCGGGCAGGCCCGGGAGAGACGGAACCGTTGCGCTGCCGAAGCTGTTTTGTCTGAACGGGATCGAGAAGAAGTTCCGCCCGAAACTCGTGCCACTCGTGCCGGCACCGGTCGCACCGGCCGTTCCGGCGTTGCCGAGCGTTCCGCCGATGCCCGCGCCGGAGTTGTACAGTGCCACGCCCGGGTTGCCGGAGTTGTCGAGGCCGATCGTCTGTGACCGCCCGCCTGGACGGGCGTTCAGGCCCTGGTCGAAGGGAGATGCCGATCCGTTATTCTGCGACGGGATCGCCGTCATGTTGAGCGGCTCGTTCACGCTCGTCTGGATGTTGAAGTCGAAGTCCACGCCGATCCGCTCGAAGAACGTGTCGGCGAGCGTGATGAATCGCACCTCGATCGTCACCTGGAGGTCCTGAAGTCGCCGCAGCTGGGCGAGCAGGTTCGCGATCTCCTCGTGAACCTCTTGCGTCTGGCTGACCACCATACTGAGGCTGGTGTCGAACTGGCGAACGGCCCCCGGCCCTCCTTGGGCATCCCAGGTCGTCGGCTGGATGGTGTTCGTGATCAGGTCGATGAGAGGCTGAAAGTTCGCCATGTTCCCACCGGCCTGTGAGGGGCCGAAAGGAATGGAGGGCGTGGAGCCGGTGATCGGGGGGCCGCCGCCGAGTTGGGCGAGCGAACCCGCGTCGAGGGCCTCGTTACCGCCTGCCCGAGGGCCCGGGGCGATGCCGGAAGGGGGAGGCCCGACCTGGACGGCCAAGTTGTTGCGAAGAGCGACCTGCGAATAGCCCTCGCGTAGCGCGCCGGTGATTCCGAGCCCATCCGAACTGAAGTTTGGAATCGGCAACACCAGGTCGGCGACCGGATAACTGACTGTATAGACCTCACCCTTGGTCCGCTGTGGGCTCGTGACCTTCAGCACCTCGTCCTTGACCGCGTAGCCGAGGTGCAACGGCTCGAGCAGCAGCTTGAGCGCGCTCTTCAGGGAAATCGGCTGGTCGAGTGCGAGCGTGACGGGCGTGTCGCTCCGCACGGCCTCCTCGTCGAGTCCGACCATGTCGAGGTGGATCGCCACGTCGGCCTGCTTTGCGAGGGCTTCGATGACCATCGCGAGCGGCTGGTCGCGATAACTCGGCCTCACGGGCTGGTCGAGCTTCTTCCGGATTTCGATCTCGGTGGGGGTCGCCCGGGACCGTCCTTCGGCCAGCAGCTGCGAGCGAGACTTCGTCAGGTCGGCCCAGTCCTTGGTCGCCGGAAACTTGATCGGGCCGGCGAAGGGGGCCGCCGAGCCCTCGACGTCTTCCGCGACATCGAGGAAGCCCGCCTGCCGCTCCCCGTCGATCGTCCGCTGCGCGTCGAGGCGGCGGATCATGCGGCTCTGGGAAAGGAGTTGGCGGACGACCGCGTTGTCCGGCGCGAGTTGCCCGGCCTTCTTGGCAACCGCCTCGGCCTCCGGAAAGCGCCGCTCGTCGACGAGATCGTTGTACTCCTCGACCAGCATCGCGATCCGCTGGTCCACCTCGACCCGCTGGGCCCGTTCGCGATCGATCTTGGACTCGACTTCGGCGGCCTGCTTCTCGAGCGCCAGTTCGGCACGACGCTTTCCCGTGGACTCCTCGATGTCGAGCCTCGTCCGCTCGATGCGGCGGAGCATCTGGGACCGGGTCTCCTGCGGTATCGGCTCGTCTCCCAGTCGGCGTGCGGTCGCGTCGAGCAGATCGAGGGCTTCCGCCGGGGCTCGCTGGGAGAGCCGCTTCGCCTCGAGTTGCTTCGCCGCCACTTCGGCCGAGATTCGCGCGATCAGCAGCCCATCGGCCTGCCCGGCGTCTGCCTGCGGGGCGGGGGCGATGTTCGTGACACCCCCGCCGGCCTGCCGTGAAGCCCCGATGGCCTCCTCGATCACCTGCCGCGCCATCCGCTGTTCGTCGGCCGGGGAGACCGACTCGGTGGTTTCTTCCGCCGACACACCCGACATCGCCGCCGAGACCATCGCGCACGCCCCGAGAATCCGCCACCGCCATGCCTGGCATGTGCCGACGGGCCGAAGAGGCCCAACCACGTTTCGGTGGCGGGAGGTGCGAACCATGCGGAAAGTCCTTGTCCGGGAAGCGGTCTCTGGGGCGGGAGAAGTAGCGAGACCGACGCAAGCGGGTCAAGGCCACGTGAGGATCGAACAGCCTGGGGAAACCCGGGTGTCCCGGCGGGCTGCGGCAGTGGCGGAGGCGGTGGCCCCGTGCCGGTAAACCGTAACCGGCGAAAATCAGTCGGGCGTCGCCGGAAAGCGGGTTCCCGGGACGGCAGAACCCGCCGAGGCGACGGATCCCCCCAGCCGCCGCAGGATCGATTTTTCGACCGTGTCGAGCAGCTGGTCCACGCGAAATGGTTTGAACAGCACCAGGTCGATGCCGGCCTGGCGGGCCTTCACGATCGAATGGCCGGGGTCGTAGCCGAAGCCCGTCATCAGGATGAGCGGCACCTGGTCGATGATCTCCTGCAGGCGGAGCAGGAGTTGGTAGCCGCTCATGTCGGGGAGGCGGATGTCGGCGATGATCGCATCGTAGCATTCACCTCGGCAGGCCCGGACCATCGAGGCGGCTTCCGTGCCGTCGCGGGCGGTCTCCACCGTGCAGCCCGATCGTTCGAGCAGGGCGTGGGCTGCTTGCCGCACCTGCTCGTCGGAATCCACCACGAGGATCCGTCTCCCGACCAACGTCCGCCGCCGCTCACCCTGACGCCGCTGCGCGTGGGCGGAACTGGGGGCCATCTGCTCCCCGACCTTCTGGATCACCTGCTTGATGTCGCGGGCATTTTTGAGGATTCGCTGGAGCCGTTCGACCACGTCGGCGTCGTGGCCGATGTAGCGCTCCATGACGCTGACCGCATCGTTGAGGATGTCGTCCACCGGGAGGGCGACGGCACCGTGAATGGCTTCGATGCTCTCCGCCGCGGTCGAGGCCTTCTCCGCCACGAGCAGTTCCAGCGTGTTGAGGGCCGCCGCCACGTCCTGCGAGAAGATCTCGAGAAACTGCAGGTCCGTGCCGTCGAAGCCGCCCGGTTCAGGGCTCTCGACGTTGAAGGTCCCGATGACCTGCTCATGGAGCATCAGCGGCACGGTGATCGAGCTCTTGGCCCCCTTGCACCCTTCGAGATAGAGCGGGTCCTTGGTGGTGTCGCTGCACCAATAACTCCCGCCGGTGGCCGCAACGAAGCCGGTGACGCCGTTGTTCTCCGGACGCGCGTACAGGATCCGGGCCTCTGCTTCGGGCTGCATGCCCTCCGCAAGCAGCGGCTCCAGTCGCCCGGTCTGACGGTCCAGCAGGCGGATCTCGAGCACATCGAACTTCAGCAGATCCTTCGAGTAATGGATGATGTTGCTCTTCAGAAGTTCGATCCGCTCGCCGACGGTCATGTCCGCCAGTTCGGCGGGCGACAGGTCGGCGAGCGTCTGGCCCGCGGCATGGATGGCAGCCCGTTTCTGCTGCTCCAGGATCGTCTGCGTGACGTCGCGGACGGTCACGACGGAACTGCCGCCTCGGGGCAAATCGGTCGGCAGATACGAGGCCGAGGCGTGGACGGCGAAAAACCTGGTGCCGGCCGTCTTCAAGATCGCCGCGGCCGGCCGGCCCGCGAGCAGGGCGTCGCGAAACGCCTTCACGTCGGAAGGCAGGTGCTCGCTGGCCCAGCCCGTCAGGGCGGCGACGAAGTCGTGGCCCCGCAGGGAGCCTGAACCACACCAGCGGCTGAGCTGTTCGTTGGCCCAGCGAAAGCATCCCCCGGCATCGAGGACGGCGACTCCATCGGGCAGATGCGCCACGACCTCGCGGTCTGGCGGCTGGGCAGAGTCGTCGTTATCCGCCACCAGAGACTCTCCGCCTGCCCGCACCCGGGACGATTCCTCGAACGCCGTACCGAGTATAAAAACGGCTGGCGAGGCCGCCAAATCACCGCTCGGCGTTGTCGCGAGTCACGCTGCTTCTATACTCCCGGAGACATCAAGGTTGTCTTGCGTCGATCGTGGCGGAGGCGGTGACGTTTACCCGGACGGCGGCAACCCGCTTCGGAGTCCCATCGTGAGCGGCGAGTCTCCCTCGTTCCTGGAACGACACCAGTTTCTGATCTACCGGCTCTTCTCCCTGGCCGGGTTCGTGCCGGTGGGAGCGTTTCTGATCGTTCACCTGCTGACCAATGCGTCGATCCTGGCGGGTGACGGGGGGCGGACCTTCCAGTCCAGGGTCGACATGATCCACTCCCTCGGACCGCTGCTGGTGCCGGTGGAATGGGCGTTCATCTTCCTGCCGATGATCTTCCACGCGGTGGTCGGGTTCGTGATCATCGCCAACGGCCTGCCGAACGTGGGATCCTATCCGTACGTCAGCAATCTCCGGTACACGCTGCAGCGGGCGACCGGCATGATCGCCTTCGCGTTCATCATCTGGCACATCTGGCAGCTGCACGCCCTGGGAAAACCCTTCGGCGGGGGCCGGTTCGATGCCCATGAGGCCGCCTCCTCGACGGCGGCGGTGCTCGGATCGACCGCCGTGTCGATCCTGTACTGCATCGGCATCCTCTCGGCCGTCTTCCATTTTGCGAACGGCCTCTGGACGCTCGGCATCACCTGGGGCCTGTGGACGAGCCCCGCGGCGATGCGGAGGGCGAACGTCGTGAGCATCGCGGTCGGCGTGGTGCTGGCGGCGGCGGGGTTGGGAGCCGTGGCGGGCTTCCGGTCCCTGCCGGCGGATTCGGCATCGCACGGGCATGCCGCCTCCGCGGTCCACGAAACTCTGCCCCCCTCCTCTCCCTGATCCCGTCCCAGGAAAGTCGCATCCCATGGCTCATGAACGCGTGCTCGTCGTCGGCGGTGGCCTGGCGGGGCTCGCCGCCACCATGCGGCTTGCGGAACTCGGCATCGACGTCGATCTCGTCAGCCTGGTGCCCGTGAAACGATCCCACAGCGTGTGCGCCCAGGGGGGTATCAACAGCGTCAACGCCCTCACGCGGCAGCAGGGGGACAGTGAATGGAAGCACTTCGACGACACCGTGTACGGCGGTGATTTCCTGCAGCATCAGCCGCCGGTGAAGGAGATGGCGGACTGGGGGCCGAAGATCATCGACCTGATGGATCGCCTCGGCGTGCCCTTCAATCGCACCTCCGAGGGATTTCGGGACCAGCGACGGTTCGGCGGCACCCTCTACAAGCGGACCGCCTTCGCCGGTGCGACGACCGGCCAGCAACTGCTCTACGCCCTGGATGAGCAGGTTCGTCGGTGGGAGGTGGAGGGCAAGGTGCGGAAGTGGGAGTTCTGGGATTTCCTGGCGCCGGTGCTCGACGAAACGGGCCGGTGTCGGGGCGCGGTGTGCCAGGATCTCGTGACGATGGAGTTTCGGTCGTTCCCGGCAGGTGCCGTGGTTTTGGCCACCGGGGGCAATGGGCTCATCTACGGTCGGTCGACCATGTCCATGGTCTGCACGGGCAGTGCCGTCAGCCGGGCGTATCAGGCCGGCGCCTGGTACGGAAACGGCGAGTTCATCCAGGTCCACCCGACGGCGATCCCCGGCGCCGACAAGCTGCGGCTGATGAGCGAGAGCGCCCGCGGGGAAGGGGGGCGGGTATGGGTTCCCCGAAAGCCCCAGGATCCGCGGGATCCGCGCAGCATCCCGGAGTCGGAGCGGTCGTACTTTCTCGAGGAGCGGTACCCCAAGTACGGCAACCTCGTGCCGCGGGACATCGCCACGCGGGAGATCTTCGACATCTGCACGACGGAAGGCCTGTCCGTCGAGCAGGACCGGCTCTGCGTCTACCTCGACCTCACGCACATCCCGCGGGAGACGCTCGACAGAAAACTCGGGGGCATCCTGGAGATCTACGAGAAGTTCCAGGGAGTCGACCCGCGGGTGACGCCGATGAAGATCTTCCCGGCCGTTCACTACTCGATGGGCGGCCTGTGGGTCGACTACGAGCGGAGCGCGACCGGGGGACTGGTGGAGGGATCGTTCCGGAACCAGCAGACGAGCATCCCCGGCCTGTATGCGATCGGGGAGTGCGACTATCAGTACCATGGCGCGAACCGGCTGGGCGCCAACTCGCTGCTGTCGTGCATCTTCAGCGGCCTGTTCGTGGCCCCCACGCTGGCCAATGCCTGTGGATCGGGCTCGAGGGCCGCGGGGGACGAGTCCCGCCTCTTCGACCAGGAGGTGCGTCGCCAGGAGGAGCGGCACCGATCCCTGCTGGCCCGCACCGCGGGCGTCGAGAACCCCTATGGGCTTCACCAGGAGTTGGGCACTCTGATGACCCGCGTGGCCACGGTCGTCCGCCGAAACGATCAGCTCGTTCCGGCGTACGACGAGGTCTGCAGGATGGCCGAGCGGTGGACCCGGTGTGCCGTGTCCGACACCGGCAACTGGACCAACCAAAACGTCGTCTTCACCAAAGCGCTCGGCGACATGTTTCCGATCGCCAAGCTCATCCTCAAAGGCGCGCTGCTTCGGGATGAGTGCCGAGGGGCCCACTTCAAGCCCGCCTTCGCGATGCCGGGGCTGAAGGCGACCGATCCTGTGGGGCGGCGGCAGGAAGCGGAGCAGTGGTGCGATACCTTCGAGGCCAATACCCGGAGATGGCTGAAGTCGACGATCGCGACCTGCGGGCCAGGCGGCGACCCGGAGATCTCCTACCAGGACGTCGACACCTCGCTGATTCCGCCCCGGCCCCGGCTCTACGGACTCGTCGGGGCGGATGCGATCGAGGAAGTGTGGAAGGAGCGGTCCGCGAGGGCCACGGACCACGCCGGCCGCGCCGCGCAGCCTGCCGGGGCCGGGGCATGACACACCGCATGCGAGGACATCAACGATGATGATTCGGGCAACAGACGACGCTCATGCCATGACCGACGCTGCCGGAGCACAGCGTGGCGAACTCGTCCGGGTGCGGATTCTCCGGCAGGACGTGCCTTCCGGGGAGAGTTACTGGGAGCGGTTCGAGGTTCCTTACGAGCGGAACATGAATGTGATCAGCATCCTGCAGAAAATCGCCGCGCAGGCGCGATCCCAGGATGGCCGCAAGGTGGCCCCCGTGGCCTGGGACTGCAACTGCCTGGAGGAGGTCTGCGGATCATGCACGATGCTGATCAACGGCCGGACGCGCATGGCCTGTTCGGCCCTCGTCGACCGGCTGCTGGCTGAGGATGGCGACGAGATCGAACTCCGGCCGATGTCGAAATTTCCCGTCGTCCGTGACCTCGTCGTCGACCGTCGACGGCTGTTCCGCGGGCTCGAGAAGGTGGAGGCCTGGGTGCCCGTCGAGGGGTCGTACGACCTGGGGCCGGGGCCGCGAATCTCTCCGGATGAGCAGGAAGATGCATATCCGTTGTCCACCTGCATGAGCTGCGGATGCTGCCTCGAGGCATGCCCGCAGTACACCAAGGTCGAAGTGGTGCGGCGGGAGGGCGAGTCCGAGAAGGACTTCGAGGCACGCCGCAAGGCCGCCTACGACGCCGCCTTCGTCGGGGCACATGCGGTCAGTCAGGCGATGCTGTTCAACGCGCACCCCACCGGCAGAATGATCGCGGACGAGCGGATGAAGGCGCTGACCCGTCAAGGTGGCATCCAGATGTGCGGCAACGCGCAGAACTGCGTTGCGGTGTGTCCGAAGGGGATTCCCTTGACTCGATCCATCGCCCGGGCCGGACGGGCGGCGACGGTCTGGGCCATCAAGCGACTCTTCGATCGTTGAGAGCGCTCTTCGTGGCTCGAGCGGCCTGGCGACCTCCGGTGCCGGGGCGGAAGCCCGGTGGATCGCGTGATCGGGCATCCTGCGGCCGCGGCCGGGGAAAACTTCGGTTTCGGCACCGGTCCGAGCCGTGCTATTTGCCGGTTCGTCCCGGGCGTGGTACCGTTCGAATCGTGGTTGTGGGCGGCCCGTCTCAAATGCCGCCAACCGCCGAGCCGTCCCGGGTGACTCCGCGGCCGGATTCAGCCGCGGGCATCAGGAAGCCCCCGGGGAAGTCGTGCGGGCGACGTTTCGAGGAATCCAACGAGGCCACGAGTGTTCATGGACAAAGGGCCCGCGCAGCCGACGGAGTCGGGGCGCCCGGGCGGCATGCAGGGTGGTGGGGCCGGGGCCCCGGCCAGTACGGGTGATTTTCGTTCCTTGGGGCTCTCCGCGGCGACGCTCGCGGCAGTGGATCGGGCCGGCTACTCGACGCCGACGCCCGTTCAGGCAGGTCTGATACCGCGGGCGCTCGCGGGAGTCGACGTGCTCGGGCAGGCACGGACGGGTACGGGGAAGACGGCGTCGTTCGTGCTGCCGATCCTCGAGCGGGTCCTCCAGCCGGGGCGTGGCGGAGGCCCCCGCGCCCTGGTGCTCGTTCCCACGCGGGAACTGGCCGTGCAGGTGAAGGACGAGTTCGAGAAACTCGCCCATGGCTCCCGGATTCACTGCGTCGCGGTCTACGGCGGCAAGCCGATCAAGGGACAGATCGACAAGCTCGCAAAGCATCCGGCGGTGGTTGTCGGCACGCCCGGCCGCGTCCTCGATCACATGAGCCGCGGCACGTTGACGTTCTCCGCCCTGGAGATCGTCACGCTCGACGAGGCGGACCGAATGCTCGACATCGGCTTTCGTCCCGATATCGAAAAGATCCTGCGCCGCTGTCCGGAGAGTCGTCAGACCCTGCTCCTGTCGGCGACGGTTCCTCCGCCGGTGCAGAAGCTCGCCACGCGGTACATGCGTGATCCGGAGATCATGGACTTCTCGACCAACGAGCTCGCGGTCGAGACGATCGAGCAGCGCTACTTCACCGTCGATCCGACACGAAAGTTCGACCTTCTGGAGAAACTCCTGGGCCGGGAGGATCCCCGGCAGGTGATCGTGTTCTGTCGCACCAAGCGGGGCACCGACAAGATCTACGAGAAGCTCTCGCGCCGCCGTTCGCGGCCGCAGGGGGAGGTGGCGTGCATCCACGGCGACCTCTCACAGAGCATCCGCGACCGCGTGATGCGGAGCTTTCGGGACGGGAGCACGCGGATCCTGGTGGCGACCGACGTGGTCGGTCGCGGGATCGACGTCTCGAGCGTGTCGCACATCGTGAACTACGACATTCCCGAGTTTTGCGATGACTACGTTCACCGCGTGGGGCGGACGGGGCGGATGGGCCGAGAGGGCATTGCCTTCACGTTCGTGACGCCCGAAGAAGGGCCTCAACTGACCCGGATCGAGATGCGGATCGAGCGGCTGCTGAAGCGCGACGAGATCGAGGGTTTCGACGCGTTCGACCGGCGTCCCAAGCCCGCGCCCGTGGAACAGGTGCCCACGGGGGGATTTCAGCGGGCCCACCGCGAGGAGCCCGCGATGGACAGCCCTGAGCTGGAAACACCCACGCGGCAACCGGCTGGAGCTCTGCTCGGGAAGGGGCGCGGTCCGAAGCGTCACCGAAGAGCCCTCTGACGGGCGCTCCGCGGGTCATCAGCATGGAGCCACTTTCGGGGCGTGCGCTGAAGCAACGGCTGGAGAGCCTGGCCGCGTCAGGGGTGGGGCAGGTGCCGCGGCACATGGATCGCGGCGGTGCCGATCGTCGGCCCATGAAGCTGGAGCCGCCAGCCGAGGAGCCGGTGGCAGCCGGGTGTGCGGCCGATCGTGCGCGGCAGCTGCTCGTCCTCGCCGAGCAGGTCACCGGGTGCACCCTGTGCGCCGAGCTGGCGGCATCGCGCACGCGGACGGTGTTCGGGGTCGGATCTCCGGATGCGCGGATCTGCTTTCTCGGCGAGGCGCCAGGTGCCGACGAGGATGCGTCCGGGGAGCCGTTCGTCGGCCGGGCCGGACAACTGCTCACCAAGATCATCGAGGCGTGTCGGCTGCGGCGTGACGAGGTCTACATCCTCAACGTGCTGAAGTGCCGGCCGCCGGGCAATCGGACTCCGCTTCCTGACGAGGTCGGCAACTGCAGGAGGTTTTTCCAGCGGCAACTCGAGATCGTCTCCCCGGACTACATCTGCTGCCTCGGGGCGACCGCGGCGCAGGCGCTGCTCGAGACGACCGAGCCGATCGGCCGGCTCCGGCACCGCTGGTTCTCGTACCAGTCGGCCCGGGTGATCTGCACCTACCACCCGTCCTATCTCCTGAGGAATCCGGCCGCAAAGCGGGACGTCTGGGAGGACATGAAGACGTTGATGGCGGAACTGGGCGTCGACTTGTGACGGTCGGATTTTGCTGAAGATCCGGGTGGTCACGGTCCGATGATGAATGCGGGTCGTGGGGAGGGGAACAGCCGCTGGGTGCAGTGCTCTGCGCGCGGGGATCGGCAGCTGGGGGCGTCCGAAGAGGCTCGGACGGGATCACGTGGGCCTTGCAGGACGAGTCGTCGTGGCTCGGATGAGCCGTGCGTCATGGGCGCTGGTCGCCGTGCTGGCGGCCGGGTGCACCATGTGCCCCGACCCGTACGACTACACGGGGCCCGTGCCCAACGGGGCACCACCTCAGAATGACTTCCGGGCACGGAGCAATGGCATTCTGCCGCTCGGGGCAGCCCCGACGCCCTGGCCCCTGATCGTGCACGGGGATGCAGGTCGAGGACTGGACTCTCCGACGCTCGCGGAGGGTGAGGCCGGTGCCCGACTCGTGTCCGCGGAATCCGACGCCGGTGAGCCGGTGAGCGTGCTCATGACGGCCGGTGTGGAAGCCGACGCCGGCGCACCGCAGCCGGATGCCGACCGCGGCGATCCGTGGCAGGTGATCCCGTCGTTCCCCGCGGTGGACGACGCGCCGGGAGCATTGCTCGAGACTCCAGGCTGGCGGCCCCGAACGGAACGCTAGAGCGCCCTCGGCGCGGCTGAATCGCCTGCCCGGGGCGGCAAGAGCCTGGTCGTGGCGCCGGTCCGCTGGCCGCTCGGGAAGGCGCGTGAAGGGCCGTTCAAGCGAGCTTGATGAGAGCCGGCTCCGGGTTCCACCCGTCCGCGATCACCGCGTCCTTTGGGACCACGGCGATGCCGTCGCGCACCGTGAACCGGGGGTCGTCCGCGGTGTCGATCCAGCCGTGTTCGTTGGCGATCCGCACCCGGCGGCCGATGCGGACGTTCTTGTCGACGATCGCACCCGAGATGATCGAGTCAGCGCCGATTCCCAGCGGAGGCAGGCCTCGCGCCACGTCGTCGGCGAGGCCGTCCTCGGTCTCGTAGTAGTCGTTGCCGAGAATCACCGAGTCGCGGATCACCACGTTGCTGCCGACGCGACACCGCAGTCCGATCACGCTGTTCTCGATGACGGCACCGGCCCCGATCACGCAGCCGTCCGACACGAGGCTGTTGCGAATGCTGGCGCCGCCGAGTCGTGACGGTGGCAGAAACCGGCCGCGGGAGTAGATCGGCGCCTCGGCATTGACGAGGTCGAAGGGCGGCGACGGGCCGGCGAGTTCGCGATTGCACTGGAAGTACGAGCGGATGGTGCCGATGTCTTCCCAGTAGCCGTCGAAGGGGTGCAGGTGCACGTGCTTGGCGCGAATCGCGGCCGGAAACACCTCCTTGCCGAAGTCCTGGTAGTCGGTCTTGGTCAGCAGGTCGAGCAGGCAGTCGCGGTCGAAGAGGTAGATACCCATGCTGGCCATCAGCGAGCGATCGTGCGCCGAGATTCCTTGAGCCTCGATCCACGCCGGGTCGGTCCGCATCATCTGCAGTTCCTTCGTGGTCCGCGGCTTCTCCAGGAAGCCCTGCACCCTCCCCTCGCCGTCCAGCCGCATGATGCCCAGGGCCGACGCCGCCTCGTCCTTCACGGGAATCCCGGCGATCGTGACGTCGGCCCGGTGGGCCATGTGCGTCGCGAGCATGTCCGCGTAGTTCATCCGGTAGAGTTGATCACCCGAAAGGATCAGAACATGCCTGATGTCGGGCTGCTGCAGATAGCGGAGGTTCTGCCGGACGGCATCGGCCGTTCCCTGGTACCAGCCGGGATTGTCGAGGGTCTGCTGCGCGGCGAGGATTTCGACGAAGCCGCCGCTGAAGGGGTCGAAGGTGTAGGTGCGGCGGATGTGACGATGGAGGCTCACCGAGTTGAATTGGGTGAGGACGTAGATCCGCTGTACGCCGCTGTTGATGCAATTCGACAACGGCACGTCGATGATCCGGTACTTGCCTGCCAGGGGCACGGCGGGTTTGGAACGGTCTCGGGTCAGCGGATAGAGCCGCGTGCCGCGACCCCCGCCAAGAACGAGCGCCAGGACTCGCTTCACCGTCATGAGTCGCTCCTCGAGGGAAACCTGACCCCGAACCGCTGTTCATGCTACGGCAACCGGTCGCACGGAAGAATCCCTGCTTCCATGGCACGGGCGCGAGCCGCCGAGACCGGCGAAGCCCGCCGGCGCACCGCGACCGCGGCGGTCAGCCCTTGACCACGAAGTTCACCAGCCGGCCCGGCACGGCCACCACCTTGACGATCTCGCGGCCGGCCAGGAGCTCGGCGATCTTCGGATCGGCCGCAGCGGCTGATCTCATGGTCTCCGCGTCGGCGTCTGCCGGCACGGTCACGCGGCCACGGAGCTTGCCCTGCACCTGAACGGGTACCTCCACCGTGTCGTCCCGGAGCCAGCGGCCGTCAACCTGCGGCCAGGCGGCGAGGGAGACCGGCGCCGGGCGGCCGAGCATGGCCCAGAGCTCTTCCGCGAGGTGCGGGGCGAACGGTGCCAGAATCGTCACGAATGGCTCGAGGATCGCCCGCGGCCGGCGCTCGAGGGGCGTGCAGAAGTTCACGAACTCCATCATCCGGGCGATCGCCGTGTTAAAGGAGAGCGACTCGATGTCGCGGGTCACCTTGTCGACCGTCCGATGAAGTTCACGGAGTTGGTCCTCGGTGGGCGATTCGTCGCACACCTGGGGGGCGAGCACCAGGTCATCCGCGCGCTCGTCCACGACGAGCCTCCAGCAGCGGTCGAGAAAGCCACGCACGCCACTCACGCCCGACGTGCTCCAGGGCTTCGTCGCCTCCAGCGGTCCCATGAACATCTCGTAGAGTCGGAGGGCGTCGGCTCCGAAGTCACGGACGACCTGGTCCGGATTGACGACGTTGCCCCGGCTCTTCGACATCTTGTAGGCCCGGCTCTCGACCCTGACCTGTGGCGCGTCCCGGAGAACGAAATGCTCCCCCTGCTTCTCCACCTGGTCCGCCGGAACCTTGGCAGGGACGTCGTCACCGCCCCGCTTCTCCGCCGAGACCCAGCCCCCCTTCGGGCTGCGATAGCCGGTGAACTCCATCTCGCCGAGGATCATTCCCTGGTTGACGAGCCGGCCGAATGGCTCGGGATGCGAGACGTGGCCGCGGTCGTAGAGCACCTTGTGCCAGAACCGCGAGTAGAGCAGGTGAAGCACGGCATGCTCGGCACCGCCGATGTAGAGGTCGACCGGCATCCAGGCGCGCTCGATCTCCGGGCCGATGAACCGGTCGGTGTTTCGCGGGTCGAGGAATCGCAGGTAATACCAGCACGATCCGGCCCACTGCGGCATCGTGTTGGTCTCACGCCGATACCGTCGGCCATCCCGCTCGACGAACAGCCACTCGGCGGGAGATCGCGACAGTGGCGGGTCGGGCGTGTCGCCGGGCTTGAAGTCCGTAAGTTCCGGAAGAGCGACGGGAAGCTCGGCCGGGTCGACCGCCCGGAGAATGCCCGTGGGCTCTCCGTCGGCACCGAGTTCGTGGAGGATCGGGAACGGCTCCCCCCAAAACCGTTGGCGGCTGAAGAGCCAGTCGCGAAGCTTGTAGTTGACCGCGGGGCGGCCCAGGCCGACGTTCTCGAGGTCGTCGGCGACCCGGCTGATGAACTCCCGCGTGGCAAGCCCGGTGTAGCCGCCGGAGTTGACGGCCCGGCCCTCGCCGGTGAACAGTTCGCCCGGCTTCGCGGGTCGTTCGTCGGGTTCGACGACGGTGGTCACCTCGAGGCCGAAGGTCCCGGCAAACTCGAAATCGCGATCATCGTGGGCTGGCACCGCCATGATCGCCCCGGTGCCATAGGACGCGAGAACATAGTCCGCCACCCAGACCGGAATGGCCGTGCCGGTGAGCGGATGAACGACATGAGTGCCCGTGAAGACCCCGGTCTTCTCCCGCGCCAGGTCGGTGCGGTCGAGGTCACTCTTCCTGGCAGCCGCCGCGCGGTAGGCCGCGACGGCCTCCCGCTGGCCCGGTACGGTCAGCGCGTCGAGCAGCGGGTGTTCCGGGGACACGACCATGTAGGTCACGCCGTACAGCGTGTCCGGGCGGGTCGTGTAGATCCGGAGCACCTCGTGCCCAGGTGTCTCGGGGAAACCCGTCGTGGCCCTCGCCGCCTTCCAGCGAGCGAAGGCGGAGTCCGCGCCCTCCTGCGCTCCGATCGGAAAGTCGACTTCGGCGCCGGTGCTCCGCCCGATCCAATCGCTCTGCAGTTTCTTGATGCTCGCCGGCCAGTCGAGACCGTCGAGTTCACGCTCCAGTCGGTCGGCATAGGCGGTGATCCGCAGCATCCACTGGCGGAGGGGGATGCGGACGACGGGATGTCCACCGCGCTCGCTGACGCCGCCGACAACCTCCTCGTTGGCCAGCACCGTGCCGAGCGCCGGACACCAGTTCACCGGGGCCTCGGACTGGTACGCGAGCCTGTGACCGTCGCGGAAGGCCGCCACGGCGGCTTGCCCCGCCGCTTCCACGTCGGGCGGAATCGGGAGCTCGGCGATCGGGCGACCCTGCTGGAGCACCGGATCGAACCAGGTGTCGAACAGCACCAGAAAGATCCATTGCGTCCAGCGGACGTAATCCGGATCCGTGGTGGCGAGCACCCGCTCCCAGTCGTAGCTGAAGCCGAGCATCTTCAGCTGCCGGGTGAAGGTGGCGATGTTGCGTTCGGTGCTCTGCCGCGGGGGCGTCCCGGTCCGGATGGCGTGTTCCTCCGCGGGCAGGCCGAAGGCGTCGAAGCCCATGGGGTGCATCACCGTGGTGCCCCGCATCCGCTCGAAGCGGGCCACGATGTCGGTTGCGGTGTAGCCCGCGGGGTGGCCGACGTGCAGACCGTCGCCGCTGGGGTACGGGAACATGTCCAGGATGTAGGCCTTCCGGCCGGCGGGCAGCCGGGGCGTCGCGAACGTTCCCCGGGCCTCCCACCACTCCTGCCACTTGGGCTCGATTCGCGAAGGCTGGTAGCGCGGCATCCTGTGCTCGTCTTCGGGGGCCGGCCCGACCACATCGCCGCGGCGGGGAATGGCGAGAAAGGGCGTTGCGAACAGGCTTTTGCTGGCCGGTCCGGCGTGCCGCGATTCTAATGCTCGCATCCGCGGCGGCAATGAAGGTCGCCGATTTCGGCCCTCCGCACCCCCTGGAAATCATGACAGGTTCCCCCGTGTCCCCAAGCCTCGCGTCCCTGCAGCGACAGATGCTGTTCAACTGCCGCCGCGCGGGCCAGCGGATGAAGGTCGCCGATTCCTTGGGCGCCAGGCTCACCGGCCGCGAGTTCCTGCTCGCCGTGCTGGTCGTGAAGCGTGTGCTGGAGCGGGTGCTGGCCGCGGATGAGAAGCGCGTGGGCGTGATGCTGCCGCCGACGGCCGGTGCGGCGGTGGTCAACGCCGCCCTGGCGATCATGGGACGGGTCACGGTGAACCTCAACTACACGACGAGCCAGTCCATCCTCGACATCTGCATCGAGCGGGCCGGCCTCCGGCACGTGATCTCCAGTCCAGCCTTTCTCGCCAGGGTCAAGCTCGATCTCGGCGAGCGCATGCTCGATGCAGGAACGCTGCGAAAGCAGGCGTCGCTGTCCGACAAGGCGATCGCGTACGTCCAGGCCCGGTTCATGCCCCTCAACATGCTGGAGTCGGCGCTCGGCCTCGGGCGCATCCGGCCGGACGATCCGTTGACGATCATCTTCACCTCGGGCTCGACCGGGGATCCGAAGGGGGTGGTGTTGACGCAGGAGAACGTCGGCTCGAACCTCCGGGCGATCGACCACCTCCTGCACCTCTCGCCAAGCGACGTCGCGCTCGGGGTGCTCCCGTTCTTTCACTCCTATGGCTACACGACCACGTTCTGGACCCCGCTGACGCTCGAGCCGGCTGTCGCCTACCATACCGACCCACGCGACGCCCAGGTCGTGGGTCGGCTCGCCCGCGAACATCATGCGACCCTGCTGATGGCCACGCCGACGTTCCTGCGGATCTACACCCGCCGGACTCCGGTCGAGGACTTCTCTACCCTCGAGTGCGTGTTCGGCGCCGCCGAGAAGCTTCCCCGGGACGTCTGTGACGGATTCGAGAAGAAGTTCGGCATCCGGCCCAGCGAGGCCTACGGCGCGACGGAACTCTCGCCGCTGGTCGCCGCGAATGTGCCCATCTCGCGGCACGTGCCTGGCCGTCCCCCCGACGCCCGCGAGGGCACGGTCGGAAAGCCGATCCTCGGCTGCCGCGCCCGGATCACCGATCGCGACGGTGAGCGGGAACTGCCCGTGGGTGAGGAGGGGCTTCTCTGGATTACGGGTCCCAACGTGATGCAGGGGTATCTCGACAGGCCCGACCTCACGGCCAAAGTGGTGAGGGACGGCTGGTACTGCACGGGCGACATAGCACGCCTCGACACGGAAGGGTTCATCACCATCACGGGACGTGAGAGCCGGTTCTCGAAGATCGGCGGAGAGATGGTGCCCCACATCTCCATCGAGGAGGCGATCAACGCCGAGTTCGGTGCCGTGGACGGAGAGTTGCTCGCGGTCGTGACTGCGATTCCCGACAAATCCAAGGGGGAGCGGTTGATCGTGCTCCACCTTCCGTCGTCTCGTGAGCCACGTGAGGTGGTGCGCCGACTGCACGAGCAGGGTCTTCCAGCGCTCTGGATCCCGGGGGCCGACTCGTTTGCCGAGATTGCGGAACTGCCCGTGCTCGGGTCCGGCAAGCTCGATCTCAAGCGGCTCGGCGATCTGGCGCGGGAGCGGTTCGCTGAGAAGACGGCGACGTGAGCGAATCGCCCGACATCATGCTCACGCTCGGCCGTTGCGATGAGATGCGGGCGGAGGTCTACCTCTCCCCCAGCGCACCGACGCCGCACGGCGCGCGACTCGAAGGACTGCTGATCGGTCCATACCGTCGGCAGGACCTGACGTTGCCGATGGAAGCCCGCCTCGAGCCGATGACGGACCTGCCGGGGAGGGGCGTCGTGTCTCGCGTCGTGTTGACGGAGCCGGCGTTCTGGTCGCCAGAGTCACCGAACCTCTACCGGGCCGCGATCCGGCTCGAGGCGGCCGGCATGAGTCCGACGACCGTGGACACGGGTGTCGGCCTCCGCCGGCTTGGAGTCCGCGGGCGGTCGTTCTGGCTCGACGGGCGGCGGTGGGTGCCTCGAGCAGCCGCCCTCCGAGGAGGCGCCGACGTCGCCTGGGCCGCCGAGACCGGCATCGTGGCCACGGCCCCCGGCGACGATTTGCTGTCGAGGGCGGACGAGCTCGGTGTCGCCGTCGTGACCCTCGTGGAGTCTTCGGAGCTGACCGGTCCTCGGCTCGCGGCGCTCAGCCGTCACCCTGCGGCGCTGATGGTGATCGTCGTCGATGGAGGGCGGCCTGATTCACTCGGCGGAGTGGCCGGGGAGATCCGCCGAGCGAAAGGCACGATGCAGATCGGGATCGCGGTCGATGCCGGGCTTCCGGTGCCGGCCGTGCCCGAGGGCTTCGACTTCATGGCCGTGAGGCTCGCCGCGGACCGATTGCCGCACGAGAGCTGGCGGCGTCTTCCTGAATGCCCGCTCGTCGCCTGGCGGCATGCGCTGGCCCTCGAGCCCCCGTCCGCCCGGGCTGCCTGCACCACGCTCCAACGGGATCTGGCGGCTTGGGCCGCAGCCGCTGACGGCGCTCATCCAGTGTGGGACTGGGCCGGGTATCTCGTCGGCACGGTGTGAGTCGTCGACGGCAGGTGGGCCGTCGGTCGTGCTGTCTCTCCCGGTCGGCGCGATAGACTGCCAGGATGATGGGATTCGATGCCGAACGGTATTCGCGCCAGACGCGGTTCGCCCCACTCGGGCCCGAAGGGCAGGGCAGGCTGGCGGCAGCGCGGGTTGCCGTCGTCGGTTGCGGGGCGCTGGGGAGTGTCGTGGCGATGGCCCTGACCCGGGCTGGGGTCGGGTTCCTCCGGCTCATCGACCGGGATCTTCCACAGCTTTCGAATCTTCCCAGGCAGGTTCTCTTCGACGAAGCCGACGTCAGGGCCGGGCTCCCGAAGGCGGTGGCCGCCGCCGGCGCCCTGCAGCGGATCAACGCCGCGACCACGATCGAGCCGGCCGTGGAGGATCTCACGGCCACCAATGCGGCGGCACTCCTCCACGGCGTGGGGGTGATCGTCGACGGCACCGACAACTTCGAGACCCGCTTTCTGGTCAATGAGGTGGCCTGTCGCGTCGGCCTGCCCTGGGTGCATGGGGGGGCGATCGGAGCCGAGGGGCGCGTGCTCACGATCATCCCCGGCCGAACCGCGTGCCTGCGGTGCCTGATCCCCGAGCCGCCTGCGGCGGGGACGCTGCCCACCTGCGACACGGCCGGAATCATCGGACCGGCGGCCTTCGTGGTCGGCGCGGTCGAGGCCGCCGAGACGATCAAACTGCTTGCCGGGCACGACGCGACTGCCGGCCGGCTGCTCGTCTGCGACCTGTGGGATGCCACCTGGCGGACGGTGGATCTCGCCCCACTCGCCGCCACGGGCTGCCCGACCTGCCGTCGGGCGGACTACCCCTGGCTCGACGGGCGTCTTGGGGGCAGGCCGATTCCGCTCTGCGGCCGCGACGCGGTGCAGGTTCCCTCGGCGGGAGGCGGGATCGACCTTGCCCTGGTGGCGGACCGACTCGCCGCGATCGGTCCGGTGGTCGCCAACCGCTGGATCGTGCGGGCCGACGTCGAGGAGGGAGTGCAGCTCGCGGTGTTTGCCGACGGCCGTGCGATCGTGACGGGAACCCGCGAAGAGGCCCGGGCCCGCGCGATCGTCGCCCGCTATCTCGGTGCCTGACTGCCGGTCGCTGCCTCGACGATCTTCTGCTCGGTCGCCTCGCCGTGGGTGAACCGGGCGGTGATCCGTCCTTCGGCGAGGACGAGGATTCGATCCGCAAGGACGAGGAGTTCGGGCAGCTCGCTCGACGTCAGGATCACGGCAAGTCCATCCTGGCAGAGACGGTCGATCAGCTGGTAGAGCTCGGCCTTGGCACCCACGTCGATGCCCCGCGTGGGGTCGTCGAGCAGCAGGATCCGCGGCTTGGTGAGCAGCCAGCGGCCCAGGATGCACTTCTGCTGATTGCCGCCGGAAAGGCTGGTGATCGCGGCGTGCGGGCCGGGAGTCTTCACTCCGATGTCGCGAATCATGCCCTCGACCAGGTGGTCCTCGCGGCTCCGGGACAGCAAGCCGCCGCGGGCGGCGGCATGGAGGCCGCACAGGCTCACGTTTGCCGCGACGTCGAGATCCGGAAACAGACCGAGTCGCTTCCGATCCTCGGTGACCATCGCGATCCCCGCGGCCACCGCTTCGGCGGGATGAGCGAAGCGGACCGGGCTTCCGTCCAGCAGGATGTCGCCGGTCCAGATCGGCTCGGCCGCGCCGAAGATCGCCTCCAAGAGCTCCGTGCGGCCGGCACCCATCAGCCCCGCGATGCCCAGCACCTCGCCGGCGTGCAGTTCCAGCGACACGTCGGTCAGGTGGTTGAGTTGGGTGCGTCCGGGCCGGGGAAGCGTGAGGCGGCGGACCTCGAGCACCTTGGGACCGCGGGGTCCGCGGGAGCGGAAGTCGTGGTCGGCGATCTCGCGGCCCACCATCCAGGCCGTGATCTCGCGCGGCGAGGTCGCGGGTCGCTCCACGGTCGTCACCACGCGGCCATCCCGGAGCACGGTGATCCGGTCGGCGAGCTGGAACACCTCGTTCATCTTGTGCGAGATGTAGAGGATCGTGACACCGCGGCCGCGCAGGCGGGCGATCACGCGCTCGAGCCGTGCGACTTCCCCTTCGGTCAGGGCGCTGGTCGGCTCGTCCATGATCAGGACGTCGCTGCGCAGTGACAGGGCCTTGGCGATCTCGAGGAGTTGCCGGTCTCCCACGCGGAGCGCTCCGGCGGATGTCCGGGGATCGATCGGGCACTCGAGTTCCCGGAGGAGGCGAGCCGCCTCCCGCTCCATCGACTCGTCGTCGAGAAACCCGCGGGCCGTGCGTCGCTCGCGGCCCAAGAAGATATTGGCCGTCGCCGACAGCTGGTCCACCAGGTTGAGTTCCTGGTGGATGATCGCGATCCCCGCGGCCTCGGCATCGCGCGTGTCGCGGAATCGCGCCGGCACGCCGCGGACGAGGATCTGTCCCTCGTAGTCGGTGATCACGCCCGAGAGCAGTTTCATCAGCGTGCTCTTGCCGGCGCCGTTCTCCCCGCAGATCGCGTGGCAGTCGCCGGGGGCGAGGTCGAAGGACACGTCGTCGAGGGCCGTCACGCCCGGAAACCTCTTGCCAACGCCGCGAAACGAGACGATCGGCGTCATGGCCCGCGGCGGCCCTGAAGATGCCGCACGGCGGCAAGCGCGACGAGCACGCCGGCGCCGACCACCCCCCCGAAGAGAGCCGTCCGGCCCGCGAGCAGGTCGACGTTCGCAGCCGCCATGGTGGCGAGCAACCCGAGGGGGATCGCGATCGCGGGGATCGCCGCCAGACCCCGGATGCCCGGAAACAAGCTGCGGCCCCCTTGTCCGAAACGGCCGAACTGGGTGCAGGTCACGGCCAGGGCCACGATGATCCCCACGATCATTCCCTCGTAGACGTCGGCGCTGGCCTTGATCAGCTTCGAGACGGCGTCGATCACCACGCGCAGGAACAGGGCCCCGAGCACCGTGCCGGGCACGGTGCCGGCACCGCCCTGCAGGCTGCAGCCGCCGACCACCGCCGCCGCGATCGCGTTGAGTTCGTAACCCCGAGCCAGATTGCCCGGCTGGGCGACGCTGCTGTCCGCCATCAGGAAGATGCCCGCCAGGGCCGCCGTCAGGCTGCCGAAGCAGTAGGCGAACCACTTGACGTTGTCGGTGCGGATGCCGCTCAGCCGTGCTGCCTGCTCGTTGCCTCCCAGGGCGTAGAGGTGGCGACCGAGCACCGTGCGGGAGAGGATCAGCCACGTCAGCAACGCGAGGGCGATGAAGGTCGCCGTCATGATCCAGACGTTGTGCTCCTTGAGCCACACGAAAAACGGCGTGTTGACGTTGATCTGCTGCGACTCGCTGCCCCACCGCTGCTTGGTGACGAACAGGCACAGCGCCCGAGCGAAGCTGCGCAGGCCCACCAGCGTGGCGAGCGTCGCCACGAAGGGAGGCAGTCGGATCGTCGTGATCAGCCACGCATGGAGCGTGCCGACGAGGAGTCCCGCAAGCAGGGCGGCAGCGATCGCCGCAGCGATGCCCCCCGGGCCGACGGTGACGAGGCGGCGATCGTCGGGCGCCGCGCACAGGGTGAGCACCAGCGCGCAGGTGGTCGCACTGAACGCCACCATGGATCCCGCCGACAGGTCGATGCCTCCGGCGATGATCACCACCGCCGAACCGAGGGCGATGATGCCCAGCAGGGCGGTGTTCCGGAGGATGATGTCGCGGCTCTCCGCCCAGTTGGCGAAGTATGTGTGATTCGGGTCCGCCCAGCCGGTGAGCACGTACACCGCGGCGGTGGCCAGGAGGATCGCGAGCTCATGGCGGGGCAGGCGCCAGCCGTGGCGGGCGGTAGCGGGGGAGTCCATGCTCACGAACTGGTCAGGTGGTACGTGGCCAGCCATGCCTTGAAGTCGGGAAGCGTCATGAACTCGACCACCTGCGGGTCGAACAGGTCCGCCCGGACCGGAGAGGAAGCGTCGGGCACCACGACCCGCAGGCCGGTCGTGAAGATGTCGCCGTCGGGTTGCCCGCTCCTGGGAAACATCTCGGCGACCACCCCCTCGTCCTGCTCGATCATGCCCTTGAGCAGCCGGACGGTCTGCACGCCCATCTCGAACGGATTCTGCACCACCATCACGTCGATGTTCCCTTTTTCCATATGCCCGATGGCCAGATCCTGGGCGTCGAAGGTGGCGACCACGTACCGATCGCGGGTATCGCTTTCCGTGACGACATCGGCGATCGCGGGGGCGTTGTAGGCCCAGATTCCCACGAGCGCGACGAGATCCTTGTGGTTCTGCGTCGCGTTGCGGACATTGTCGCGGGCGCGGGGCAGATCCATCTCGTCGGCCATTCGATCCCGCTCGGCGTAGGCGGAGCCGATCGCCTCCTTGACGCCGTTCATGCGGCTGCGGGCATTGTCGTTGTCGGTGAAGCCGGCGAACTGGACGTAGCCGCCCTCCTTGGCCGCGCGGGCCTCGAGCAGCGCGCGGGTGGCCGTGCCGAGGGTGCGGCCACCGACGACGTTGTCCGTGCCGATGTAGAAGGAGCGGGCATCACGGAATGTGTCGCGATTCACGTCGCCGTCGACCGTGATCACCTTGACGCCCTTGCTCCTGAGTTTCCGCATCTCCTCGACGATCGACTGGTTGTCGGCCTGGATCACGCTGATGGCGACGCCCGCGATGTCGTCCTGCGTCGCATATTGCCGGAGCCGCTCGATCTGCCCCTCGGCGGTGCCGTTGTTCACGTCGCGGGAAACGGTGAGCCCGGCGGCCTCACAGCCGAACCGCCGTTCCCCTTCCTTCAGGCCGCTGAGGCAGGCATCCCAGAACGGATCATCGCCGTTGGTGACGAAGATCAGCCGACTCGGCTTGCGGCTCGCTTCGGCAGCCGGTCGCGGGGTCGGGGCGGCGACGGGATCGGCGGGCTTGCGGGCATCCGAGCAGCCGAGGGCTGCAAGCGAGACGGCGGCGGCGGTGCCGATGCACAGCCTGCCAAGGATCGATGCGAAGCGGAACATGGAACGCCTCCAGGAGGTCAGTCAGTATCGCAGGCCGTTCTTTCGCAGGTGAATCGCTGGCTCGAAACCGGTGCCTCCTGCGGCTCGGACTTCTGCCAGCACCACGACGTGGTCGCCGGCGGAGGCCCGGGCCGTTGGCCGACAGTCGAGCCACGCGGCGGCGTCGGCGAGCGCCGCCGCGCCGCCGGCCGTGCGGACGACCTCCAGGCCGGCGAAAGGATCCGGGTCAGGCTTGCCGAATCGCGCGAGAAGCGATCGCTGCGACTCGGCCAGAACGCTGACGGTGAATCCTGCGCCCCGGTCGATGGCCCCGAGCAGAGTCCGGGAGGTGGCGACCGCCACGCTCACCTGCGGCGGCGTGAAACCCGCCTGCATGACCCAGCTGGCGAGCATGCAGCGATCGGCATCGCCTTCCCGCCATGCCACGACGAACAGGCCGCTGGGAACGCGGCCGAGGGCTGCTGCGACCGCAGCGTCGTCGGCCGGGGTGTCAGTCTGGGCGGCTGGCTGCATGGACGTCATGCGGATGATTGAGGAGGCCGCGGCAGTCTGGCGAACATCGATCTTCGCGGTCTTGCCCCGTTTCCCAGGCTGCGGCCCATCCGCGGGCCGTCCGTTCCTGGTCCTTTCGGAAACCGGTCCGATGTGCCGATCACTCTGTGGATGCCGATCCGGCGACCATAGAGTGTCGCCGCGGTGATCCGGCTTTGCAAGCCGCGCGTCGTGTGCCACGGTCTCGGAGATGCCGCCGGTTCTGCACCTCGCCATGACTCCGTTTCTCCACTCCGGATCGCGTGTGACTCGCCCGCGGAACGGGCGCCGCTGCGCTCGCGGCCGGCTGTCGAGTCGGGCGCTGATGGGTCTGGTGGCGGTGGCTGCGGTCATGGGGCCCGTGGGACGCTCGCCAGGCGACGTCGTCCCGCCGGCCGCCGTCGAATCACTGCCCCCGCTCACCTTTCCGGACGACGAGTTCTACGCCGGTGGTGGTGAGGTCCAGTCGCTTCCCCCGGCCCGGTCCTCGGGCCCGGTGGTGCTCGACGGCGGCTGCGATCCGGGAGGGTCGTGCGTCGAAGGGTGTCCAGGCGCGGGGGGCTACCCGGATTGCTTCGACGACCTCTGGGCGCCGCGGCCCTGGGGCTGGCAGCTGCTGCCGAACAACCTGATCTACACGAGCTATCTCGCGGGCCCCAAGGAACCGCGGATCGGATCGGTGTGGTACGACGACACCGCCACCGACCCACTGGATCCCTCGAAGGAGAATGGTTGGCTCTGGGACACCACGCTCGGGGGCCGCGCATCGATCCTCCGCTATGGCTCCGATACGGTGCTGCACCCACAGGGCTTCGAGGTGCAGATCGAGGGTGCGGCGTTCGTCCGGCTCGACCCGCAGGACGATCGCGATCTGCGGTCGGCCGACTACCGGTTCGGCGTGCCGCTCGTCTACGGCATCGGCCGCTGGCAGACGAAGCTGGCGTACTACCACAACAGCGCCCACCTCGGTGACGAGGCGATGCTCAAGTACCCGACCTTCCCGCGGGTGAACTACGTCCGCGACTGCATCGTGTGGGGCAATTCCTGGTACGTCTTCGACTGGCTCCGGCTGTACGGGGAAGTGGGCTACTCGTTCTACAACTCCGGAGGGTCGCAGCCCTGGGAGTTTCAGTATGGGACGGAGCTCATCCAGGCGCGACCGACCGGCATTCAGGGCGCTCCGTTTCTCGCGATCAACGGGATGTCGAGGCAGGAGCGCGACTGGGGGGGCAACGTCTGCCTCCAGACGGGTTGGGCCTGGCGCGGCAGCCGCAGTGAGAAACTTTTCCGGATCGGGTTCGAGTATCTTCAGGGCTCCGATCCGCAATACGAGTTCGTCTTCTACAGCCAGAACCGCTGCGGCATCGGGATGTGGTACGACTACTGAGCGGGGGTCCGGAGCGGCCGCCGATCCTGCGATCGCTCTGCCATGCCACTCCTCGCGATCGAGACGACCTGCGACGAGACTGCGGCCGCGGTGATTGCCCGCAGCCGTGAGGTGCTCTCGAGCGTGGTCGCCTCGCAGGAGCACCTGCACGCCCGCTGGCGAGGCGTCGTCCCGGAGGTGGCTTCACGGGCACACGTCGACCGGATCGTGCCCGTGATCGATCAGGCGCTGGACCGGTCCGGCCTGTCGATCCATGACATCGAGGCGGTGGGTGTTGCCGTCCGGCCCGGACTCGTCGGCTCGCTGTTGGTCGGCCTGGCCGCCGGAAAGGCGATCGCCGCGGCCCGCGGCGTGCCCATCGTGGGCTACGATCACGTGCTTGCCCACCTCTACGCCTGTCGTCTCGCCCGCGGCGAAGCCCTGGAGTACCCCTGCGTCGGCCTCGTCGCCAGCGGCGGGCACACGTCGCTGTTTCGCATGGATGGGCCGCTCGAGGCCACTCGGCTCGGAGGGACGATCGACGACGCGGCCGGGGAAGCCTTCGACAAGGCGGCCAGCCTGCTCGGCCTCGGCTATCCCGGCGGACCCGAGATCGAGAAAGCGGCGATCGGCGGCGATGCGCAGGCCCATCGTTTCCCGCGGCCACTCGCAGCCGACCGGGATCGACTCGACCTGAGCTTCAGCGGTTTGAAGACGTCCCTGCGGTACCGGGTGCGGCCGCCGGGGGCCAGCGGCGAACGACCATGCCCGAGCGGTGCCGGCCTCGCCGATCTTGCCGCATCCTTTCAGCGGGCCGTCGTCGACTCGATCGTCGCCAAGGTCGATCTGGCCCTCGAGAAGACGGGCTGCACAACGCTGGCGGCGGGGGGTGGGGTCGCGGCCAACACGGCCCTGCGAGAAGCCTTGACAGCCGTCGGCAGTCGGCGGCGGGTGCAGGTGGTCATTCCGCCCCGAGCCCTGTGCACCGACAACGCCGCCATGGGAGCCATCGCCTGGGAGTTGCTGGAAGGTGGCCACGACGACGGCGCCATGCTCGACGTCACACCGGGAACGGATCGCTCCGCCGCGGCCCGCCGGGCCTGAACGACGTTCAGAATCCGGCTGCGTTGAACTGTTCGAACTCGTCGTAGGGCCGGTGCTCGAGATTCACGAATCTCGTGAAGTCGTGCTGCCAGAGCAGCTTCACGTCGCCGATCGGCCCGTTCCGCTGCTTGGCCACGATGATTTCAGCCTGGCCGCGAACCCGCTCCCGATCCTCGTCGTTGGTCTGGTAGTACTCCTCCCGGTGCACGAACATCACCACGTCGGCGTCCTGCTCGATGGCGCCGGACTCCCGGAGATGGTTGAGTCGGGGTCGGTTGTCGCGGGAGACTTCCGCCTGCCGGTTCAGCTGGGCGAGGCAGAGGACCGGGATGTCCAGCTCGCGTGACATCGCCTTCAGCCGACGGGCGATGCGGGCCACCTGCTCCTGCCGCGGATCTCGGGGGTTGTCGGGCTCGATCAGCTGCAGGTAGTCGATCACGATCAGCGCAAGCCCCTGCTTCCGCTTCAGCCGGCGGGCCACCGCGGCGATTTCGGTGAGCGTGCGGCTGGGGGTGTCGTCGATGAACAGCGGGGCCGAACTGATCTCCGAGGACTTCTGCACGAGGCGGCGACGGTCCTCCTGCGAGATCGTGCCGTTTCGCAGCCGATGGCCGTTGACTTGCGACGCGGAGCAGAGCAGGCGGTCGGCCAGTTCCAGGCTCGCCATCTCGAGGCTCACGAACAGCACCGGCTGCTTCATCGTGATCGCGATATGTTCGGCGATGTTCATCGCGAAGGCCGTCTTGCCCATGCTCGGACGGGCCGCCAGGATCACCAGCTCCGAGTTGTGAAGGCCCCCGCACAGCGAGTCGAGATCCGTGAAGCCCGTCTCGACGCCGCCGATCGCATGCTCATGACGCATCCGGGCGTCCATCCGCACCATCACCTCTTCGAGCACGGCCTGGATGGGCTTCGCCTCCGCGGAACTGCGACGCTCGAGAATCGAGAAGATCTTTTCCTCGGCCCGGGCGAGGAGCTGCCGAGGCTCGTCGCCCGCGTCGTAGGCGTCGCGGAGAATGTCGGTGCCGGCGTCGATCAGGGCCCTGAGGATCGCCTTGTCGCGAACGATCGCGGCATAGTGGGTGGCGTGGGCGGCGTGCGGCACGGCCTGAACCACGTCGGCGAGGGCGGCGGCACCCCCGATCCGCTCGAAGTCGCCCTGGGTTCGGAGCCGCTCGACCACGATCGTGGCATCGATTCGCTTGCCGGAGTCGTGCAACTCGAGAAGGTGGCGGTACAGGAGCTGATGCGACTCGTCGGAGAAATCCTCCGGGCGGACCACGAGCGAGATGTCGTCGCAGACATCGGGCTTGAGAAGAATGCTGCCCAGGACGGCCCGTTCGGCATCGACGTTGGCAGGTCGATCCTGGGGCTCGAGCAGTCGCGTGGCCGACGGGCCACCGGCCACCGGACGCCGGGAACGGCGATCTGGCGAGTCACTGCCGCCGTCACGATTCGATGGAGCCATCGAGGCGCCTCCCTGCCTCCCGGCCGACGACACGCTGCCCTGCCGTTGTCGGACGACCGACTACTTGCTGCCGGCGTCGCTGCTGCTGGGGACGACCCACACCTTGAGGTCTCCCTCCACCTCCGGAGCGAGCCTCACCTTGACCGTGTAGAGGCCGACTTCCTTCAACGGCCCCTGCAGGATGATCTGATCGGGCGCGACCATGAGGTCGAGCTGCTTGAGCGACCGGGAAATCTCGGGGGCCGCGACGGAGCCGTAGAGGTGGCCCTCGTCGTTGGCGTTCGCTTCGATCGTGACACTCGCCCGGCTGAGTTCCTGCAGCAGGGAGCGCAGTCCCGCCAGCCGTTCCCGGGCGATCTCCTCCAGTTTGGCCCGGTGCTTTTCCACCATCCGCTTGTGGTGGTCGGTGGCGACCGTCGCCATCCCCTGGGGCAGGAGATAGTTGTAGGCGTAGCCGCGCTTCACCTCGACGACCTCCCCCTGCTTGCCGAGGTGGTCGACGTTGTGAACGAGCAGCAGCTCGACTCCGCCGCGCTTGCCCTTCGGCAGGCGGCGACCGCTGGCTTCGACGAGCGGGGATTCTTTGGTGGGCATGGCGCAACTCCTGGCAATCGAACTCGTGTGTCGGTGGGTGAACAGGACGGGGGGGAAAGGAGCCTTCGGAATCGGAACGAGACGGGGCTCAGAACGGAATGTCGTCGTCGGCAGCCACGCCTCCGGCCGAACGGCCTTCATCATACTCCGGCTCCGCTGGGGCATGGTCGTCGCCGCCGCCGGAGGCTTCCCGGCCGGCCGGTCGCTGCGCTCGCCCAGGGCCGCCGCTCCGCTGGCCGTCTCCCTTGGAGCCCAAGAGCACCATTTTCTCGCCGACCACGCGGAGCTTGGAGTTCTTCTTGCCGTCCTTCTCCCAGGTGTCGAGCTTGAGCCGGCCCTCGATCATCAACGGCGCGCCCTTGGACACGTATTCGCCGGCTATCTCGGCGGTCCGGCCCCAGAGCGTGATGTCGACGAAGGTGGTCTCGTCGACCCACTCCCCGGATGCCGTCTTGCGGCGGTCGTTCACCGCGAGGCCGATCTCGGTCACAGCCGTGCCGCTCGAGATGTACCGCAGTTCCGGATCCCTGGTCACGTTGCCCAGCAGCACCACCCTGTTGAAACTCGCCATGGTTTTTGCCTCCTTCGAGAAACTGAACTGATGTTCACTTCAGTATCTTAGTCCCGACCGTGCCGGGCCGCAACCTGGTTTCTCGGCTGATGGCTCCCTGGGATGCTAGTGGGCCGGCGCGGGTGACGGGGGGGCGGCCGTCCGCTTGGGGGCGGCCTCGCCCGCCAGGGCGTGCTGCACGAGCGCGTCGGCGATCCTGGCATCCACCGTGAGCACGAGTTTGCGGATGATCTCGTCGGTGATTTCGCACTGCCGCTCGAAGGGCACGAGGTTGCCGCCCGGCATCTTGAAGTAGGTCAGCCAGTACACGCCCTTCTTGTTGCCCTTGATGGGATACGCGAGTTTCCGCTCGTCCCACAGGCGGGCGGCCAGCACGCTCCCGCCGTGGGCCGTGATCAAATCGGCTACCTGCTGGGCGGCGGCCGAAGGATCCCGGGCGAACTTTGCGGGATCGAGAATGAACATGCCCTCGTAGACCGCCATGAAAATCAAACTCCTCTGCGTTGGGTTGGCTAGGTGAGTGGGAACAGGATTGTACGTCGCGTCGTTGCCCGGTGGGTGCGTCAGGTTCCGGTGGGTGCGTCAGTTGTGAGCGTTCATGGCCGCCTGAATGCCCAGGCCGACCCAGTCCTCCGCAGCCGTCGCCGCACGGTCGACCACGGCGGCAACCCGCTCCCGGTCGGCCTGCGAAAACTTGCCGAGGACGAAATCCGCGGCCTTGCGTCCGGCCGGAACCGGCCCGATGCCCAGCCTGAGCCGGGGAATCGATTCGGTACCCAGCCGAACCAGCACGTCGGCCAGTCCGTTCTGTCCGCCCGACGATCCCGCGGGCCGGAGCCGGACGGTGTCGAGCGGCAGGTTGAAGTCATCGCAGATTACGATCATGTCAGAATCCTGGATCTTGTAGAAGTCCCTCGCCGCCAGCACGCTGGAACCGCTGAGATTCATCCAGGTGAGGGGCCAGAGGAGCAGGGCCGGCACGCCCCGGATCGTCGCCTGGGCCACTTCCCCCTGGAAGCGTTGCCGACGGCTTGGCGAACCCGCTCGGCGGGCGAGCACCTCCAGCACCTCGAAGCCAACGTTGTGTCGCGTGTCCTTGGAGGCGTTTCCCGGGTTTCCCAGGCCGACAAGAAGTTTCACGGTCGGACCATGCCCTGGCGAACCTCGTGCGCAGGCCGCAGCCATCACTCCTTGGAAACTTCGGCCTCACCCTCGTCGCCGGCCTTGCGACCGATGACTTCGGGTTCGACGCCGCCGGTCGGGGCGACCTCTTCGGCCCGCTTGCCGGGAAGGGCACACGTGATGACGGTCTCCTCTGGGTCGCCGGCAGGCCGGGCACCGTGCAGGAGTTCGAGATCCTTGACCTTCAGTGCGTGGCCCAATTCCAGGTGACCGACGTTGGCGTACACGAACTCAGGCACATGGTCGGCGGTGCAGTCGAGATCGACCTCGTGCAGCACGAGGTTGACGATCCCCCCCGCCCGCTGGCCGGGACATTCACCCTTGAGGTGCACCGGCACCTTGACGCGGATGTGCTCCGAGGCGCTCACGCGGAGAAAATCGACGTGGATCGGCTCCACGCCATAGGTGTCCCACTGCAGTTCCTTGACGAGGGCCGCCGTCTTGACCGCCCCGGTCAGATTGACGACCCGGCTGCCATGCCGCACCGCCGCCTGCACCGCCTCGCGGCTTGCCGACAGGTCGACGCACTTCTCGCCGTGGCCGTAGAGGATCGCGGGCACGCGGCCCTGCGTGCGAAGCCTGCGGCTGTCGCGGGAACCCTTGCCCTTGCGGAGGGCGACTTCCACCGTGTCACTCATCGAAACTCTCGCGTTTTTTACCTGGAAAACCCGGTCCGAAGCCCGTAAGTGTGCCATCCCCGACGGCTTCCGCAAGGCTGGACCGTGGCGGCCGCAGACCACGCGAATCCAGGGCCCTTCGGGGCTCGGCTCAGGGTTTGGCTCTGGCTTGGCTCGAACGTGCCGCGGCCGGCCGTAAGGACGGAATCACTGGAACATCATGCTCACCGACTCGTTGCGGTGGATCCGCTTGATGGCCTGGCCCAGCAGGCTGGCCACGGACAGCACGGTGATGTTGGGCAGCATCTTGCCGGGCGTCAGGGGAATCGAATCGGTGATGATGATCTTGTTGAAGGGGGCGGACCGCAGCCGTTCGATCGCCGGGCCCACGAGCAGCCCGTGGGTGGCGGCGGCGTAGATCGACTGAGCGCCGTGCTTGTGGAGCACCTCGGCGGCCCCGCAGATCGATCCGGCCGTGCTGATCATGTCGTCGAACAGGATCGCCGTCTTGCCCTCCACGCTCGCGCCGATGATCGTGGTGCTCTTGGTCGTCTCGGCGGAAAGCCGACGCTTGTCGATGATCCCCAGCGGGGCGCCGATGCGGTTGGCATGGCCGAGGGCCCGCTTGATGCCTCCTTCGTCGGCGCTGACGACGACGATGTCCTCCTTGGGGATGTCGAGCGAGGCGAGATGGTTGTTGAGCACCGGGGCGGCGTAGAGGTGGTCGACGGGCACGTCGAAGAAGCCCTGGATTTGGGCGGCGTGGAGGTCCATCGCCAGCACGCGGTCGGCACCGGCCCGGGTGATCAGGTTGGCGACGAGCTTCGCCGTGATCGGGACGCGCCCGGAGTCCTTGCGGTCCTGGCGGGCATACCCGAAGTAGGGGATCACGGCCGTGATCCGGAACGAGCTGGCCCGTTTGAAGCTGTCGATCATCACGAGCAGCTCCATGATGTGCTCGTTGACCGGCGGGCACGTCGACTGGACGATGAACACGTCGCGGCCGCGGACGTCCTCATCGATCTTGCAGGAGATCTCCCCGTCGGGAAACCGGCCCAGCGAGATCTTGCCCATGGGCAGATTGAGGTAGCGGCAGATGTCCTGCGTGAGCGCGGAGTTGGCCGGACCGCTGAAGATCTTCAGGTCGTTCATGGGATCGCTCGGGAGGCGATGGGGGGCTGCGGTTCGGCCGCGGCCCGCCGAACACTCTGACCTCAGGCCGGTCGGGCTTCAAGCGGACTGCGTGACCCCGCCGCAGGACGGTATCCTGCGGTCGTCGTCCGCACAGCGAGTGAAGTGCTGCCGGACAGAACCTCGAGGAGGCGAACCGTGTCGTCGCAAACGCTGCAGCTG
This sequence comes from Planctomycetota bacterium, assembly GCA_016872925.1. Lineage (GTDB taxonomy): Bacteria > Planctomycetota > Planctomycetia > Pirellulales > UBA1268 > QWPN01. The sequence goes on from VGYR01000003.1 coordinate 37,456, forward strand.
ATCACGTCGCACCGTGGCGCGTCCTTCTCCGCTGCGGACAGGGTCGATGTCGGACTGGGTAGGCTCGCCGTCCGCACGCGGCGGCTCTCCGGGGGCCTGCGGGAGGGGGTGCTGCTGGTGGAACTCGTGGCGGGCGACATGCGGGTTTTCGTCCTTCCGGACCGGGGGCTCGGGATCTGGAAGGCGGTGGCCGCCGGAGTGGAGATCGGCTGGCAGTCGCCGGTGCACGGGCCGGTCAACCCGCGGTTCGTGCCGCTGGCGGAGCCCTCCGGCCTCGGCTGGCTCGACGGGTTCGACGAGCTCGTGGCCCGCTGCGGCTTGGTCAGCAACGGGGCCCCCGACTTCGATGCTTCCGGACGGCTCGTGCACGGCCTGCACGGGCGGATCGCCAATCTTCCTGCCCACCACCTCGACGTCACGCTCGACGAGGTCGACGGCACGATCACGCTCACCGGCGCCGTCGACGAGACCCGGTTCCTGTTCCATTCGCTGCGGATGACCACGTCGCTGACGCTGCACGCCGACCGGCATCGGGTTTCGTGGACGGACAGTGTGAAGAACATCTCGGACCGCCCGGCCACGATGCAGATGCTCTACCACGTCAACTTTGGTCCGCCGCTGCTAGGCCCGGGCAGCGAACTGGTCGCCGCCGTCGAGGAACTCGCCCCCCGAGACGCGGCCGCCGTGCCGGACGTGCCGACCTGGAACCGGTATGTGGCCCCTCAGGGCGGCCGGGGCGAGCAGGTGCACTTCGCCCGTCTTCGGTCCGGGGCCGACGGCGTGGCCACGGCCTTGCTGGTCGGTCCGGACGCCCGGAACGCGGCGAGCCTGTCGTGGACCGCGGACACGCTGCCGCAGTTCACGCTCTGGAAGAACCAGGGCGGGCTTGCCGATGGCTATGTGACGGGGCTCGAACCGGGCACGAACTTTCCCAATCCGCGCTCCTTCGAGGAGTCGCAGGGGCGGGTCGTGGCCTTGGCACCCGGTCAGGCGGTGCGGTTCGATCTCGCGATCGAGCACTTTGCGGGGGGTGCGATCGACGCCGAGCGACGGCGGATCACGGGGCCGGTCCCGCCCGTGCCGCGGATTCACTCCCAGCCGAAGCCCGGCTGGAGTCGGTCGTAAGCTCGAGGCTTCCGGTGCGAGGTCTGCGGGGTGCGCCGCGGGTTGAAAACCCGCGCTCCTACCAGGCACGGGCGGCCCCGAACCCGCGCCACGCGAGGCTCAGTCCCCATCGCTCACGCGATTGGGGCTTCCGGTGCGGGGTCTGCGGGGGTGCGCCGCGGGTTGAAGACCCGCGCTCCTACCAGGCACGGGCGGCCCCGAACCCGCGCCACGCGAGGCTCAGTCCCCATCGCTCACGCGATTGGGGCTTCCGGTGCGGGGTCTGCGGGGGTGCGCCGCGGGTTGAAAAACCGCGCTCCTCCCAGGCACGGGCGGCCCCGAACCCGCGCCACGCGAGGCTCAGTCCCCATCGCTCACGC
>VGYR01000004.1 GCA_016872925.1 Planctomycetota bacterium
CGCCGGTGACCGATCCACTGCTCAGGCGACGGCAATCCCATGCCGTGGGCCGGCTCCTGAAGCGGCTCCATGTCCGCGGCCTGATCGCGAAGATCCCCCGCACGCAACGCTGGCGGATCACCGACCGGGGCCAGAGCGTCCTCGGCACGTGTGTCAGGCTGCATTACCACGGACTGGCGACGGCAGCGTAAACATGCGCGCAAACGACGTGTGTGTCACGAATAAAGACTCCATACGCGGATCCGATTTGTCAACAATTCCTGGGTGTTATGCGGTGTTTGCGCCCACTACGGAACAAGATGCGCGCACGGCGCGTGTATGTCACCGAGTAAGAATCTGACGCCCTGAGTCGCGCCCGGCAAGGAAAATGACCGGCCCTGCAGCTGCCGTGCCGAAAACAGGATTCGCAGGATGCCCGCAGCGAACGTCCGGCGACGGTGCTGAAGCGACACGCGAGGATCGCGTGTGACCCGTATCAGGGGCCGCCGGAGAGGGCGTCGGGCTCCGTGAGCACGAACGCGTGGCCGTGGTCGCTGGTCACGATCACGACCGACTCCGCCCACGCGTCGTGACGCTCGATCCACTCGAACACCGCCCGCACGGCGGCGTCGCCGCTCCGCACCGCGCCGATGCAGTTGTCGATGTTGTTGGCATGCGATGCCCAGTCGACCTCACCGGCCTCCACCATCAGCCAGAACTTCCCACGGGAGGCGAGCACGTCCATCGCGGCCGTGGCCATCTCGGCGAGCGACGGGTTCTCGGCGATGTCGGCCTCGCTGTAGCGGATGGCGGAGCCATATTTCCGGCGGAGCGCGTCGACGCTCTCGTCGTCGGTCGGCAGGTTCCCCGCCGCCGGGTCGTAGTCGCCGTTTGCGGTCTGGAACGGCAGATGCCCCTCGCCGGCACCGACGAAGCCGAACAGCCGCTGCTGCCGGGCGATGGCGTCGGCGGCGGCTTCGGCCAGCACCTCGGAGCCTGCGCGGCCGGCGGTCCGCATCGCCAGCCGGTAGCGGCCTCCTCGCGCGGCGTCGATCGCCGCCAGCGTCGAGTCGGCCACGTACTTCAGTCCCGGTTCCAGGTTCGCTCCCTGATCCTTGTCCTTCTCCGGATCCGCGGCCACGCCGAAGCCGCCCCCGATCACCACGTCGAGCCCGGAAAGCGGCTCATCCCGATGGGCGATCGACGGCAAGCCCACGAGGTCCCGGGCGATGTCCTGGTAGTCGTCGCGGCTGACGTTGTTGGCATACGAGCAGGCGGGCGTGGCATGCGACGCGGGCACGCTCGAGACGGCCCCGACCGCGAAGCCGCGGGCCTGGAGCGTGCGGGCGATCGGCTCCAGTTGGCGGCCGTCGACGGCGACGTTGATCGAGTCGTTGTACGTCTTGCAGCCGGTGCACAGCGACGCCGCCGACGCGGCCGAGTCCGTGTAGGCATGGGGAACGTCGCGGTCCTTGCCGATCAGGTAGGTCACGCTGGCCCGCCGGTCCCAGGGCGTCTGGCCCCCGAGGCTCGGGTCGTAACCTCCTGCGACCTCGCCCCCGGGGTTCCTCACCGCCTGGGCGTCGACGTCGACCTGCGTCTTGGCGTTGGCCGGGCTCGTGACGCAGAACCCGAAGTCGGTCGGCGCCCCGCGATAATCCTGAAACGCGAAGCCGGTCCCCCGGCCTTCGGCATAGTCGACTCGCCCGCGGGACGCGATCGCCGCCAAGCGCGTCGTGTGCCAGTCCATGCCGTCGAATACCACGAGCACGATGCGGGTCTTGCCCGCGTCGGCGGCGGCCATCTGCAGCCGGTAGATGTCGGTCTGGTCGAAGTACTCGGCCGCTGGGTTCAGCGTGCGGTCGGGCATCCGGCCATACAGCGCCGTCAGCCGTCCGGGGTCGCGGTACACGCTGTTGGAGCCGCTCACGGCGGCCAGCGAGGTCCCGAAGGCGTAGACCGGGATCAGCCGGTTGGAATGGCTCGAGTGCGAGACGTATTTCTGGGGCTGATCGCCCCAGTAGCCCCACCAGGCGCGGCCCGCGGCCTCAGCGTCGGACTGCAGGCGCCGGATCCGGTCCGGCGCCGCGACGTGGACGTCCTGCGGAGCGGCGGCCGCGCCGCCGGCGTATCCCACGAGCGACACGAGCGACACGAGCGACACGGCGGCACGGACGCGGCGGCGGGGCCTGGGCGACGACATCCTTCGAGCATAGCGGCTGGTGCCGCCGCCCCGCTGCCTCGGGACTGGGCAGCACCGCCCGGTTCGCGGGATCACCGCGGCGCCCCGCCGCCGCCCGTGGCGCTTGGGAACTCGGGAAACCGGCTCGAAAACCCGATCCCGTCACCCACGCGGGGAGGGTTCGCTTTGCGGCGCGGGCTTTGCAAGTACAACCGTCACGTCGCCCGGCCCGAACCCGCCTCCCCGCCTGCCCGTCGCGTGTCTCCCGCACCCGCTGCCACCGCCGCCCACGACGAACTGCTCCGCCGAGACGTCCGCTTCCTGGGTGACATGCTCGGCAGCGTGATTCGCGACCTCGCCGGCGACGACGCCCGCGCCCTCGTCGACGACGTCCGCCAGCTGGCCCGGGAGCGGCGGCAGGGGCGGCATGAAGCCGAGGCGACGCTCGCGGCGCGCATCGAGTCGCTCGACGAGGGGCAGGCCACGATCGTGGCCCGGGCCCTGAGCATCTTCTTCGACCTCGCCAACATCGCCGAAGACCGGCAGCGGATCCGTGTGCTCCGCGACCGGGAGCGGATGCTCCACCCGGAACCGCTCGGGGAGTCGCTGGCCGCCGCGATCAGGGAACTGAAGGACCTCGGAGCGCCGGCCGACGACGTCCAGCGGGTGCTCGACCGGCTGGCCGTGGAACTCGTCTTCACCGCGCATCCGAGCGAGGCCAAGCGGCGCTCGATCCGGGCCAAGCTCCGCCGCATGCGCCGCAGCCTGGAGATGTTCGACACGCCCGACCTCCTGCCCCGCGAGCGGTCCCGCCACGAGGCCGACATGCGGAGCGAGCTCACGCTCCTCTGGCTCACGGAGTTCCTCCGGTCCACGCGGCCCACCGTGCTCGACGAGGTCGATCGTGGGCTGTCGATCATGCCGCGGCTCTGGGAGGCCGTGCCGCAGGTGCATGCAGCCCTCCGCCGGGCGTTGGCAGACCACTATGCAGGCCACGCGTTTCGCGTTCCGGCCTTTCTCTCCTTCGGGTCGTGGATGGGCGGCGACCGCGACGGCAATCCCTTCGTGACGGCCGACGTGACGGAGCAGACGCTCGTCCGGCTCCGGCAGGCCGCCATCGACGCCCACCTCGCCTGGTGCGATCGGCTGCACGACCTGCTGACCGTGTCGTCGCTCGCCGCCGATGGAGGCCGGGCCCTCGCGCGGCGGCTCGCCGAGGTCGGCCGCCGCTGGCCCGATGTCGCGGCGGCAGTCGAGCCGATCGCCGAGCACGAGACCTACCGCCGCTGGATCCGGATGATCCGCCTCCGGCTGGCGGCGTCGCGGCTGGAGTCGCCGACGGTTGCCCCCGCGGCCTGGGCCTACCGTGACGGCGCCGACCTCGAAGCCGACCTGGAGCCGCTGCTCGACTCCCTGCGCTGCGACCACTGCCTCGCCGAAGACTCGCCAGCCCGGGCCTGGCACGACCTCGTGCGGACGTTCGGCCTGCACATGACGCGGCTGGACGTCCGCCAGGACTCCCGGGCCTATCGCGAGATCATGGGGGACATCCTCGCCGCCGCGGGCGTGGTGGCCGATGCCGCGTCGTACGACGGGCTCGACGACGCCGGCCGCGCCCGGCTGCTCGTCGAATCGCTCGGTCGCGTCCACGCGCTCCCGGAGGAGAAGCTCGGCGGCCTGGCCATCGACTCGCTGCGGCTGTTCCGCGTGCTCCACGCCGCGAGCGTGCGGTTCGGCTCACGGTCGCTTGGCGGCGCGGTCGTGAGCCTGACCCGCTGTCCGGCCGACGTGCTGGCCGTGCTCTGGCTGTGGCGGTGGGCGCAGGGCCGGGCCGCAGCCGCCGGCGAGCCGGTCTCCGAGGGCGACATCGCCATCGTGCCGCTGTTCGAGAAGATCCACGACCTGGCCCATGCCCACGAGACGCTCGCCGCGATCCTCGACGTGCCGGCCTACCGCGACCACCTCCGCGGCCGGGGCGACCGCCAGGTCGTGATGGTGGGCTATTCCGACAGCACGAAGGACGGCGGCTACTTCTCGGCCTGCTGCGGCCTGCAGAACGCCCAGAGCCGGCTGCACGCGGCGGCGGAGGCCCGCGGGGTGGCCCTGACCTTCTTTCACGGCCGCGGCGGGTCGCTCGGCCGCGGCGGCGGGCCGGCCGCCCGGGGCATCCTCTCCCTCCCCTCCGAAACGCTCGACGGCTCGCTGCGGCTGACCGAGCAGGGGGAAGTGCTGGCGGAGCGGTACGACGACCCGGAGATCGCGCGGCGGCATCTCGAGCAGGTCACCTGGGCGACGCTCGTGGCGTCGAGCGTGCGCCGCAGCGAGCCGAAGCCGGAGTGGATCGGGATCGCGGAGCGGATGGCCGAGGGCTCGTTCGCAGCCTACCGCGAGCTCGTCGACCAGCCCGGCTTCATCGGCTACTTCTCCCAGACCACTCCCATCGACGAGATCGAGACGCTGCCGATCGCGTCGCGTCCCTCCCGGCGCCGCGGGGAGCGGACGCTCGACGACCTGCGGGCGATCCCCTGGGTGTTCGCCTGGACCCAGAGCCGCTGCATGATCCCGGCGTGGTACGGTCTGGGCACCGCGCTGACCGACGTGAAATACGCAGACCGGCGGGCCTGGCAGGCGATCTGCGACATGTACCGGCAGTGGCCGTTCTTCCAGGCCACGATCGACAACGCCACGCTGGCCCTCGCCAAGGCCGACATGGTGATCGCCCAGCGCTACTCGGAACTGGCCACCGACGACGACTCCCGGCGACGGATCTGGCAGCGGATCGCCGCCGAGCGCGACCGCACCCGCCAGGCGATCCTCGACATCGTCGGCGGCGGCGAACTGCTGGCCACCACGCCCTGGTTCCAGCGGTCGATCGAGGCCCGCAACCCGTCGATCGATCCCCTGAACCTGATCCAGATCGAGTTCCTCAGGCGCCGGCGGGCCGAACTCGAGGCCGATCCGGCGTCTTCGGGCGACCATCACCGCGGAATTCTCCGGCTCTGCGTGCAGGGAATCGCCGCGGGCATGCGGACGACCGGCTAGCACCCTCCCCGTTCCAGGAGCGACACGATGACCGCGAGGATCACCATGAGCGACCTGGCGGTGACGACGCTGGGCCCCTGTCGGATCGACTCGCCCCTGCGGCCGCTGATCGAGTCCCGCAAGACCAACGTGCACTACGTCGAAGAAGACGACCGGGTGCTGTTCGCCGATACCGCGAGCCTCGTGGCCGCGGCGGGCGTGCGGGCCGAGGCGCTGCCCGGCTTCGAGCCGGCCGGCCCGCGGAAGGCGATCTTCTTCGATCCGCCGAAGATGCGGGTGGGAATCGTCACCTGCGGCGGCCTCTGCCCCGGCATCAACGACGTGATTCGCGGCCTGGTGATGGAGCTCTCCTTCCACTACGGCGTGCAGCGGATCCACGGCTTCAAGAACGGCTATCAGGGGTTCATTTCGCGATACGGCCACGACGTGATCGACCTCACCCCGGAGCTGGTCAGCGGCATCGACGAGGACGGAGGCACGATCCTCGGCACCTCGCGTGGCGGCCAGGATGCCGGCGCGATCGTCGACTGCCTGGAGCGGATGAACATCTCCGCCCTGTTCGTGATCGGCGGCGACGGCACGCTCCGTGGGGCCATGCAGATCGCCGCCGCAGCGGCCGTGCGGAGCGTGCGGATCGCCGTGGTGGGGATCCCCAAGACGATCGACAACGACATTCCCTACATCGACCAGAGCTTCGGCTTTCAGACGGCCTTCAGCGAGGCCACGAAGTCGATCCGCTCGGCCCACGTCGAGGCCAAGGCCTCGCCCAACGGCGTCGGTCTCGTGAAGCTGATGGGCCGCCACTCGGGCTTCATCGCCTGCTACGCGTCGCTCGCCGAGCCCGATGCCAACTACGTGCTGATCCCCGAGGTGCCGTTCGCGCTCGACGGGCCGGGGGGCTTGCTCGACCATCTCCTGCAGCGGGTCCGCGGCCGGGGCCATGCCGTGATCGTGGTGGCCGAGGGGGCCGGCCAGGACCTCGTCCGCGACGCGGCCGCGGGGGTCGACGCCTCGGGCAACAAGAAGCTCGCGGACATCGGCACGTATCTGCGAGGCCGGATCACCGATCACTTTGCGGCCAGCGGTGACGACCTGAACCTCAAGTACATCGATCCCAGTTACGCGATCCGCAGCGTGGAGGCCAACCCCTACGACAGCGTCTACTGCCTCCGCCTCGCGCAGAACGCCGTGCACGCGGCGCTGGCCGGCAGGACGGGCATCGTGATCGGCCGCTGGCGTGGACGATTCGTGCACATTCCGATGGCCCTGGCGGTCAGCCACCGCAACCAAGTGGAGCCGAGCGGTGACCTCTGGCTCTCGGTGCTCGAGGCGACCGGCCAGCCGCGGTCGTTCGGCCCACCGGCGGTGGGCGGGCGGTGAGCCGGCGGCTAGGGAACCCGCGCTCCTCCGGGAAAGCCGGCGCTACTTTTTGGGCATTCGGCAGCGGTGCAGCGTCATCAGCGCGTAGCCCGTGCCGTAGGGCTGATGGTAGTCGTAGAGCGGAAAGTCCCACCACGAGCCGTCCGCGTCTTGTGCGTCGAGCATGATCCTCGCGAGGTTTCCGCGGTAGCCGTCGGCGATCTCGTCGGGGAGCGCATCGAGTACCCGCGCGGCGTAGTAGTGCCCGTAGAAGAAGAAGTAGCCCGCCACGCTGAAGAACGATTCGTGGGGAATCGGCCGCTTTCTGCCGAGTTCGAGCCAGCCGTTGCGGACCACGAGCCGATCGAGCCACTCCTCCAGGACCCGGTCGCTGATGCGGTCGTTGCCCCAGAGCCGCAGGGCGAGGTTGCAGGCCTGGCTGCGGCCCAGGCTGCCCGCGGGCCGGTTGATGCCCATTCGCGGCGCCGTCCGCAGGTAGGTTCCGTAGAGGTAGCTGAAGTCGGGAAGCATCTGCTCCTCCGTCATCTCCACCGCTCGGTGCACGAGTTTCTCCGGCGGCTCGATTCCGACTCCTCGGGCGTCGTGGAGGGCGATCAGGACCGTGGCGTTCACGAAGCTCTGCGACGACGAGGCCGGCCGCTGCGTGCCGGCTGTGAAGTCGTAGTAACCCCAGCCCCCTTGGGCCGATTCGTAGCGGGCCAGCTTGTCGTACTGCCCGCGGATCCGCTCCTCGATCGTCGCCCGCCGGGTCGCGTCGTCGGGCACGCGCCGATGCATCGCCACCAGCGCCTGGATGCCGTAGGCGTGCGCCCAGACGTTGTAGATCAGCGTCGGGTCGTCGCGGCGGACGTCGGGGAGGTGCTCGAGCAGCCACCGTTCGCCCCGGTCGATCGCCGCGGCGACGGCCGGCGAGCCGTCCCCCTCCTCGATCAGGCCCTGCACCGCCAAGGCGGTCGTCGCGGCCCGGAAGCCGAGGTGGGAGCCCACGCCGGCCATGATGTTGAGGTCCTTCGTCCGGCCCGCGGACCCGAAGGAGCCGTCGGCATTCTGCGCGGCGAGCAGAAACGCCCTGCCCCGCGCGATCGCCGCGTCGATGTCGTCCGCCGACACCTCCACGGGCGACGACTTCCGTTGAAATCGTCCTCGCTCGGCGGTCGCGGCGGGCATCACCGCGTCACCATGGGCCGGCGACCAGAATCCGCAGGCCGCGACCAGCACCAGCCAATGACCGCGGCTCACGGCTTCGTCGTCCGCACGCGGTCGCCGGCCGCCAGGCCTTCCACGATCTCGATCCGGCCACCGGAGGACAGGCCGGTCTTCACCGGCCTCTTGACCGGCTTGCCGTCCTCGCCGATCACGAACACGTGCCGGCCGCCGTCATCGTCGCGGAACACGACGCCGCCCGGCACCGTGAGGGCCTCGGCCCGCTTGGCCACCGTGCACCGCGCGATTCCCGTCATGCCCGGGAGCAGCTTGGGGCCGCCCTCCTTGGCCGCCACCGCGAACACGGCCTCGAACGTGCCGTCGCGTGGCACCGGCACGAACGGACCGAGCGTCACCGCCACGTCGGCCTCCGGGTAGCCGGTCGGCTCGACCCGGCCCGCCAGCCCGGTCGTGAGCAGGTTCAGGTCCTTCTCCTCGATCTTGGCCCGGAACTGCACGCGGTCGGGGTCGAGGATCGTGAAGTCGAGTTCGGTCGGCTGCACGGGCTGCCCGACGACGGCCTTGGCCGCCACCGCCGCGGTGTTCCAGACGCCGTCGCGAAACCGGCCGTGATAGACCATGCCCGCCCGCGGGGCCCGGAGCGTGGCGGCCGCCCGGTCCGCCTCCAGTTCGGCCAGCCGCCGCAGCGCCTCGGCCCGATCGTGCTCCTGCTTGGCCAGCGCCAGCTTCTTCTGGGCGAGCTGCAGCGGCAGCGTGGCCCGGGCCTTGTCCAGCGCGATGGCCGCCTTGTCGGCCGCCTTGCGGATCTCCGTCTCGCGCCGCGGAATGCCCAGCGTGATCGCCTCCTCCGAGTTCTCCTTCGCCCGCTTGAGCGCCAACTCCGACTGCTCGACGTCGAACCGGGTCCGCTGGAGGATCATCTCCTCGGTCTCCTCGGTGAGATCCTTGTCCTTGTACATCCGTTCGAGCTGTTCGAGCTCCTCGCGGGCATACTTGAGCCGCTCCTCCGCCGCCCGCACCACGAACCGGGCCTGCTCCTCCGCAGCGGCCTTCTCGATCCCCAGGAACCTGGCGAGGTCCTCGGCAGCGACCTTCGCCTGCCGCTCGGCCTCCGCCATCTCGATCGGGTGCATGGCTTCGGCCGCGGGCACGTCCCGGCGGGCGACCTCCAGCGCCTTCTCTCCGAGCTCCAGTTCCACCTTCTCGTCGGCGATCGCCCGATCGAGCTTCGCGGTGTCGAACTCCACGAGCAGATCGCCGACGCCGATGCGGGCGCCATGCGGCACGACCCGGACGACATCGAGAGGCTGCCCCCAGGACTGCGGCCGAAACTCCACGGCGACCCACTCCACGGGCTCGAAGGCCCCCTTGGCGACGATCGCGGACTCGAACGGTCCGCGCTCCACCGCGACGGTGTCGGCGGCCTTTTCGACGGGCTTGTCCCCAGTCTTGTCCCCGGGCTTGTCCGTCACTTTCTCCGCCGGCTTGTCCGGGGCCGGCTTCACGGCGGATTCCTGGGCGCCCGCGGCCGCCATCACCAGCAGACCCCCCGCTGCGACCGCCATGCCGTGCATCCGCTCGAATCGTCGCATCACTTCCTCCCGAAACGCGGGCGTTCGGCCCGCTGCCGCGATCTGAGTGATCGGCCTGCGAACGCCACCACTGGACTGTACCATACGGTCGAACCGCGGCTGGTGCCGCTCCTCTCCATGCCGACGATGCCCGCCCACCGCGTCCTCACCGACGATCTTCGCATCGCGGAGATCAAGGAACTCTCGCCGCCGGCCCACGTGCTGCGGGAGTTTCCCTGCACCGACGCCGTCGGGGCCGTCGTGTCGGCCGCCCGCGCGGCGATCCACGGGATCCTTCGGGGCGAGGACGATCGCCTGGTGGTCGTGATCGGCCCCTGCTCGATTCACGACCCCGACGCCGCCGTGGACTACGCACGGCGGTTGGCCGCCGAGCGGGCACGCCTGGCCGACGACCTCGAGATCGTGATGCGGGTGTATTTCGAGAAGCCGCGGACCACGGTCGGGTGGAAGGGCCTGATCAACGATCCCGATCTCGACAACACGTTCCAGCTCAACAAGGGGCTGCGGGTCGCCCGCGAGCTGCTCGCGGAGATCAACGAACTGGGGCTGCCGGCGGGCTGCGAGTTTCTCGACATGATCACGCCGCAATACATCGCCGACCTGGTGGCCTGGGGCGCGATCGGGGCCCGCACCACCGAGAGTCAGGTCCATCGCGAACTCGCCTCCGGCCTTTCCTGCCCCGTCGGCTTCAAGAACGGCACCGACGGCAACGTGCGGATCGCGGCCGAAGCCCTCCTGGCTGCCCGTCGGCCGCATCACTTTCTCTCCGTGACCAAGGGGGGCCACACGGCGATCGTGGCCACCCGCGGCAACGACGACTGCCACATCATCCTCCGCGGCGGCTCGGCCCCGAACTACGACAGCCAGAGCGTGACGGCGGCCGGCGACGTGCTCGCCCGCCACGGCCTCGACCCCCGGCTGATGGTCGATGCCTCGCACGGCAACTCCTCGAAACAGCACGAGCGGCAGCTGGCCGTGGCCGACGCCATCGCGACCCAACTCGAGGCGGGCGAGACCAAGATCGTGGGGGTGATGGTCGAGAGCAACCTGATCGCAGGCCGGCAGGACCTCGTGCCCGGCAAGACCCTCACCCGCGGTCAGTCGATCACCGACGCCTGTCTCGGCTGGGAGGAGAGCGTCTCCCTGCTCGACCGTCTTGCCGCCGGGGTCCGCGGTCGACGGCAGCGCCGGCAGCCCGTCCGTGAAGCCGCCGACGCCACGTCCCGCGGGCCGACCGGGTGAGCGATGGTTTCGTGACCAGATCCCGACGAGGTGCACCGATGGCCGATCTGCCGCTGGAAATCTCCGTCACCGACGCCGCGCGGGCGATGAGCGCCGAGGACGCTCCGCTGCTGCTCGACTGCCGCGCACCCGACGAGCACGCCACCTCGCGGATCGCCGGTGCGATCCTGATCCCGATGCAGGACCTCCCGGCCCGGATCGGTGAGCTCGCCGGGCACGAGCCTCGGCGAATCATCGTTCACTGCCACCATGGCATGCGAAGCCTGCGCGTGGCGACGTGGCTGCGCGAGCGCGGCTTCGGCTCCGCCCAGAGCATGGCGGGCGGCATCGACGCCTGGAGCGACGGGGTCGATCCCTCCGTGCCCAGGTACTGACGGCACGGCGGGGGCATCCGTCAGCCGCGGCGCGTGCGGCCATTCTGCCGCGTCGCCACCGGCAGGGCTGCCATCCAGTTCGCCCCATACGCGGCGAACGCGGCGTCCGCCGACACCGGCCGCCACCCGTCGCGGAAGCCGGCTACCCGGGCGGTCGCCCGGCTTGCCGCCGACGCGGTCAGAGAAAAGGCCACCTGGTAGACGCCCGTCGAGCCGCTCCGGCCCGAACCGGCACGCGTCGGGCTGTAGACCGTGTTGCCGTACCCGGAAACGCCCACGAAGTACGTGCCGCCGACACCAGCCTGATAGACCAGTCGGCTGTCATACGTCGCCCCGTCGTCGTCGTTCGCTGCGAGCTGCCGGCCGGACGCATCGAACACGCGGAGATAGCTGTCGAGCGTCGAACCCCCGGACAGGGTCTTCGCGTCGATGTCGGCCGTCAGCGACTGCCCGGCCGCAAGCGTGATCCGGTAGATGTCGACGTCCCTCGACCCCGAAGAGCCGTCACCGATGCGGCCGGAGAGCCGCACGTCGCCCGACGTGATCCCCAGATTCGCCGCCGCCGCGAGCGTGTCGCCGGCGTCCACGAGGGCTGCCGCCTGCGTCGTCCAGGAGTCGGACGCCGCAGCGATCAGGGCGGTGCCGTCGGCAACCGCCACGATGCCACGTCCTGCCGCGTTCAGCGTCAGCACGTAGGTCCCGGCCGACGCCGTGGCCGCGTCGAGGCCGGCGAGCGTCCAGCGGACGTTGTCGGTGGTGGTGACCGTGGCTCGCGCCAGCGATGCCGTCGCGCCGCTACGGGTCAGGCTGAAGTCCGCGACGTCCACCCCGCTGACGGCACGGCTGAACTGCACCACGATCGCCGACACGGCGGTCGTCCGCGGGTCGGGTGAAACGTCGACCACGTCGGCCGTGGGTGCCGGCACGGCTACCTTGAACTTGGCGGTGTAGTTGCCCGTCGTCGACCCGGCCTTCCCGGTGCCGGCCATCACCGCCGTGTACGAGGTGTTGCCGTAGGACGAAATGCCGACGTAGTACGTGCCCGCTGCCGTCGCCGTGTAGGACACGAGGCTGTCACGCCCACCCGAATCATCGTTGAACGCCAGTTGGGAGCCGGAGGCGTTGAATACCCGGACGAAGGAATCGAGCGACGAGGAGATCGCCAACGAGGCGGCGTCGATGTCGACGGTCAGCACGGACCCGACCCCCACGGTCACCGAATAGATGTCGACGTCGGCCGACCCGTACGCCCCGTCGCCGATCGTGCCCGACAGCGTGGCCGACCCCGATACCAGCGGCGCGGCAGTGGCGGTGGCGACCGAGTCGTTCGGCTCGCCGGCACCGGACGGCGGGGGCGGTGGTTGCGAGCCGCTGATGGCGGAGACTGCGGCCGCCGCATTGACGACACCCCCGGTGGCCACCTTTCCGGCGAGGCCCGAGACCGGAGTCGTGGTCGAGAGAATCGCCGCGCGGATCTGCTGCGCGGTGGCCTGCGGTTTCGCCGCCGCGAGCAGGGCCGCCAGGCCGGCCACATGCGGCGCGGCCATCGAGGTGCCACTGAAGCTCGAATAGGTGTTGTTCGGCGTCGTCGAGTAGATCGACGAGCCGGGAGCCGCCACGTCGACCGTGGTAGCGCCATAGTTGGAGTAGACCGCCAGCAGATTGTAGGAATCGATGGCCGCCACCGAGATCACGGCATCGGAGTTCACGTTGGCCGGATACGAGGGCGTCGCGTCGTTGTTGGTCGACTCGTTGCCCGCCGCGGCGATGCAGAGGATCCCCGCACTGCCCCCCGACACGATCGCATTGGTCAATGCCGTCGACGCCCCGCCGCCTCCCCAGCTGTTGTTGGTCGCCACCACGTTCACGCCGTAGCTGCGCCGCATCAGGGTCGCGTAGTTGAGGGCCGCGATCGCCGCGCTCGTGGTTCCGCTGCCGTCGGCTCCGAGAAACTTCAGGGCCATCAGCGAGACCTGCCAGTTCACGCCGGCCACACCGACGCCGTTGTTGCCGACCGCCCCGATCGTCCCGGCCACGTGGGTGCCGTGCCCCTCGTCGTCGAAGGGATCGGCGTCGTTGTTGGCGAAGTCCCAGCCATAGACGTCGTCGACGAAGCCGTTGCCGTCGTTGTCGAGGCGATCGCCGGCCACCTCGCGGGGATTTCGCCACATGTTGGCGGCCAGGTCGGGGTGGTTGTAGTCGATGCCGGTGTCGATGACGCCGACCACCACCGACCGCGAGCCGGTGTTCGTGTCCCAGGCCTCGGGGGCGTCGATGTCGGCATCGGTCACGCCCCGGACCTGCCCGGTGTTGTGCAGACCCCAGAGGCGGGAGAACGACGGATCGTTCGGCAGTGCGGCCCGGGTGATGATCCGGTCCGGCTCGACCGACACCGCGTTCGCGGCCGCCCACGACACGACGTCCGCCGTCGACACGCCCGGCGCGGTGACGGCGAACATGCCCTCGCCGAGCGGCCGCGACGACCAACCGGGGTTCACCCGGGGCGTCGCGGCGGGGCGTGCCGTCACGATCCAGGCATCGGCACGGGCGGCCACCGACTCGCCGAGCCAGGTGATCTGGCGGGTGCCGAACGAGAGATCGGCCGCGAGCAGTCGCCGCGGCTCGAGCACCTCGGCCCGGAGCCGGGAACGACGCCGGCAGATCGCAGGGCGAGACCAACGCATGCGGGACCTCCGAGAAGATCTGTTTTCGTCCGCCTCACCCCTTCGTATTGTCGCCAAGGACTTCGGCCTATCCAGCCTGAATATTCGGCAGGTCCCGTCCGCTCATCCAGACTCCACGTGATCCTGGCGCGTCGCTTCAGCACCGCCGCCTGCCGGAGGCTCCCGGGTTCCATGATCCGCAGGACCGGCTGCATCGAGGGGCTGCGCGTGCCCGTCACCGGACGCTCGTTCCCGGCATCCTGCCAATCCTGTTCGGCGCGGGAGTTGCGCCCTGATGACCCGGCAGCCGCAGCAGTCTGGGCAGAGCTGCGCGCCGATGGGTACGGCGTTTTCAAGGCTGCCCGGATCGACGCCACGTCGGCGAGTCCCCAGGGCGATGCTGACGAGCGGGCCGTCCTGCAGCGGACAATCGAGGCCGACCCCGAGCCCGCGCCACGCGAGGCTCAGTCCCCATCGCTTACGCGATTGGGGCTTCCGGCGCGGGGTCTGCGGGGGTGCGCCGCGGGTTGAAAACCCGCACTACTCTCAGCCGCGGGTTGAAGACCCGCGCTGCTCTCAGGCACGGGCGGCCCCGAGCCCGCGCCCCGCGAGGCTCACGGCTGCCCCGAATTACTCCCGGCCCACGATCCGGTAACTGCCCGAGCCCAGCTCGAGCACCACCTCTCCAGTTCGCTGCTCGAGCACCCGTACGCCGTCGGCCTCGCCTGCCGCCACTCCCCGAGGGCCGGGTTCATCGGCCACCGGCAGCCCCGCGACCGTCACGCCAGCGGCGTCGCAGGCCGGCACGTGCACGACGGCGGTGGTGTTCGCCGGCACACGAACCTGCAGTTCCGTGCCGCCAGCGACCCGCCGCCAGTGGCTCTGGATCGGCCCGCGCGGGCTGTCGTAGTCGGCCTTCACCCAGTCGATCACGGCCCGGTCGGGATTGCTGCCGGGCGTCGGCGGCCGAGGCCGGATTCGGAACCGGGCGTAGGCCGGGTCGATCACGTCGATTCCGGCGAGCGTCTTGAAACCCCACTCCATGACGGCGCCGAAGGCGTAGTGACTGAAGCTGTTCATGGCGGCATTGTTGTTCCCGCTCAGGCCCTCGAAGCCGCGCTCCCGAGTGAAGCTGTCCCACCGCTCCCAGACCGTGTTGGCCCCCTGCTCCACCTCGTAGCCCCAACTCGGAAAAGCCCTGCTCTGGAAGAGGCGGCAGGCGAGGTCGTGATGGCCGTGGTTGGACAGTGCCGGCAGGATCGACTTCGTGCCCAGAAAGCCCGTCGCCATCCGGAAGCCGTTCCGCTCGATCCGCTCCGCCAGTTGCTTCGCCACGGCCGGAGCCTGGTCACCTGCCACCAGACCGCACTCCAGCGCGAGCACGCAGGCCGTCTGCGTGTCGACGTTCACGGTGCCGTCCGCGCGGAGGTACATCCGCCGGAACGACTCCGCGAGTGCCTCGAACCGCCGGCGATACGCCGCCGCGTCGTCCCCCTTGCCGAGCATCACGGCCAGCTGCGTCATCATCCGCGCCGACTGCGCGTGGTAGCAGAGGTCCACGTAACTCGTCGGCGTGGCCTCGCGCACGTTCAGCCAGTCGCCCCACTCGTTGCCGGCGGCCACCCCCTCGAACGCCGGATCGAGCCGCGCCCGCCACTCCATGAAGGCCTGCATGGAATCCCAATGCTCCGCGACCATCCGCCGGTCGCCATACACCAGCGCCATCGTCCAGGGACAGATCACGCCGCCGTCGGTCCAGGCCGTGCCGCAGGTCGCGCCAGGCTTGCCGTGGGCGAACGGATACGGGCAGTAGTCGGGATAGGCCCCGGCGTCGCGGCCGTCTCGCCGCTGGGCCTCGCGCACGTCGGCCATCCACTTCGTGAAGAAGGCGGCGACGTCGGCGTTGAACGTGGCGGTTCGGGCGTAGATCTGGGCGTCGCCCATCCAGCCGAGCCGCTCGTCGCGCTGCGGGCAGTCGGTCGGCACCTCGACGAAGTTGGCCCGCTGCGTCCACGTGGTGTTCCGCCAGAACCGGGTGAGCAGGTCGTCGCTGCAGGCAAACCGCCCCACCATCGGCGTGTCGTTGTGGACCGCGAGCCCCGTCACGGTGTCCAGCGGCGGAAGCGTCCCGGCAGGGAGCCCGGTCAGCTCCACGAACTGGAAGCCATGGTAGGTGAAGCGTGGCGACCAGACCTCCACACCGCCCCCCTTGCAGGTGTACGTGTCGATGGCCCGAGCCCTGCGCAGGTTCTCGGTCATCAGCCGGCCGTCGGGGTGAAGCATCTCGCCATGACGGAGCGTGATCACGGTGCCCGAGGGGGCGGCCACCTTCAACTGCACGACGCCGGCGAAGTTCTGCCCCAGGTCGAAGATGAACACGCCCGGCGCGTGCTCCCTCACGCTCTTCGCCGGCAGGTCTTCCGTGACACGAATCGGATGCGCGGCGTAGGCCACGATCTCGGCCGGCTTTACGAAGCCCACGGTCGCCTCGCGGCTCAGGCCGGGCTCGGAGAAGGCCGCCTTCTCGGCGGGGTTGGACTCGGCGGGCACGACCGGCTGCCACGCGGCTTCGTCGGGGGCGAAGGAGGCGGTGTCCCAGCCGGGAATCTCCCGGCGGGCGTCGTAGGTCTCGCCCATCAGCAAGTCGGCCTCGCGAATCGGTCCCGCGTCGGCCACGCGCCACGACGCGTCGCTGACGATCGTTTCCCGCGTGCCGTCGGCATAGTCGATCTCGAGCTGGCAGAGAAGGGCCGGCGTCTTTCCGTAGATGTGCCGGCCGGTCTTGTGGGGGCCGTATCCCATGAGCAGCCCGTAGCCCACGTAGCCCGCATACCAGCCGTCGGCGAGGACGGCACCCAGGCAGTGCGGCCCCGGCGCTGCAAGCAGGCCCGTGACGTCATGCGCACGCGCATGCACACGCCGGTGGTAGTCGGCCCAGCCTGGCTGGAAGAGGTCGTCGCTCACGCGGCGGCCGTCGATCGACCAGTCGACGAGCCCCAACGCCGTGCCATGCAGCACCCCCCTCTTCACGGGCTTCGCCGTCACGAAGGGCTTGCGATAGTGGCGGGCCGGGGGGAGGTGGAGCTGCACCGGATCGGCGTGCAGCGGCGATTCGTCACGCACCGAAATCCATCGGCCCTTCCACTCCGACGAGTCGAGCAGCCCCAACGCAAAGGTCGCCGGCTCGCTCCACGGGGACTCGCGTCCGTCGCGGTCCCACGCCATCACCTTCCAGCACACCCGGCCACCGCTTTCCAGTGGCTTGCCGGCATAGGCGATCCCCAACGTCTCACCGGAGTCGACCTTTCCGGAATCCCAGAGATCGGCACGGCCGGGCTCCAGCAGACCGGGTTCGCTGGCCGCCAGGATCCGATGGGCCGTCTGCCGCTGACCGCGATCGGCGTCGGGGGCGGTCACGATCCAAGAGAGCCGCGGCTCCCTGGTGCCGATCCCCTGCGGCTCCTCGAGCCACTCGCACCGCAGGGCCACCGGGGCGAGCCCCCTCCCCTCGCCCGCTCCCGCGGGCGGCATGAGCGTCGTGCCCACCGCCTCGATGGCCACGCCCTCAGGCGCCGTCACCCACGACCGCAGCGTGCCGTCGGGCCGCTTCTCGTGCCGCACGCGGATCGGCCCCCGCGGCGTCGGATACGTGCCCTCGGCCCAGTCGAGGTCGCCGAGCACCGGTGCGATCCGGGCCTTCGCAAACCCCGGGGCGGCGGGGGACACCCCGAGCACGTGCCGCGAGAGCCAGGCGGTCGGGCCGCTGGCCCAGCCGTGGCAGAGGCTGTGGCGAAATCCCTCGTAGCAGTAGGCCCCGCAGTCGCCGTGGATGTCCTTCCGGCCCTCGGGCACGAGCTCGTCGATCCGCGTGGCGTCCCTCGTCCAGGCGAGGTCGAAATCCTCCCAGAACGTGGTCGCCCCGAGGTCGAGCATCCCGCCCCAGTAGGTGCGGATCAGGTCGAGCGCGGCCGTCTCGTGGCCCCCCGTGGCCAGCGCGTGCAGCACGTAGAACCCGTAGAACGTCGACACGCCGGCGGGGCCGCCGGGGAGCAGCACGGCCTCGGCCGTCTCCCGGGCGTCGCGCATGCCCGCCAGGGCCAGCAGCGCCGCGCCGCTCTTCGAGCCGTTGGCATCGGGCACGACCTTCCGCGCCCGGTCGGCGGCGGTCGTGCAGAGGCCGGCCACGCGGTCGTCGCCGAGTTCCGTCATCAGGCGGGCGCCGGCGTCGAGCGTCATCACCAGCAGCGCCTGCAGGCCGGCCGTCACCCCCTGCTTGTTCGGGGAACTCGGCCAGTCGAGGAACCGCATCCCGTCGATCGTCTCGCGGCCGTCGGGCCCCACGAGCCTCACCAGCCGCTCGAGCAGGGCCGTGAGGGCGGGCTTCTGGGCCTCCAGGTATCGCCGATCCGCGTGATGCCGCCACATCTCCTCGTGGATCAGCACCCACCACATCGAGTAGCTGGAGATGCCGTTCATCCAGTTCGTCGCGGGCGTGACGTCACGGGTGAGGTCGAGCGAGGCCGGCACCACGTCGTTGAACCCGAATACGGCGTTGATGGTGCTCACCTCCGGATGCATGTCGCCGATCCACACCAGCCGGTCGCGCTTGATGCCGTCCCAGAGGTAGTCCTGCATGCAGAGGTGGACCGTGTCGGCACCCACCTCCCAGATCCGGCTGAGACGCTCGTCGGAGCAGCGAAAGGAGCCGATCCGGGGCACGTCACGGACGCCGAGCACGGCCCGCACCTGCGTGAGCCGGATCGGCCGGTTTGGATCGACGGCGTCGATCCGCACGAACCGGAAGCCGCTCGGCCCGATCGTCTGCGTGCCCAGCCAGGGCAGCGTGACGATCTGGTCGCGGACGGCGTGGTCGTTGCCCGCGTTCCGCTTGCCGCCGAGTTCGGCCATCGCCTCGCTCGCCGACTCGCCGAGCCTGATCCGCGCCCGCACCGGCTCCTTGCCGGGCGTCATCGGCGTGAACAGCTGCACGTGCCCCTGGATCTCGCGGCCGAAGTCGAGCAGCACGCCGCCGGTCGTGCCGGGCGCGGTCTCGATCAGGCACGGGGGCGCCGGCGCCTCGAGCACGGGCTGGCCGGCGTGCGGGGCGAGCAGCGCGGCGGTGTCGCTCACGCCCCGCTCGCTCTGCCACACGACGCGGACGGGAGCGACGTAGAAATCCGCGATCGGCGACCGCCTCGCCACCCCGGGCTGCTCGGCCATGGCTGCGAAAGCCAGCAGCAGCCAGAGCCCGCCCGTCCCACATGCCCGAAAACGGTTCATCCCCGGTCTCCCAGTCGACACATGCCCCTCACAGCGTAGCGAACCCGGCGGCCGCGTCAGGTCCGATGGCCTCGACAGGCGGACTCCCCCCGGCGACGATGGGATGCCGATGCGGCGCACGGCAGAGGATCGCCATCCGACGCACGCGGCCCGGCGGCAGTTCGTCGCGAATGCGTGACAGCCGCGCCGCGTCGCTCGCGGTGGGTTCCTCCGTCCACTTGGCATCCCCAAGTGAAAACATGCCGCCGGCATGGATCAGGAAGTCGGCCTCCTTGGTGCGATCCCGCCAGAAATGCAGGTGTCGTGCGGGCGACTCCAACGCCAACGCCCGGCGGAGTTCACCGCATACGAACGTCTCCCAGATCGCCCCGACGAGCGGCGAGGCGACGAGCTCATCCGCCGAGCGGATCCCCATCAGGAACGCTGCCAGCCCCGTGTCGCGCATGTAGACCTTGGGCGTCTTGACGAGCGACTTGCCGCGATTCGAGAACCACGGCTCGAGCAGCGACACGATCCCTCCCCGTTCCAGCAGGGCCAGCCACTCCCCCGACGTGGAGCCGCTGATCGACACATCGCGGGCGAGTTCCGCCTTGTTCAGCAACTCTGAGGATCGCAGCGCGACGGAGCGGATGTAGCGCTCGAAATCGCGCAGGCTGCCCACGCGAAGCTGGCTGCGGAGATCTCGCTCGAGGTAGGTGGCGACGTACGACTGCATGAACTCGCCCACGTCGATGGATGGATCCGCATGCAACTCCGGAAATCCGCCACGCAGGAGCAGGTCCGGGATCGCGAGCCCCGGACGGGCCGCCCGGATCTCGGTGATCGAAAGTCCCTCAACGTCGACGATGGCGGCGCGACCTGCCAGCGATTCAGACACACCCTGCATCAGGGTGAACGGCTCAGAGCCCGTCAGGATGAAGCGACCCGGCTCCCCGCGACGCTCATCGACGGCCCGCTTCATGTGCCGCAGCAGACCGGGGGCGTACTGCACCTCGTCGATCACCACGGGGGCCGCGTGGGTGGACAGAAACGTCGACGGATCGTGCTCCGCCTGCGCCGCCGCGGAGGGGAGATCGAGCGACACGTACGCATGGCCGGGGAAGAGCCGCCGCGCGAGCGCCGTCTTGCCCGTTTGCCTCGCCCCGGTGATGACGACGACCGGCCGAGTCGCCGCCAACGAGGCGATTCGCCGCTCAATGGCCCGCCGAATCCACATCCTGCAAATCGTACGCTGCTACCGTAGGATTTGCAATACGCTGGATCCCGCTTGATGCTGGGTCACTCCACTTTCATCCAGAACGGGGCGGCTGCGAACCAGGCGATGGTCGAGGCGAGCATGATCCACTTCACCGTGTCGAGTGACAGGCTGGAAGTGCCGCCCTCGCCCGCCCCGATCGAGTGCAGCATGAACACCGCAGGAGGCACGATCGTGCCGGCCAGCGCGAGAATCCCCACGGACGTGGCTGCCATCTTCATGACGTGATGTCTCCGGGGTTCGGGGTCTTCAGGCCCGCACGGGAATGGCGTCGCGGGCGGTGATCTTCGAGAGCACGACGTAGAGCAGTCCGCAGGCGATCGCGCAGGGCAGCGGCAGGTACGACGCGAACACTCCCTGTGTCTTGTAGAGCCACATCGCCACCCCCACCGGCACCAGCCACGCGATCAGCACGCTCCAGTTGAAGGCCGATCCGCTCCGCTCCGCCGGATCCCGCGGGATGCCCAGGCGATCGGCCAGGAAGTGGTCCACCACGATGATCCCGCCGATCGGGGCGAGGATCGTGCCGTAGATGCCCACGAAGTCGAGCAGGTTCATCGCAAACGCCGGAAAGATGCCGGCCGCGATGCACAGGCCGCCGGCGAGCATCGTGGCCGCCGCCCGGCTCAGGCCCGGGATCATCGCCTGGAAGGCGAGGCCGGCCCGATAGATCGTCGGATTCGCGGTTGTCCAGCCGGCGATGATCACGCAGATCAGCCCGGCCCAGCCGACGGCGTCGCTCACCATCGTGCCCGGGTCCTTGCCGACCTGCGGATCCACGCCGTGCTGCCGCACCCAGTAGATCAGCAGCAGCGCCGCGCAGATCCAGGCCACGTAGTGCCCCAGGAACATGCCTGACGCGCTCGCCCAGCCGGCGCTCGGTTTCCGGGCGAATCGGAGCACGGAGAGGTCGGCCATCCCGATGTGCATGGCGGCGTTGCAGAACCAGGCGAAGAACACGATCCCGAGGAACGAGATCGTCCGGGGCGTGTCTGCCGCCGGCGTGAGCAGGGCCCAGAGGTCGGTCGTGCCCAGCCGGCCGAGCGTCACCAGGGCGCAGGCCACGAACACGAGAAACATCCAGGGGGCCGCATAGTGCCCCACCTGGGCGACCACACCGTAGCCCTTGAGGGCCACGAGCGTCATCGCCGCACCGATCGCGATGCAGGAGATCACCCAGGCCGGCCCCGTCGGCATGGTCGACTGGAACGTCGGCATCTCGATCGTGCCCGGCGGAAAGAACGGCCCCACGGCCGTGGCCGAGACGGTGATCATCGAGCCGGCGAGGAAGCAGAACAGCAGCCCGTTGGCCAGGTTGTAGAGCTTCACGAGCAGGCCGCCGGCGATCTTCTCGAGCTTGTAGTAGAGCGTGAGCCGCTGCTCGCAGGCGATCGCGGCCGTGAGATACCGCCAGGTGAGCACGGCGAGCAGGTTGCCCAGCAACAACCCCACGATCAGCCCGAACGCGTCGGCGCCCCACTTCACGAACAGGGGCCCGATCATGAACTCGGTGCCCGCGGTGTGCTCGCCGGCGTACATGCCCCAGAAGGCGCTGGGACCCCTGAGCGCCTTCTCCGGCACCCGCCGCCGTTCGTACTCGGAGCTCGCGTCATGCTCCAGTTCCTCGACGTCGTGCAGCAGGTCGCTCATGTCCGCTTCCCCGTGACGGCCTTCTCGTACGTCCGCACGTCGTCGAGCCACGCTTCGCCGACGGGCACGTCCTTCGTGTGGCAGTAGTGATCCCAGACGGCGCCGAAGGGAAGGCTCTTCGCCTCTTCCTGGAGCGCCAGCCGGGCGGTGAGGTCGCCCTCCTTCTCGGCCCGGCGGATGGCCGGCGGCTCGAGCAGGGCGACGAGCAGCGCCCGCAGCATGTTTCGCGTGCCGATCGCCCAGGCGGCGATGCGGTTGATGCTGGCGTCGAAGTAGTCGAGGCCGACGTGCACCCGCGCCGGGTCGCCGCAGGCCACGATCTCACGGGCGATCGCCAGCAGGTCGTCGGTCAGCGTGACCACGTGGTCGGAATCCCAGCGGACGCCGCGGCTCACGTGGAGGAGGATCTCGGGCAGATACACGAGCACGCTCGAGATCTTGTCGGCGATGCTCTCCGTCGGGTGGTAGTGGCCGGCGTCGAGGCAGAGCAGCTTCTTCCGCGTGATGCAGTAGCCGAGGTAGAACTCGCTCGACCCCACCGTGCAGCTCTCGCTGCCGATGCCGAAGAGCTTGGGCTCGACGGCGTCGAGGTTGTGCCTGGGCGAGAGCGGCTTCTCAAACACGGCGTCGAGCGACTCGGCGAGCCGCTGCCGCGGCCCGAACCGGTCGGCCGGCGTGTCCTTGAAGCCGTCGGGCACCCAGACGTTGGTCACGCAGGGCGTGCCCAGGGCCTTGCCCATCGCCGCGCCGATCTCCCGCGACCGGCGGCAGTGCTCGATCCAGAACTTGCGGATCCCGCGATCGGCGTGCGAGAGCGTGAAGCCGTCGGCGGCCTTGGGGTGCGAGAAGCAGGTGGGATTGAAGTCGAGGCCCACGCCGCGGCCCTTCGCCCAGGCGATCCAGGAGGCGAAGTGCGAGGCGTCGATCTGGTCGCGGTCGACCTTCTTGCCCCCGAACTCGCCGTAGAAGGCGTGGAGGTTGAGCCGGTGCGTGCCCGGGATGACGGCCAGCGCGGCGTCGAGGTCGCTGCGGAGTTCATCCGGAGTCCGGGCCCGGCCCGGGTAGTTGCCGGTCACGGCCAGGCCGCCGCCCACCGCGCTCCCCTGGTTCTCGAACCCGCCCACGTCGTCGCCCTGCCAGCAGTGGAGCGAGACGGGAATCTTCGCGAGGGCCGCGCACGCCTTCTCGGCGTTCACGCCGACCGCCTCGTAGCGTTCGCGGGCGAGCTTGTAGGCGGCTTCGATCTGCTTGGTGGTGGGCATGGAGAGTCGCGACGGAGGGCTCGGTGGCATTTCGGATCCGGGGACCGAACCGCCGCAGCCGTCCGTCTCACCCGCCCCGTGAACGTGGGCACGATTCTGCCCTGCGTGGGGAAAAAAACCAACCGCGAAGACCTCCGCCCCTTGGCCTCACCGCAGCCTGTCGGGCGGGTGACGGAAATCGTCCAGATCGCCAGTCGTCGCGCCGGCGGTGCACAGGCCGGAGGAAGCGGCCACCCATGGCCGGCTCCGCAGCCTTCCCTACGCCGCAGCCTCGACCATGCTGCCGTTGCACCACACCCGCACGCCCGTCATTCGCGCGAAAGTCAGCGATTCCGGCGAGATCGCGTCACAGGCCAGGAGCGGAATCGAAGCGAGCCCGGCTTTGCGAAGCGTCTTCGCCCGCCGTTCAGCCCGCACGATGTCTTCCACGTCCCCGGTGCACGACACCTCGACGACCACATACGTTGGAACTTCGTCCACCATGCCCTTCACGACCGCGTCGGCCCGCAGGAAATCGTCCGCCTCACGGGCATCCACGTGCGGCTCGATCAACTCCAGCAGTTCGTCGTTGCCGACCAGCCGGCCGCGGCGGAGAAAGCAGCCAAGGTACGACGTGATGCGGTCCCGGAACTGCAGTTCGAAGGTGCGGCCGACGACGGTATCGGTGCGAATCGTCAGCCGCTGGATCACCAGCGACATCTCCTGCTGCGCCACGGCAAGGTCTGCCACCCGCGCCTCGGTCCGACCCTGCGCTTCGGCGAGCTCCGACACCCGCGCCTCCGTCCGGCCCTGCGCTTCGGCGAGCTCCGACACCCGCGCCTCGGTCCGACCCTGCGCCTCGGCGAGTTCGGAAACCCGTTCCTCGGTCCTGGCCTGAGCGTCTGCGAGCCTGGTGATCGCGGCATCGAGTCGCGACACGTCTCCGTCGATCGATTCCCGGAGGACGTGCAGGTCGTCCTTCGTGACGGTGTTTCGCAACTCGTCGAACATGCCGCCGAGGGTCTGCGCGAGCGCCCTCGCCGCCTCGTCACCGAGCGACACCCTGAGATCCTCGTAGATCCGGAAGGTGTTCATGATCTCGCCCTCGAAGAACCACGTCGCGGAGCCGTTTTCGGCCTTCCGCCGCAGCCGGCGGCAAGTGTACGGGCGTTTATGCGTGCTGTCAATCCGTTGTGGCGGCGGGCCCGAAACCGAGCGGCCCGGGCAGGCCAGCGCTGACGCGATTCGGCCTCCTGCTCCAGAAAGCGGAACCGCGTGAGCGGTACGACGGCATCCGGTTGGGCCCGCGAGCATCACCGCGGCCTCGAGCGCTCATGTGCCGGGGCCGGGGAGATGCCAGTCGAGACGCCGGCTCGAGTCGATCGTGGCCGTGAGCTCGGTCTCGTCGTTGAATCGCGCCGGAACGTACTGCGCGATGCGCGGGTTTCCGGCTTCATTCTTCCGACCCTCTACCAGCCTGTCGGCCGTGATCCGCACACGGGCGGAGCCCCGGGAAACCTTGGCCGAGGAGCCACCTCCGTGACGGTTCCACTATGGTTTCATCACGGTTCCCTGCCAATCCAACCGCACTCACTCCTCCGGCAGCCGCGCCAGCACCCGCAGCGGGCCGCCGCTGCCGCCGGCGATCTTCATGGGCAGCGCCACCACGAAGGCTCCTTCCTCCGGCAGCCGCTCCAGGCCGGCGAGATTCTCGAAGATGGGGACATTGGCCCTGCAGAGCCTGACGTGCGAACCGAAGAGCGACGAGGGACCGTGATCGATGCTCGCCGTGTCGACGCCCACCGCCTTCACCCGGCGATGCTCCACCAGCCACTTCGCCGCCTCCGGCGCGAGCCCGGGAAACCGCAGCAGCGGCACCGCCTCCGGCCCCTTCGCGTCGGTGCCGAGGTAGGCGGACCGATCGCCCCAGCGGCTCGACCAGCCAGTTCGCACGAGCACGATCACGTCCACGAGCTGCCGGCCCTGCGCCGCCTCCCAGGCCACGAGGTCGTCCGCCGTCGCCTCGTAGACGGGGTCGGCGACACACTTCGCCCGCACGTCGATCACGGCCGCCTCGCCCACCAGCCGATCGACTTCGATCTCGTCGACCGTGTGCATCCCCTCGGCAAAGTGCCGCGGCGCGTCGAGATGGGTGCCGCCGTGCTCGGCGGTCGCGAAGCGGTTGGCCGCGTAGTAGTAGCCCTTGGCGGTCGGGCCGTTGGCACCCGGCTCGAACTGAAAGCCCTGCTCCGTCGGCCAGTAGATCGTGGCCGCGTCGAAGGCGTGCGTGAGGTCGATCCACGTGCCGGCTGCGAACCGCGCGGCAGAGGATTCGGCCGCCCGCCCGGCCCCGGAGAGGCCCAGGCACAGGGCAGCCGCCAAGGCCCACCGGATCATCGGGATCATCCCGGATCGGTGTCCGAATCACCGTCGTCGCCGGGCGCCGAACCCACCGGCACAGCCGGCTGAGGCCCGCCGCCGGCCTTCGGGCCGTCGCTGCTCCCTTTGTCCTTGTCGGCCCCCGCCTTGTCGTCGACCCGCACGAGCAGCATCTGCTCGACCTTGCCGCCGTCGCGGTGCACGAGGATCGTCGTCTGCTGCTGCGTGAGGTTCGAAAGCCCGGCCTCGTAGACCGGCGTCTTCTTGTCGCCGATCGTCCAGGCCGCCCGCTGCGACTTCTTGTCGACCTTGCCGGTGACGTTCATCGTCGAGTCGCTGACGGCGTCGTAGTAGGTGCCGCGCAGCAGGCCCGTCTTGTCGATCGCCAGGCTCAAAAACGTGCTCGGGTTCGTCTCCTCCGAGCGGGCCAGCGCGAACACGCCGAGCGGCCGCCACTGGTCGTCCGGGGCGATCTTCACGTCGGCTCCGCCCTGGGATGCGATCGTTGCCGCCTGCTGGGCATACTCCTCGGCGGTGCCGACCCGTTCCCCTTGCACATAGACGCCGTCGTCCTGGTAGCAGACGTTCGTGCCGTAGTTGTAGGCCACGGGCGCCGCGCCGTATCCGCCCCAGCCGGCGAGTTCGCCCCAGGCGAGGCCCATCATCAGGCCGGCGCCCATGCCCCAGCCCCAGCCGCCCCACCAGCCGCCCGGCCACCAGGCATTGAAGTGGTTGCCGTACCAGCCTCGGCCGCCGTACCAGCCGCCGCGATAGAAGTTGTTGCGGATCGAGCCAGCCCGCTCGGAGAGCGCACCGGACGAAAACGCCCGCACGCCGCCGCCGCCGAGCACATCGCGACCCACGCCCTGGCCGGCGATCCGCTGAAAGTCGGCCTTCGACAGCTGGCCGGCACCACCGGCGAACCGGCCGGTGCCGAGATCGCGGCCCGCGCCGCCGTCCAGCCGCCCCCCGCCGTCGAGCGGTCGTCCGCCGTCCAGGCGTCCCCCGTCGATCCGGCCGCCGTCATCGATGCGGCCGCCCTCGATTCTGCCGCCGTCGATCCGTCCCGCGTCGATCCGTCCCCCGCCGAAATCGTCGCCTCGGAAGCCGCCCCCGAAGTCGCGGGCACCACCGCCGAAGTCGCGACCGCCGCCACCGAAATCCCGTCCGCCCCCTCCGAAGTCGCGACCACCGCCCCCGAAGCCGCCTCCACCACCTCCATGAAAGCCGCCGCCACCATGCCCGCCGCCGCCGCCATGGGCCCACGCCACCGTGGGTGCCGCCAGTTGGCAGACGAGGGCTGCGGCCGTGAGCATCACGCCGAGGCGACCACCGGCACGCGTCGAGAACTGCATGGAAGACTCTCCAGGAAGGGAGCGCAAGGGATCGGAAGGCAGCGACGATCCGCCGTCGCTCACCGGACTTTCTTGAACGTCAGCGGCTCGGCATCTGGAAGTCCCACGCCGTCGATCGTCCGCTCGATCATGTGGGTCGTCACCTTGCCATCGCCGGCAGGTGAAATCACCTGCACCCACGAGGCGTCGCGCCCCCGCACGGCATCGGACGGCGTGCCCGACATGACCTTCTCGAACGACGTGCCGTCGAACTCGAAGTAGCCATCGGCCCGGGCTCCCGTCGAGTCGAACACCCAGGCCCGGATCAGCCCGGCGTCGCGGTCGGCGTGGATCACTTCGAGGGCCTCGATGCCGTCGGGAAGCAGCGGGGCCTTGCCGGGCTTCGGCGTGATCTTCGTGCGACCCACGATCGCGTAGCCACCGAGAGACTTTTCGTACGTGATCTGGATCGTCGCCCGATCGGCAACCTCCGCCTGCCAGGTTCCAATGATCCATTCGAGATCGTCGAGCGCCGCCAGGTGGGCCGGCGTGACCCGCGACTCGGCCAGCCGCCACGTCGAACCCTCCTTGACCCGCAGGGCCGTGAACGTCGACTCCGTCGGCTTCACGCCGGGCTTCTTCGTAAATCGCATCACGCCCGCCACACGGGCGATCGGTTCGGCGACCAGGTCGACCTCCCTGAGCTCGATGGCGAGCGTCGCCTCGGGGCACCGCTCCCGCCACAGCTTGAGGGAATCGACGATCGTCGCCCGCCCTGCCAGTCGCGTGCCCCCCTCGACCAGCTCCGCGTTCGCGGTCCACTGGTCCGCAAGCGCGGCGTAGTCGCGCTTGTTGAAGGCCTCGGCGTACGCGGCCGACGCCTTCTTCAGTTCGTCGACCGTCGCGTTGGCGACCGTGTCACCGCGGCCGGAGGCCGCAGCCAGCACGACCACGAGCCCGACAGCCATCGAACACCAGTACGACCTCACGCTGACCATCGCGTCCTCCTCGCACGGGACTGCCCGACCACGCCTAAGCGGCCGATTTCCAACCGAGTGTAGCGAAGCGCTGCCGAGGCTGCATCCATCGGGCGCGCCGTCGAAGCCCGACGTCCGTCGAGCCGCCGGGTGCATCCGAGACCGGTGTCTGCTCACAAGGACACGTCCATCCGAGGCGACGCCGCCTTGATGGTGCCGCGCAGCCAGATCCCGGCCGAGCCGACCCGCCGGCCGCGGAGTGTATCCCGCACTGCGACGCGCGGCTGGGTCGGCCAGCGTGGCCGACGGGCCCGTTGGCGAACGAAAAGTTCTGTCGTGCCGGTCGCGCCGCCCGCAGCGACCGCGCTCCCCGCCCTGAAGGCCACGACGGCCGCCTGCCGATTCTCGTGCGGGCCGGTTCCTCACGTTTCCACCACCACCCATGCGCACCCTCGTGATCTCGGCCGTCGCCGCGGCCGCGCTCGTGCCCGTTTCCCCGGTCGACGCCGCCGGCACCGGCTTCGACCCCCGGATCATCACGTTCGGCGAAACCCGGCAGCAGATCCAGAGCACCCCGATGCTGGAGAGGCCCTACCGGCCGCTCCACGTGTACGGCAACACGGCCCGCCGCCGCCACAGCCGCGGAGCCGTCAAGGCGGCGAAATGAGCGGCTGATTCCGCGGGATTCGTCCGGTCAGGGCGGGGCCGCAAGCGGCTCGACGAGCAGCAGCCCGTGGACGCGATATTCCCGGCCGGTGCCCGCCTCGAAGCACCGCCGCCTCGTCCGCACCGGGCGACCGGCGCGAAATGCGTGACCGCCGTCGATCCGAAACCAGGCCCCATCCGCGAGATCCTCCACCCGCACGCGGTCGTCACGGCGTTGGTCATACCGCGCGAGGGCCAGGAGCAGCCCGCGGTCGCTGCACGTGGCGGCCGCGGGGCGCGCCAGGGAGCGGAGCACCGCCACCGCCAGGCCCTCCGGAAACACCCTTGCGTCGACGAGCGGGGCCAGCAGCGCTGAGAACTCCGTCCGCCATTCGGGACCGTGCGGCCGCAGCCGCCGCCGCCGTCCCGCATGCCGCTCCCACGTCGTGGCATGCGCCACCTCGTGCAGCAGCGTGGTGAGGAAGGCCCAGGGATTCAGATCGGCGTTGATCGTGACCCGGTGGGCCCGCGCCGGCGGCCGCGGGGGACGATGGTCGCCGAGCTTCGTGCGCCGCGGCCGCACGACCACGACGTCGAGCTGCAGCCGGCTCACGGCCCGGGCCACATGGTCGACGGCCGCCACCGGCAGGTGCGGCCGCACGATCTCCAGCACCGCTCCGGGCATGGCCGCCGTCATCGGCCGACCCCCGGGATCACGAGCGTGGGCACGGCGGCCGCGGACACCGCATGCTCCGTGAAATACGCCTCCACCGCCCGCACGTCGGCCGGCGACGGCGGAGCAGGCGTCTCGTCGCGCACCACCCGCTCCACCTGCGGCTGCCCGCCCACGACCGTCCGCCGCTCCTCCACCCGCCAGCGGGGCCCGAAGTGGTACACGGCGTAGTACATCGTGGTGGCCTGCACCGCCCCGACGCCGCCGCACCGACAGGCGTCGTGAAACATCCGGTGGACGTCCGGCCACGGCCGGTCGCGGTCGACGCAGGCCACGTCGTGCACCACCGACGCGTTGCGGAACCTCCCCTCGAAGGGTCCGCCGATCAGCGACCAGAACGCCCTCGGGATGCTCGCGCCGTTGACGACCGACGCCGCCGGGGCATCCCAGCGGACGCCCCGCGGATCGACGTAGGCAAAGGGGTCCACGAGCGTCATGTCGCGGCCGTTGGCATCCCACTTCGCGACCACGTCGCCGACGAACCGTCCCCAGCCGGCGGCCTCGCCGCCGTGCTCGGCGGCATCGGGCACGACGAACGTGAGCGGCTGGGGGGTGGATCGCTTCACCAACTCCGCCACGAGCGGCCGGGCAGGATCCGGAAGCGACGCGTCGTCGCACGACACGCGAACGAACGCCTCGGCCCGCTCGATCGCCAGGTCGTACTGCCGCCGGTCGCGGCCGGCGGCCGCGAACCGCTCGAACGACGCCACCAGGCCGCTGGCCAGCACGAGTGCCTCGAGCGCCGCCCGCTCGGCAGCCGCGACCGCGAGCGTGTCGATGCGGCAGCCGCGGACCTGGCCCGCGAAGCCGCCGGAGAGCATGAAGGTGATCCACATGACTGCCTCGGACGCGTGCCCGGCATTATGATGCGGCCGAGCGAAATCGACACGCGGGAGGGAATTCGGATGCTGCATCGCTCGCTGCCGGCCGTGTTGCCCGTGTTGCTGTGGATGACGGCGTCCGCGTGCGCCGCCACCGACGCCCCGCGGTGGAACGTTCTCCTGCTGTTCGCCGACGATTGGGGGCGCTACGCGTCGTGCTACCGCGGCATCGACGGCCGCCCCGGTCTCAACGACGTCGTCTCCACGCCGGCGCTCGACCGACTGGCCCGGGAGGGGGTGCTGTTCCGGAACGCCTTCGTGAGCGCCCCGTCGTGCACGCCGTGCCGCTCGGCACTGCTCTCGGGAAGGCACTTCTTTCAGTGCGGCCGCGGAGCGATTCTCCGCAACGCGGTCTGGGACGCCGGCATTCCCTCGTTTCCGCTGCTGCTCGAGCAGGCGGGCTACCGGATCGGCAAGTCGTACAAGGTCTGGGGTCCCGGCACGCCCCCCGACGCCCCGATCGGGGGCCAGCGGCGGGCCTTCGAGCAGGCGGGGCGGCTGCCGAACGACTTTTCGGAACATGCGACCCGGATGCTCGCCGAGGGGCACGACATCGCCGCCGCCCGCGCCGCCGTCGTGGCGCAGATCCGCGACAACTTCCGCGCCTTCCTCGACTCCGCCGGCGGCGGGCCCTGGCTGTTCGTCTGCGGTCCCACCACCACCCATCGCGGCTGGGTCAAGGGTTCCGGCCAAACTCTCTGGGGGATCGATCCGGCCACGCTTCGTGGGCGGATGCCGGCATTCCTCCCCGACGTGCCCGAGGTCCGCGAGGACGTGGCCGACTATCTCGGCGAGGTGCAGGCGGTCGACGCCTACATGGCCGCGCTTCTCGCCGAACTGGAGGCGCGGGTCCTCCTCGACCGCACGCTCGTCGTGGCCAGCGGCGATCATGGCATGCCGGGGGTGCCGGCCGGCAAGTGCGAACTTCACGACCACGGCGTTGCGGTCGCCCTCCTGGCCCGGGTGCCCGGCGGCACGGCAGGCCGGATCGTCGACGACTTCGTGTCGCTGCCCGACCTGGCGCCCACGTGCCTCGAGATCGCCGGCGTGCCGCGACCAGCGGGCATGACGGCCCGAAGCCTACTGCCGCAGCTTGCGGCGGCCGGAAGCGGGCAGATCGATCCCGCGAGGACGTTCGTGATCACGGGGCGCGAGCGGCACGTCGACGTGGCCCGCGACAACAATCTCCCCTACCCGATGCGGGCGATTCGCACCGCGACTCACCTCTACATCCGCAACCTGGCGCCCGACCGCCTGCCGCTGGGCAGGCCTGGCAGCGCCGCGGCCGGGGCCGCGGCCGACGCCCAGGTGCTCGAGCGCGATACCTTCGCCGCCTACCCGGACATGGACGCCGGGCCCACCAAGGCATGGCTGATCCGCCATCGCGACGAGCCCGAGTGGCGCTGGCTCTTCGACTACGCATTTGCCCCGCGGCCCGCCGAGGAACTCTACGACCTGCGGTCCGACCCCGACCAGGTGCGGAACGTCGCCGAGTCCCCTGAGCATGCGGTCATCCGCCGCGATCTCGCGGCCCGCCTCGACCGCGAGCTGCAGGAGGCAGGCGATCCACGGCTCACGGCCGAACCGGAGTTCGAGCGGCCGCCATTCACCGACGTCGAGGAGCGGAAGCGGCCCTGACGGTCGCGCCGTCCGTGAGGCGCAGGGTGGATTTGCGTCGCCCTGGCGGCCGATCATGCTGGGTCGGCCTGAACGCCCAGCGTTCACGGCCGGCTCGGGGCAGTGTGATGCGAACCGCATTCGTCACCGGTGGCACCGGATTCATCGGCCGGCACCTGGTCGCCGCGCTCGTCGACCGCGGCGTCGAGGTCCGTTGTCTCGTCCGCTCGCCGGACCGCGCCGGCCACCTCCGCCGAGCCGGCATCCGCCTCGTGCCGGGATCGCTGGCCGACGTGCCCACCTGGGCCGATCACCTCGCCGGCTGCGACGCGGTGTTCAACGTCGGGGGCCTGGTGGCGGCCTGCCGGCGGGACGATCTCTTCGCCACCAACGGCCGCGCGGTGGGGCAGCTCGCCGACGCCTGTGCGGCCGGCGACTCGCCCCCGACGCTGGTGCATCTGTCGTCGCTGGCGGCAGCCGGCCCGCCCCCCCCGGGCAAGGCCGTGCGCGACGAGGCAGACCCCTTCGTGCCGGTCTCCGACTACGGCGCCAGCAAGCGGCTCGGCGACGGCGAACTCCGCCGCCGCGCCGACCGGCTGGCGATCACGAGCATCCAGCCGGGCATCGTGTTCGGGCCGCACGACACCAACGTGCTCACGCTCTACAAGATGATCCACCGGCTGCGGCTGCATCTGCCGATGGGCTTTCGCCCGGTGCCCGTGTCGCTGATCCACGTCGCCGACCTGGTGCCGCTGGTGCTGGCGGCGGCCGACCGGGGCGAGCGGATGACGCCCTCCGCCGGAGACGAGCACCCGTCGAGCGGCGTCTATCACGCCTGCGACGATCGCGAGCACCCGAGCTACGGGGAGTTTGGCCGGCGGATCGGCCGCGCGCTGGACAGGAGCGTGGTGGTGCTCCCGGTGGCCACTCCCGTGGCCTGGCCGATCGTCGCGATCTCGTCGGCCTGCGCGAACCTCCTCGGCCGGCCGAGCATGGTCTCCCCCGACAAGCTCCGCGAGGCCACCGCCACCACCTGGGCCGCTTCGGCCGCCAAGGCCCGGCGGCAGCTCGCCTTCGCGCCGGCCGGGAGCATCGACCAGCGCCTCCGCGAGACGGGCGACTGGTTCCAGGCCGCGGGACGGCTGTAGTCTTTTGCGACCAGCCTGCCTCCGCCGGGAAAGGATCCGCCATGCCCGACTCCGCCCCACGTCCTCAGGCGCTGTCCCGCCGTCGCTTTGCGGCGGGGATCGCCTCGGTGGCCGCAGCCGCTGCGGCCTCTCCCGTCGGCGCCCGCGTTCGTCGGCTCGATGCCCATGAAACGATCATCGGCACGGGTGATCATCGCTACCGCACGATCCACAATTTCCCGCAGCTGCCCGACCGCTTCACCTGGCAGACCACCCACGGCGTGGCGCTCGACGAGGCGGGCAACCTGTACGTGATCCACGAAGGCAAGGCCGACCAGAAGGATCACCCGGCGATCTTCGTGTTCGATCCCGAGGGGCGGTTTCTCCGCGCCTTCGGCAGCGAGTTCCAGGGGGGCGGCCACGGCATCGAGGTCCGCACGGAGGGAAGCGAGGAGTTCCTCTACGTCTGCGGCTACCAGGGGGTGAAGTGCCTCGCGAAGCTCACGCCGACCGGAGAGGTGGTCTGGTACCGCAAGGCGCCGATGGAGGCGGGCTGCTACGCCGCCGGGGAAGACGTCTCCACGAAGCCGACGTGGACCCGCCAGGGCTTCCTGCCGACCAACTTCGCCTTCCTCGACGACGGCGGCTTCCTGCTCGCCGACGGCTACGGCACGTTCCGCATCCACCGCTACGACAAGGACGCGAAGTGGCTCTCCTCGTTCGGCGGCCCCGGCGCGGGTGACGGCACCTTCGACACGCCCCACGGCATCTGGATCGACCGGCGGCCTGCGGCCGACGGCAGCCCCCGCGAGCCGACGGTGATGATCTGTGATCGGGCCCACGACACGCTGCAGCGGCTGGGCCTCGACGGCACCCACCGGGAGACACTCACCGGCTTCGGCCTGCCAGCCAACCTCGACACGCTCGGCGGCCTGATGCTGGTGCCCGAACTCAAGGCCTGCGTCACGCTCCTCGGCCCGGACGACAAGCCGGTCGTGCAGTTGGGGCGGGCCGTCGAGCGGCTCAACGAGATCAAGAACCTGCGGACTCAGCCCGACCAGTGGCTCGACGGCCAGTTCGTCCATCCGCACGACGCCTGCTTCGCCCCCAACGGCGACATCTTCGTGGCCGAGTGGGTGGCCACGGGCCGAATCACCAAGCTCGTCCGCGTCTGACGCCAGTGCGAAGCCCGGAGTCCGGCGGTGACGAGACGCTTCGACGTGATCGTGGCGGGCGCCGGGGGCATGGGCACCGCCGCCGCCGCCCATCTGGCCCGACGAGGCGCGAGCGTGCTGGCGCTCGACCGCTTCCCACCGGGCCATGCCCGGGGCAGCTCGCACGGCCAGACGCGGCTCATCCGCCTGGCCTACTTCGAACATCCCGACTACGTGCCGCTCCTGCTGCGGGCCCGCGCGTCGTGGCGCGACCTCGAGCGCGAGACGGCCGCGACGCTGCTCACCGAGTGCGGCCTGCTCTCCGCGGGCCCGGCCGCCGGGCCGCTGCTCGCCGGCACGCTGCGGTCGGCCCGCGACCATGGCCTCGAGGTCGAGCGGCTGTCCGGTGGTGAGGCGACGGACCGCTGGCCGGCATTCCGGATTCCCGACCCATGGGACGCCGTGTTCGAGCCGGCGGCCGGCCACCTCGCCGTCGAGGCCTGCGTGCGGGCCCATGCCGAGGTCGCCGTCCGGCACGGGGGCGTGATCGAGCCCGAGCACGACGTCCGGGGCTGGCGGGTCGAGGGAGACGCGGTGCTCGTGGAGACCTCGCGCGAGACGGTGGCGGGCAGCCGCCTGGTGCTCTGCCCCGGGCCCTGGGCCGCCGGCCTGCTGCGGCTGCCGGCGATCCGGTTCACCGTGCTGCGGAAGTCGCTGTACTGGTACGCGCCCGCCGATTCCCTGACCGCTGCCGACGCCACCGCCCTGCCGACGTATGCCTTCGACACCCCGCGCGGCTTCTTCTACGGCTTTCCGCTGCTCGACGGCCGGGGCCTCAAGCTGGCCGAGCACACCGGAGGGAGGGAGGTCGCCGATCCATTCGCGGTCGACCGCGCCATCGATCCGGAGGAGCAGGCTGCGATCGAGGGCTGGTCCGCCGAGCACCTGCCCGGCGTGAGCCTCACCCGCACCGCCCATGAGGTCTGCCTCTACACGATGTCGCCCGACCACCACTTCGTGGTCGGCCTGCATCCCGAGCATCCGCAGGTCGCGCTCGCCGCCGGCTTCTCGGGCCACGGCTTCAAGTTCGCCAGCGCGATCGGTGAGGTGCTCGCCGACCTCGCGCTCACGGGCACGACGCCGCTGCCCGTGGGGTTCCTCGCCCCCACGCGTCCGGCGCTCCAGCGCGGGACTGCAATCGAGCACGCGGGGTGAACACCCGCGCTCCTCGCAGGCGGTCACGACCGCTGCCGCCACGCTTCGGCGAGCGCCACGCCGCAGGCGACACCCACGTTGAGGCTTTCGACCGCACCCGTCCCGGGGATCTGCCCGCACTCGTGGGCCAGCACCTCGATCGGCCGCGTCACCCCCTCCCCCTCGCTGCCGAGCACGATCACCGTCTTGCCGCCGAGTCTCGTGTCGGCGAGCGGCCTGCCGCGATGGCTCGACGTGGCCACGATCCGGAACCCGGCCTTCGCCAGCCGCTTGAGGTCGCCGACAGGGTCGCCCAGGTCGCAGACCGCCACGAACTCCGCGGCACCCTCGGCCACGCGGACCGCGGCCGGCGAGAGCGGCGGCAGTTCCCCCTGCGCTCCCAGGATCGCCGTCGCCCCGAAGTGGGCGGCCGTGCGCAGGATCGAGCCGAGGTTGTGCGGATTCTGCACGCCGTCGAGGTAGACCAGCGGACCCGGCCGCGTGGCCGCCGCGACGTGCGCGAGCAGGTCGTCGAGCGTCCAGCGGGGCACCGCCGTCGCCAGGATCGCCACCCCCTCGTGATGGATCGACTTGGTGAGCCGTTCCAGGCTCTCACCCCCGACGATCTGAAAGCCCTTCCGCTCGGCGACGCACCACTCGATGAGCTTGGCGAACTGCCGCCGCCGCGGCTCGGTGAGATACGCCCGCACGATCGCCGCCGGCCGCCTGGCGAGGATGGCCTCGCAGGCCCGCAGCCCGTGAAACATCTCCTCGTCGCGGCCGCGATGCCGCTTGCCGGCGACGGGGCCGCGGGGCTTCCCCGCGCGGCCCGCCGGCTGCGGCGGGCGACCGGCACGGGGCGGATGGGGAGCCGGGCCGGGCCGGCGCGGGCGGGGCTTCTTCATGGTGCGACGAGTCTACCGTCGCGGTCTGGTACAGTGCCGTCGATCCAACCCGGGAGCGCGCACGACGATGACGACCACGAGTGCTCGCAGGCTGCATGCGGTGGTGGCGGCGGCCCTCCTCGCGACCGCCATCGACGCGCCGACGCGGGCCGCCGAAGCCGAGCGGGTGCCCGACGCGCCAGGCCGCTGGACGACCGAGCAGGCCCGGGAATGGCAGGCGAAGCAGCCGTGGCTCGTCGGCTGCAACTACATCGCGAGCACGGCGATCAACCAGCTCGAGATGTTCCAGCCCGAGACCTTCGACCCCGCCACGATCGACCGCGAACTGGGCTGGGCTGAGGGGCTCGGATTCACCTCCGTGCGGGTGTTTCTCCACGATCTTCTCTGGGCGCAGGATCGCGAGGGATTTCTCGGACGCTGCGACGAGTTCCTAACGATCGCCGACCGCCACGGCATGCGCGTGATGTTCGTGCTCTTCGACAGCTGCTGGCATCCCAAGCCCGCGCCGGGCGCCCAGCCCGCTCCCCTGCCCTTCACGCACAACTCCGGCTGGGTGCAGTCCCCCGGGGCCGACGCGCTCGTCGACCCGGCCGCCCGAGCCCGGCTCCGCGGCTATGTCGAGGGCGTCGTCGGCCGGTTCGCCGCCGATCCGCGGGTGGTCGTGTGGGACATCTGGAACGAGCCCGACAATCTCGACGGCGGCGCCGCGAAGCGGCCCGGCCTCGACCCGAGGAACAAGCTCGCGCTCGTCAAGGCCCTCCTGCCCGACGCGTTCGCCTGGGCCCGCGAGGCGCGGCCGGCTCAGCCGCTCACCTCGGGGGTGTGGCGCGACTCGGAGCGGGTCGAGCAACTCGACGACTGCAAGCGGATCCAACTCGCCCACAGCGACGTGGTCAGTTTCCACACCTACGCCGATGCGGGATCGCTCGGGCGGTGCATCGACAACCTGGCCGCCTACGGCCGCCCCCTGCTCTGCACGGAGTTCATGGCCCGCCCCAACGGCAGCACGTTCGACCCCCACCTCGCGGTCATGAAGCAGCGCCGCGTGGCCGCCTACTGCTGGGGGTTCGTGGACGGCAAGTCGCAGACGATCTATCCGTGGGACTCCTGGCAGAAGGCCTACGACGGCCCGCCACCGGTCTGGTTCCACGACATCTTCCACGGCGACGGCACCCCCTTCTCCGCCGCCGAGGTGGCCTTCATCCGGAAGACGACCGGCGTGGAGTGACGCCCGCCGGGCCGGCACCCTCAGCCGCACGGATCCTCGCCGGCCGCGCTTGACCGGCCGCGTAGGATTCCCCACCGACGACGGGTCGCCCGTCGCTCGCCCAGCCCGGCATGGCCGCCGCCCGCGGAGCCGTGCCATGCCCCACAAGCGCATCCTGTTCCGCTCCGCGGCCCGCGAGCGGATCCTCCGCGGCGCCGCCACGCTCGCCGACGCGGTCCGGGTCACGCTCGGGCCGCGCAGCAAGTGCGTGCTGATCGGCAGGCCCTGGGGCGCGCCTCTGGTGTGCAACGACGGGGTCACGATCGTCAAGGAGATCGAGCTCGAAGACCCCGAGGAGAACCTCGGCGCGCGGATGCTCCGCGAGGCCGCCGAGCGGACCGGCGACGTGGTCGGCGACGGCACCACCACCGCCACGCTGCTCGCCCATGCGATCTTCGCGGAGGGGCTGCGCAACCTGGCCGCAGGGGCCAGCGGCGTGGACCTGAAGCGCGGGTCGGGTAGGCCCGGGGGCTTTCGCCCCCGGGCCTCTCTCAGAACCGGACTTGTGGGTCACACATCCGGCTCTTTGGGTTCCGGTCTCAGCGGACGGACAATGCTGTCCGGCCAGAGGCCGGTGCAACCGACTTGTGTCGGCTTCACTGGCGCCGAGATCGCTCGCTGTTTTGCTGTTCGCTATGTGCAGCAGGGAGTCTCTGCCGCCGGGTAACCGTTCACGGGGCGGGGAGCAGTGACGGCGACTTTCGGCCGGCCATCTGGGCCTCGACGGCCTCGGTGACGTAGGCGAACACGCTGCGCTTCTGCATCCGACAGGTTTCGATCACGGTCAGG
>VGYR01000005.1 GCA_016872925.1 Planctomycetota bacterium
ATGCCAGCCTCGACCTCGTGCAGCTGCCTCCGGCTTCTGGTTGCCTCCAACAGGCCCCATAAAGGACTCTCACCTTCCGTCATTCATCCATGCCCAACGCACCTCGTCTCGCTACGCTCGACTCGGTCAGGCCCCTACCGGTGATTTACAGAAGAGACGTTACACGAACGCGTGTTCAGGAGCGTCGCTCAGTTGGTCGACGCAATTCGTCGCTACGTCGACCACCACAATACGAACCCAACGTCCTTCGTCTGGACGAAGAAGGCCGAAGACATCCTTCAAAAAATCGCCCGGGCGAGGAAGGCTCTCGATAAAGTCCCATCTGCGTGAGACGCTACACTAGCGACGCGGGCCGCCCGCGGCCGGGGCGGCGGCGAGGGTCGCCTGCTCCAGTGCCGCGAGCCGTTCCGCTGCCTCCGCTGGCGCGTTGCCGCGGGCGATGGCCGCGCGATAGCTCTCCGCGGCCTCGGCGGGACGGTCCAGCGCCTCCTGCGCGAGGGCCTCGAGCATCAGCACGTCGGCCGGCGTCTCGTCGGGACCGTACGTCTCCCGGAGGATCGCCAGCGTCGCCAACGCCCGCTGCGGCCGGTCGAGCCGCCGATAGGCTTCCGCCGTGTCGATGAGCACGCCGCGGTCGGCGCCGTCGATGGCCAGAGCCCGGTGGAAGTCGGCGAGCGCCGGCTCCGCCTGACCGCGGGCCAGCGACACGCGGCCACGGAGGTGCCACGCGGCCGCCGACCGCGGCGCGAGCCGCACCGCCTCGCGGGCCAGCCGGTCGGCATCGCCGAACAGCCCCATCTCCAGGTACATCTCGCCCCCTTCGACACACAGCCGCGCGTCGGCCGGGGAGAGCCGCAGCGCCTCATTGACCTGCGCCACCGCCTCCATCCGCTCGCCGCGGCGCCAGAGCACCTCCGCGTAGTGCCGGCGGGCATCGACGTCGACCGGGCAGCTCTTCACGGCCCGCTCGAGCAGGCTCTCCGCGCGGACGAGGTCGCTGCGATCGGCGGCCGAGAGGCCCTCGTTGCTCAGGCGGCGGGCCTCGGCCACTTCCGGGGCCACGGGGCCGCGTCGCTGCACGAGCCTGCACCCCGAACCGCTCGTCGCGATCGCGATCGCGACGATCCAGAAGGCCACGTTCGTGAAGGGGGGCCGGATCAAGCACTGGGCCCGGGAGAGGGCCGGGACGGTAGCGACCCAGCCGCCGTCGCGACAGGCCGGGCCACGGCACCTGCCCCGTCGCCGCCGACCGCCGCGCTTGCCGCGCTTGCCGCGGCCGGCCGCACGACGGGCTTGTGACCGCGACCGCCCGCACCTACCTACCCGCGGTCCCGGAGGCTTCCGCCCGTGCGCGACGCACTTCCCATCCCCCGCTCCCGCCGCCCCGCCTGCGCGGCGGCGCTGCTGGCCGGCGGACTGGCCTTGGCGGGCTGCAGCGTGCGCGACGAGCGGGCCGTGGGCAAGGGCGATGCAGCCTGGTGGGCGACCACGGCGGACGAGTCGCGGGCCGGGCTGATCGGCGGCTCACCCGCGCAGCCGCCGGCAGCCGCCGCCATCGACTACGAGGAGGGCTTCGACGCAGCCGTGCGTCGGGCGGCCGAGACCGGCAAGCCGACCCTGCTCGTGTTCCGCGCCGCCTGGTGCCGCTGGAGCGGCGACCTGCTCTCCGCCGCGGAGGGAGATCCCCGGATCGTGGCCCGGGCCCGCCGCTGCGTGTGCGTCGCGGTGGACGCCGACCGCGACCGGGAAACCTGCGCCCGGTACGGGGTGCGGGCCTTCCCGACCGTGATCCTGCTCGACGCCGCCGGCGAGGAGACGTTTCGCCGGACCGGCTCCTCGGCGATCGGATCCCTGGCCGAGGCGATCGACGACGTCCTGGACACGGCGGCGACCGCGCGCCGGATTGCCGAGACCGAGTCCGCGACGCGCCGCTGAGAACCCGTCGGCTACCATG
Organism: Planctomycetota bacterium; assembly: GCA_016872925.1. Taxonomy (GTDB): domain Bacteria; phylum Planctomycetota; class Planctomycetia; order Pirellulales; family UBA1268; genus QWPN01. The sequence goes on from VGYR01000005.1 coordinate 1,955, forward strand.
AGGCCCTCCGGGAGCCCATCGACCGGCCACCCCGTCCGCCCATCCCGAAAGCACGCGCCGTGTCCGACCCGCAGGCCCCCTCCGCTCGGCCAGCCACGCGGGAGTTTCATGCCTACCCGTGGTGGAGCCCGCGATTCTGGCACGGCATGCCGGCCGGCATCTGGTTCACCCTCGTCCGCGAACACGGCGGCCGCATCGGCCTGACGAAGCTCGGCCTGGCCACGACCGTCTCGCTGATGTCGGGCCTGAACTCGATGCTCGGCCCCCTGTCCGACGCCCGCTATCGCCGCCAGCTCCGCCGGCCGCCGGAGACGCCGCCCCCGCTGTTCATCGTCGGGCACTGGCGAAGTGGGACCACGCTGCTGCACGAACTGGCGATGCTCGACGACCGCTTCTGCTGCCCCAACACCTACGAGTGCTTCGCCCCGGGCCACTTCCTCCTCACCGAGGACGTGCTCACACGCGCGCTCTCCTGGATGATCCCTGCGAAGCGGCCGATGGACGACGTGGCAGCCGGCTGGGATCGCCCGCAGGAGGACGAGTTCGCCCTGATGAACCTGGGGGCCCCCTCCTGCTACCGCCGGATCGCATTTCCCTTCAGCAGCCCCGACCACCCCGAGGCCCTCGACCTGACGACCCTGCCGGCGGCGGAGGTCGAACGCTGGAAGCGGTCGCTGCGGCGGTTCCTGCAGATGCTCGCCGTCCGCGACCCGCGGCGTCCGGTCCTCAAGAGTCCGCCCCACACGGCCCGGCTCGGCGTGCTCGCGGAGATGTTTCCGGAGTCGCGGTTCCTGCACGTCGTCCGCGACCCGTTCGTGGTGATCCCGTCGACGCTCCGGCTCTGGAGGTCGCTGCACGACGTGCAGTCGCTCCAGGTCGACCGGGGGGAATCCCTCGAGCGGTACGTGTTTGCGGCGTTCGCGGAGATGCACGCGGCCTTCGAGCGGGACCGGGCGATGCTCGCGCCCGGCAGGCTGTTCGAGGTCCGCTACGAGCAGCTCGTGGCCGACCCGGTGGCGACGCTCGCGGAGGCCTACGAGCGACTCGGCCTCGGTGAGTTCGACCGCCTCCGGCCGGCGCTCGAGCGGCAGGCGGCGGCCATGCGGAAGTACCGCACCAACAGCTACCGGCACGATCCGCGGCTCGTGGCCGAGATCGCGACCCGCTGCCGGGGGTTCCTCGACCGCTACGGCTATGCCGCTCCCGCCGTCGGCTGACGGCGGCCGTGCTGCTGCAGCAGCCGGACCTTCGGATCGGCCTGTGGGCTGCGGGCCTCGTCGGCGAACTCCTCGGGCGTCATCCGGATGCGTTTCTCGAACCTGCGGCGGGCCGAGAGCCAGGAGACCACGGCCACCAGCGCGGCGGCGACGAGCAGCCAGGCGACGCCCCGCCAGGCCGCCGCCAGCGCGGCCGTCGGATCTCCGCCGGCCAGCGGTGGCCGGATCACGAAGGCCGCGGCGGTGGCGATCGCCACCAGGCCGAGCCCGGCCCCGCACGCCGAGGCGAATGTGCGGAAGGACAGCACGCGGGCGAGGCCCGCCACGGGATCGATCCGTCGATATGCCGGCACGACGCGGCCCGGCTGCCAGGAGAAGCCGTCGACGGCCAGCCGCACGGCGAGGCCGACCCCGGCCGCCGCGAGCACGACCGCGATCGTGGGCAGGGCGACGCCGATGAACGACGACGCGGCCAGCACGCCCCCGGCGGAGCCGCGGCCCGCCGCGACGATGGTCTCACGGACGACTGCCGTGGCCGCCTCGAGGGTGGCCGTCGCCCAGATGGGCACGAGGATCACCGTCGTGGCGACGGTCGCCACCCAGGCGGGCAGCGCGGCGGTGGGCATCAGCCCCTCGCGGCGGGCCGCCTCGCGCCGCCGTGGCGTCGCCGGAATCACGCGATCGGAGTCGTCGGCCATCGAGCGGCACTTCCGGGGTCCGGCAGGGGAACGTCACGGTCGGGCGACGTCGAGGCACCGCTCCACGGGTGCGCCGACGAGGGCCGCGTAGCCGCCGATCCAGGAGTCGGCGGCGACGCAGACCGCCGTCAGCAGCACGAGCGACGCGAGCGACTGGAGCAGGCCCTGGCCGGGATCGACGCGGCCGACCCGCACCGCGATCGCCGCGGCGACGTGGAAGGCGAGCACCGCCGCGAGCGCCGGTCCCGCGAGCAGCAGGGCCAGCGAGAGCCCCGTCGCCGGCGCGGCGGCGACCAGCGGCAGCAGCGGCGCGAAGCCGCCACCGGCCGCAGACACGGCACCCACGGGCAGCGCGTGGAAGGTGTCGATGAGCCCGGCGACCAGGGCCACGTGACCGCCGGCCGCGAGGAACCCCATCAGGCCGAGCCACCAGGCCAGGCGGGCGACGCCCGCAGCCTGCGCATCGCCCTCGGGCGCGAAGTCGTCGGCCCAGGAGAGCCCGCTGACGCTGCCCAGCACGGAGCCCGCCCAGGCCGCCGCGGCGAGCACCGCGGCCACCGCCATCCCGAGCGCGAGCCCCACCACGGCCTCGCCGGCAACGACCCTGACGATCGCGGTCGGCTCCGCGGTGACCGCTGCGCCGGATGCCGCCGGCCAGGCCGCGACGGACAGTCCGAACACGCAGGCCAGTTTCACCGGCAGGCTCGTCGCCGCCGTCACCGGCAGGCCGCCGACGGCGATGGCGGCGGCGAGCCGCGCGACCACGCCGGCGGCCACGACCGCCTGGTCGGGTCTCGCGACGGCCGCCCAAAACCAATCCATCGTCGACTCCTGCACGCCTGCGAACACCGGTCGGCGGCTCACGGGCCGGCCGCCGTCTCCCGCACGAGTTCGGCCAGCCGCTCGACCATCCACGGCAGCGACACGACCACCGCCGCCGCCATGGCGACGACCTTCGGCACGAACCCCACGATCGGCTCGTGCACGCCGCTGGCCGCCTGCACGAGGCCCGTCACCAGGCCGACGACGAGGCCGGCGGCCAGCGTGGGCAGGAGCACGACGAAGCCCGCGACGGCTGCGTGCCGCACCAGTTCGACGAGTTCCTGCTCCGTCACGGCATGCGCTCCGGGGTCAGGTGGGCAGCGACTGGACGCCGTCGAGGAGCGTGCGGACCACGAGCGTCCAGCCGTCGGCGGCGACGAACACGAGCAGCTTCAGCGGCAACGACACCAGCGACGGCGGCAGCATCACCAGGCCCGTGGCCACCACCAGCGTGGCGACGAGCAGGTCGAGCACCAGGAACGGCAGCAGCATCCGGAAGCCGATCGTGAAGGCGGTCTCGAGTTCGCTGACGAGAAACGCCGGCAGCAAGGCCTCGACCGGGACGTCGTCGTAGGTCGCCGGCTGCGTCCGGCCGGCCGGGTGGCGGGCCAGGAAGAGGAGCATGGTGTCGCGATTTCCGGCCTGCTCGATCTGGGAGGCCATCCAGCGGCGCACCGGCAGCGAGCCGCGATCGAGGGCCTCGACCGCCCCGACCTCACCGCGGCGGAAGGGCTCCATGCCCTCGCGCCAGGCCTGCGTCCAGACCGGCCACATCACCAGCGCCGAGAGAAAGATCGCCAGCGAGGCAACCACCTGGTTCGAGGGAATCTGCGGCGCTCCGAGCCCCTGCCGGACGAGGGCCAGCACGACCGACATCCGCACGAAGCAGGTGGTCATCAGCAGCACCGCCGGGGCGAGGCTCACCACGCCGAACATCAACAGCGAGGGGAGCAGCGACTCGAGCGTCGCGGCCGAGAGGGAGCCGGGCCACGCCGCAGAGAGCGGCGCCGCGGCCGGCCGGACCGTCGAGGCCGCCAGGGCCGCGCCCTCGGCGACGTCGGACGTGGATCCGGGGCGCACGGGCTGCAGGTCGTCTGCGGCGACGGTCGCCACGCCGACCGCCAGCGCCAGCGCGATCCAGGAGAAGTGCAGGCACGGGCGGCACATCACGAGCGCGCCTCCGCGGCGGCATCCTGCGACGCGGCCTTCCGCGGCCGGCCGAGGTTCCGCGCCGGGCCGCCCTGGCAGGCGGCGACGATCCGCTCGGTGGCCTGGGGATCGACGAGTTCGGCGAGCGTGCGGGCCCCCGACGAGGACACGGCGACGAGGAGTGTCCGCGGGCCGAAGCGGACGACACGAACCGAGTGCTGGCCGCCGAGCGACGCCTCGCCGAGCAGTTCGAACACGTCGGGCGGCAGCGGGGTCGACCGCCGGCCGCCGAGGACGCGATACGCCGCCATGGCCGCGAAGGCGCCGCCGAGCGCGGCCAGCAGCCGCCAGTCGGGGAGCGGCCGCGGCGGAGCAGCGGGGCCGCCCGCTGCCGGGGTCGACGGCGGCAGCGCGATCGGACCGAGCACTGCGGCCGGCTTGGACTCGTGGGCGCCGGCGACGTGCTGCCGGGAATCCGCCTCCTGATGAGCCACCGCCACCACGCCCGCGGCGCCGAAGCCCGCTTCGGGGGACGGCGCCACCGGCGGCTCGTCGGCCCGCACCTGGAGCGAGGCGGCGAGCAGGACCGCGACGCGGACGAACACGGTGCTGGCCATGCTGGAGTGCCTCAGGCAGCCATGCGGCGGGAGCCGCCGCGGGAATCCCGCGCGGGGCTTTCGTCGTCCGCATCCGACCAGTCGATCCGCCGCGTGTGGATCCGCGTCGGCGCACCCTCCGGCCCCGCCGACGCCCGGCCGTGGCCGCTGCGGTAGAGCAGGTAGGCGAGCAGGGCGGAGCACTTGGCCGTGATCACCATCCAGGCTTCTCGGGGAATGTCGCCGAACCGGCCGTCCGAAACCGCCTGCAGCGTGACGTCGACATAGGCGCCGAGTGTCCGGGGTTTGCCGTCGCCGGCCGGAGCCTTGCCGCCCGCCGCCGGCGCTGGGGCTGCCGGAGCGGGCGCCGATCCCGCGGCAGCCGCCCGCGCCGTGGCCTGTGGGCGCGGCTGGGCGACGGGGAACCTCGTGATCACGACCCGCCGCTCCTCCCCGTGGGTGGCCGGAGGCAGCGACTGGAGGACGTGGCTCCGCAGCCGTTCCTCTTCGTGCCGGGCCGCATCGGCGGCCTTCGCAGTCGGCTCGCGGTCGCGGCCGGACTGCAGGGCGACGTCGAACCAGGTTTCGGGCACCGCCAACGACACCACGATCGCGTCGTGCCCGTCGCCCGGGGCGGCCGCCTGCTCGGGCGTTGCCGGTGGGCCGACCTCGGCGGGGGTGTTGGCGGCGGCCTCGGGCTGCGACTCGACGGGGGCGGCGACCGGATTCGGAGAGGCGGTCGCTGCGACCGTCACGTCGACGACGGCACCCTTCACGAACGACACCGCCTGGCGGACCTTGGCGGCCAGGTGCCGCTCCAGTGCCATCCGCCGGGCCAGCGCCGGATCGCCCGCCGCGCCGGCTTCGGCGGCGGGGGAGTCGGCCAGGGGGCCGGCGTGCACCCGGCCGCTACGGAGGTCGGTGACGGCCACGCGGTCGGCGGAGAGGCCGGCGATCGACGAGGCGACGAGCACGCGGATCGCCTGCACCCGCGCCGGCTCGAGTTCCACGTCCGGCTGGGTGCGGACGTTGACGCTCGCGGTCCGCTCGGGTCCGTCGGCGAGGCCGCCGTCGAAGCCGTGGCGATCCTCGACGTCGTAGAGCACGGCAGCCCGCTCGATGCCCGGCATGGAGCAGATCACGTGGGCGAGTTCCTCCTGCAGGGCCACGCGGAGCAGCTCTTCCTGGGCCGCGCGGCTCTGCCACGGGCTGTTCTTCTCGAGCGCCCGCCGGAGGCTGCTGCCGAACTCCCGCGGCAGTGCCTCGGCATCGACCAGCGCCCGCATGTAGGCGCTCTGTCGCGACCGCGACACCCAGACCCGCCCGTCCTCGGTGCGGTGGCCCGTCAGCTGGGCCCGGTCGAAGGCGGCCTCGACGATCGCCAGTTCCGACGACGGCAGGGTCGTGCCCGGCAGGAGTTCCACCTCCTCGCTCGTCGGCCGGTCGCGCAGCAGCCAGGCCGCCCAGCCGATCGACGCGGCGACGAGGCCGAGCGCGACGACCTGGGCGGGGCCGGCGAACAGCGGACGCCGCGGCGGGGAGGACGAGTCCATCACGGGTGCTCTGGGGGCGGAGGAGGAAGCGGACGGTGGTTCAGGCGGCCTGCCGGCGGACGGCCCGCCGCGGGAGTCGGATGGTGACGGCCGTGCCGCCTTCAGCGCAGTCGGCCACGCCCAGCGTGCCGCCGCAGCGGTCGACGAGTTCGCGCACGGCGGCGGGGCAGCGGGCATCGAACGAGCCCGAGGGGCCGGAGTCGGCGATCTCGAGTTCGAAGGCGTCCGGCCCGTCGATCGCGGTGACCACGACCTCGTGGAGCGGCGGGCCGTCGCCGGGCGTGACGGCCGTCGCGGCCACGAAGGCGGAGGCGACCAGTCGCTCCACGGCGGCGCGGAAGGCCGCCGCGTCGGCGGTCACGCGGGTGTCGGCGGGCACGTCGAGGGCCAGCCGGACCGCGGCCGGTGCCGGCCGGTCGGCCACGATCGATTCGATCAGGTCGCGGACCCGCAGGCCCGCCGGAGGCACCAGGGGCAGGATCCGCGGCTCGGAGTCCGGGGCGTGGTCGGCAGGCGCATGACGCATGGGAATCCTTTCCCGAAAGCGATGGCGAAACGGTGGGACGGCGGCTCCTAGCCGGCGACGACGGTCCGCTGATCGACGCGGGAGCCGCAGGTCTCTTCCATGAGCCAGCGGTTCACGTCGGCGAGTACGGTGCGGGACAGCGGCGTGGTGCCCGGGTAGATCCGCATCGCGAGCATCGCCCCCGCGGCATGGAACAGGCGGAGCGTGCGGTCCGTCCGGTCTGCGGCGGCGGCCACGTCGGCCGCGGTGCAGCAGTGAAGCATCGGGAGGCGGCGGATCGCGTCGATCCGCGCGAACAGCGATTCGTCGAGCGGGAACGAACCGCCCAGGGAGACCACGCCGGCGAACGACTCGGGATGGCGGCAGGCGATGCGGAAGGCCTCGGTTCCGGCGGCCCCCGCGCCCACCAGCCAGACGCGTCGCGGATGGATGCTCAGCCGCCCCGACACGCGGTCGACTGCCTGCCAGGCGGCGGCCGCACCGCCGGTCGCCCGCACGGCCACGAAGTTCCGCAGGCTCACGCGGGGCATCACGCGGGCGAGGTCGACCGGGGCGGCCAGCGGGTCGCCGAGCCAGACGAGCAGCGGATAGTCGTAGGCGGGCTCGTAGCCCTGCGGCACGAACACCGGCATGCCCGCGGTCCAGTCGGCCAACTCATGCACCCGGATCGGCGGCGCGACCCTCCGGACGGAGCGCCGGGAGGATCGGTTCGCAGGTCGGCCGCTCATGGGGGATTCCTCGAAGGCTGGTTCGCGGGACGGCGGGTTCTATCCGAGGCCTCCGCGCGGGAGCAACGCCAGCCGTCCTCCGCCGCCCCGCCCTGGAAAGCAGGGAAAGCCACGCAAGGCCGGCGAGGCCGCCCGATGGTCAGGAGGCGGCCGTGAGGCGGTTCATCGCGGCGACGAGCTCCTTGACAGCCGCGATGCTCTTGTCCAGGGCCGCCCGCTCCGGAGGCAGGAGGTGGAGCTCGACGATCCGTTCCACGCCGCCGCTGCCGAGCACCACCGGGACGCCGACGAAGTAGCCGCCGACGCCGTACTCGCTGTCGCAGTAGGCCGCGCAGGGCACGAGCCGCTTCTTGTCGCGGACCACCGCCTCGACCATCTGCGCCGTCGCCGCCGCGGGGGCGTAGTAGGCGCTGCCCGTCTTGAGCAGCGACACGATCTCGGCGCCGCCGTTGCGGGCCCGGTCGACGATCTTCTCGAGCCGCTCGGCCGACACCAGCTGCGTGACCGGTATGCCTCCGACGCTCGTGCAGCTCGGGATCGGGACCATCGTGTCGCCGTGGCCGCCGAGCAGCATCGCCGAGATGTCCTCGACGCTCACGCCGAGCTCCAGGGCGAGGAACGAGCGGTAGCGGGCCGTGTCGAGGATCCCGGCCTGGCCGATGACGCGGGCCGCCGGGAAGCCGGTCACCTGGAAGGTCCGCTGGACCATCGCATCGAGCGGGTTGGAAACCACGATCACGACCGCCGCCGGGCTCGTCTCGCGGATCTTCGCGGCGACGTCCCCGACGATCTTCGCATTCGTGGAGAGCAGGTCGTCGCGGCTCATGCCCGGCTTGCGGGCGATGCCCGCCGTCACCACCACGACGTCGCTGCCCGCCGTGTCGGCCCAGTCGGTCGTGCCCACGACGCGGGCGTCGAAGCCGACGATCGGTGAGGCCTCGAAGAGATCCAGCGCCTTGCCGGCGGGCATGCCCTCCGTGGCGGGAATGTCGAGCAGGACGATGTCGCCGAGTTCGGCGGCGGCACACCAGTGGGCGGTGGTGGCGCCGACGTTGCCGGCTCCAATGATCGCGATCTTCGCTCGTCGCATGGCGGGGCTCCGGGGATGGCGGGATGGGGCTGGCGCGGCAGCCGGGTGGGACCGATATCTTGAAAGGTGTCGCGGAGGCCGGGAAGGGGGACGCCAGTCACTCGGACGGCAGGTCGATCCTCTCGGGCAGCGCGTCGCGCCGTAGCCGCGCCGAGCGGCGGGCGTCGCGGGCCATGGCGAAGCCGTTGGCTGCCAGCAGGGCGGCGACGGTGGCGATGATGCCGGAGAACACCCAGAACAGGCCGGCGGAGAGCCCCCGGGGTGACTGCGGCACGAGCCATTCGGCCCGCGGCGCCACGACCAGCGGCACCGCGCGGCTGGTGCCCGCGGGCAGCTCCTGCACGCCGTCGACCAGCACTTCCGACAGTGGGTAGCGGTACCGCTTGAACGCGAATCCGGGGACCCGCACCCGCTCGCTGATCGTCTCGCCGGCCGGCATGCCGGCGGGGAGTTCCCGCACGCAGCAGACGACCGGGTAGCGGTCCTGGACGTGGCCATCGACGCTGAGCGGGGGGGTGTCGACGAACACCTCCAGTTCCCAGTAGTGATCGGCGGCCACCTGCTCGCGGCGGAGCGGGTCGTCGATGGCGATCCGGGTCGCCCGCCGCGCCACGCCGTCGATCAGGACCGGGGCGCCGCGGTGCATGGCAAACCAGTCGCGCTGGGGATCGATCAGCGGCACGATGTCGGTCGCGGCCCCCGCGGCGCGGGCGACCTCCGCGGGAGAGACCCCGCGGACCGCTGCCAGCGCTGCCCAGAAGGCCGCCGCATCGCCCGCCTCGAGCTTGCGGTCGTCGACGACGCCGTCGAAGAGCGCGAAGTTCATGCCCAGTTGGCCGAACAGGCCCGCGGGCCGCCACGCCACGTCCGTGGCCGCCACCACGAACTCCGCCGCGGCGTCGGGCCAGCGGTGATCGGGAGCGTCGTCGCGGGGCATGGGGCCGGCGGCGGCCGCGAGCGGCAGGCCGAGGACCGTGGCGGGCTCGTCCAGCGGCTGCCAGCGGGCCCACTTCCGCGGGGCCTGGGGCACGACCACGTCGATCACGACGTCGCCGCCATCCACGATCCGGACGACGTCGAAGGCGGGACGGCCGGCGCGGACGGCGGCCTCGGCGGAGAGCTGCAGCGGGGCGACGAACGTGGCCCGCCCCTCGACGAGAACGAGTCGGTCGTCGACGATCAAGCCATGCTCCGCCAGCGGCTCCGCCTCGCGCCGCCAGGCCGCCACGAGCGTGTCGGGGGCCGGGAGCCGCGCGAGCACCCGGACGAGCGTCTCCTCCTCGGCATCGCCCCACGGAGCGCCGGCGGCCAGCGCCGCCCGCGCGGGAGCGTCGATTCCCTTCGTCGTGAGAAACTCGCGGAGCGTCGCCACGGGGTCTTCGGCCGCCGGCGCCGGGCTGGCCGGTGCGACCGCGCAGGCCCACCCGAGGCAGAGAGCCTGCGCCGCCGCCACGACGCCGCTCGCCTCCCCTGCCGTGCGTCGTGCCGCCATGCTCACGCCTCCGTCGTCTTGGTCGCCTCGCCGGCCGCGGCGCCGACCGACAGCACCGCATCGAGGTCGACCATGGCCGATGACGGCACCGGCCGGCGGGTCGCCCGCGAGCCGACCCACGCCGCCCCGATCAACGACACGAGGGTCGCGGCCAGCAGCGTGGTCAGCACCGTCGAGCCCGTGCCGCCGCCCGCCGGAGCCACCGGCCGAGGCCGACGGATCGGCTCGACCGCCATGATCACCGGCGCGACCCGGATCGTGTCGGCCGCATTGTAGGCGTAGTTCTTGAAAAAATAGCCGATCACCTCCACGGGCTCGTCGATCGACAGGCCCGTCGGCATGCCGGCCGGAAGCCGCAGGGCCTGCACCACCACCGGCGACGACGGCCCTCCCTCGGGCTCGAGCCAGCCCTGCCAGTAGCGTTCGACCCCGTGGTCGTTGGCCGGGGCCGGCAACTCTTCCAGGCGGTGGAGCGTGCCCCGCATGGCGACGAGGCGGCCACGAAACGACCGCGGCTGCCCGAACAGCTCGCGGAAGGCCACAGGCTGCGGCCCGGCGCGGCGGAACGCCGCGAGGCCGGCGGCGCGGAGCGTGTTCCAGGTCTGGAACCAGGCCTCCTCGTCGGCAGCGCGGAAGAAGGTGGCGTCGCGGACGCGGGCCAGCGCTTCCCGCGAGGCCGACAGCGCCGCGGCCGGCGGGGCGTCGAGGGGCAGCCCCTCGGGCTCGATCACGATCTCGTCGCCGGCGGGGGGCGGTCCAGCCACGGCGTCGAGCCGCGTGTCGACCTCGTCCGCGATCGGCCGCTGCGGTGCGGCGAACCAGGTCCGCTCGATCCACCCCAGGCCCAGGACGATTGCGGCCGCCGCCGGCATCACCGACCAGAAGAGCCGACGGCGGTCCGGCGGGGCGAGGAAGTTTCGCGGGCGTGCGGCCGCCGAAGAATCGCGATCCACGGAACCGCCGCCGCCGCTCACGCCTCGATCCGCGATTGGTCGTCCGCGTGCGCGGAGCCGGCCTTCTGCCGGCGTGTCTCGCGCCACACATAGGCTCCGAACGACGCCACGAGCGTGAACGGCATCGCGAGCATCAGGAGGATGCTGTAGAAGTAGCCGCGGGCGACGTTGAGGCCGTCCGGATCCGACGTGTTCACCGCATCCTTGCAGGTCGGACAGGCGAGCACCTCGCCGCAGACGAGCACCGCCAGCACGACGATCAGCGGAGCGAGCGTGGACAGCCTGCGGATCACGGATGAATCCTCCGACGGCATTGTAGGCGCCCCGTCAGGCTCCGGGGAACCAGTGGTAGAGCATCAGGTAGATGACCACGCCCGTCACCGAGACATAGAGCCAGATCGGCAGCGTGATCCTGCCCAGGCGGCGATGGGCGTCGAACCGGCCTCGCCAGGCCAGGAAGAACATCCGCAGGGCGAGCACCGGCACGGCCACCGCCAGCAGGATGTGGGAGATCAGGATCGCGAAGTACACGGGGCGGATCGCCCCCTGCCCCCGGAACGGCACGTGGCCCACGAGGGAGTGGTACGTGAGGTAGCAGGCGAGGAACACCGCCGAGGTGACGAACGCCGCCACCATGGTCGCCCGATGGGCGGCCACATGACCCCGGCGGATCAGGATCCAGCCCGCCACCAGCAGCACCGTGGCCACCGTGTTGAGCACGGCGTTGGTCGTGGCCAGCGGATGCACTCCGGCGGCGACGGCCCCGACGGCGAGGGCAATGATCATGGCACGATTCCCGGGTCGGCCGTCGCGGCACTCTCCGCGAGCACCTCGCGGAGCAGCTGCTCGAGCCGGTTCACCTTGTCGGCGTCGAGCAGGTGGTAGCCGCCCCGCAGCCGGCCGCTCCGGTCGAAGACGACGCCGCGCTCCGAGTGCACGCCGAGTTCCACCGGCAGGCGGAACACCTTCTGCCCGACCTGCTCGATGACCTTCAGGTCGCCGGTGAGGAACTTCCAGCGGCGGGGATCGGCGTCGAATCGCGCCGCGTAGGAGGCGAGCACCTCGGGCGTGTCGTTGGCCGGATCGCAGGTCAGGCTCACCACCAGCAGCGCCGGATCGTCGATCCGGCGGAGGAGGTCGGCGATCGCCTGGTTCTCCCGGAAGCACGGGCCTGGGCAGTTGGCGAAGAAGATCGCCCCCAGCACCACGCGGCCTCGGAGATCCTCCGCCGTGACCTCGGCGCCGGACTGGTCACGCAGCGTGAAGGGCACGTCGGCGAGGTTCGGCACCTCGACCTCCTCGTCCTTCACGGCGCCCACCACCGGCACCGGACGCTCTGCCGTCGGCTCGACGACGGCCCCGGGTCGGCTGCAGCCCACCAGCGTCCCGATCACGAGACACCCGATCCAGATGCGGCACCGAGGGCGAGGGCCGTTCATGCGTGGTGCGATCAGTGCGCCGCCTCGGCGAAGGGGCTTTCGGCCGACGCCCTCTGGAGCGTCTTCAGGTCGGAGTCACGGGCCATGTGCAGGGCCCGCTCCTGCGACACCATGCGGTTCCGCAGCCCGACGTCGGGGATCAGCATGATCCCCAGGAACAGGGCCATCATGGCCGCGGGGATGGTGAGCACGTACTTCCAGTTCGCCTCCCACCAGACGTGCATGAAGAACAGGATCACCAGCATCGCCTTGGTGCACGACACCGCCATCATGAAGGTCCAGCCGACCTGTGGCTGGTCGCGCCAGGGCCAGGCGGGCGAGTAGGTCAGGAACGACATCGTCGTCAGGCCGCAGAGGGCCAGGAAGACGAGCACGTACTTGCCGAGGCCGCCGTGGGCGTGGTGGTCGCCGTGCGCCTCGTGCAGCGCGTGCTGGAGCGTCTCGTCGGCGGAGGCGCCGGGGCGGGTGACGGGGCCGTGGGCGTGCGGGTCGTGGTCGGACATGGGCTGCCTCAAAACAGGTACAGGAGCGGGAACAGGAAGATCCACACGAGGTCGACGAAGTGCCAGTAGAGCCCGATGTTCTCGATCGCGCCGGCCCGCTTCGCGTTGAGCGTCCAGGTGAGCATGATCGCGAACACCAGCAGCCCCACGCCCACATGGATCGCGTGGAAGCCGGTGAGCAGGAAGTAGGTGCTGGCCCACATGTTGCCCCCGGGGATCACGGTCGGCAGCCGGAGCCACGGGAAGGCGTCGTTGAGGCCGTGCGCCCCGTGGCCGCCCCCATGGTCGGCTCCCTCGGCGGGCAGCGGCATCACCTGATCGGCGACGACGGCCATGTCGAAGGCCTGCTGCTCGGGGCTGATGACGATCTTCTGGACCTGCTGCAGGCGGCCGCGGGCGGCCTGTTGCTCGGCGGAGAGCCGGTCGGCGGCGACCTCGTCGAGCCGCTTGAGAACATCGACCGTGTCGCCGGCCTTGGCCTCCGCGTCGGCCGGATCGCGGAGGGCCGCCGGCACCAGGGCGACCGGCAGTTTGCGGAGTTCGTCGAGCCGCGCCCGCACGGCCGAGCCGTAGTAGAGGTCGGGCCGCTCATAGATCCGGCTGTGGGGCATGGCCGGATAGATGCCGTGCGAGAACTTGGCCGCGTATTCGTAGCCCTTGATGCCCAGGAACAACGACCCGAGCAGCAGCGTGAGCAGCATCCAGATCTTCGCCAGGCTCGCCTTGTTGGCCCGCGCGGCCTCGAGGGCCAGCACGATCGTCACGCTCGAGCAGATCAGCACGAAGGTATTGAAGGCCCCGATCGGCTCCGAGAGGTGCACGTGGTGCGGCTTGGGCCAGATGGCCGCGCCGAAGCGGAGCACCACGTAGCTGCCGAGGAGCGCGGCGAAGAACATGATCTCCGTCGACAGGAACAGCCACATGATCAGCTTGCCGCGGGAGAGCGGCAGGCCGGGCTGGTACTGGAGCGTGATGTGACCGTGGTGGTCGCCATGGCTACCATGACCGGCATGACCGTGGTCGGAGGACGAGATGGAGGCGGCGTGGGCGTGCATGGCGGACTCTACGGGCTGTGAATGGATCAGATTGGCCTGCCGAACGCGACCGTCGCGACGAGGAGGCCGAGCAGGGAGCCGAGGGACGTGAGCAGAAGTCCGCGAGCCGAGGCGTCGTCTCGCCGGACGGCGAACCGGACGGCGAAGCCGACGTAGACGACCGATGCCACGGCTGCCACGAAGAACAGCCGGACGCTGCCAGAGGGCACGGCCAGCACGAGGCTCGCGGGAACCATGGCCAGCGACGCCGCCAGCGATTGGCCGGCCGCACGCAGGCCCGAGGGATCGACCACCGTGAGCATCTTCAGCCCGGCAGCCTCGTACTGCCGCCGGTAGAGCCAGGCGATCGCCATGAAGTGCGGGAACTGCCAGAGATACAGGACCGTGGCCAGGGCGGCTGCGGCGAGCGTGCCCCGCGCGTCGCCGGCGGCGAGCCGCTCCGGGCCGCCGGCGGCGAGCCAGCCGATCGCCACCGGCAGCGCCCCGGCGACGGCGCCCACGGCGGTGTTCAGCGGCGTCGTCCGCTTGAGCGGCGTGTAGGCGAGCACGTAGAGCAGCCAGGTGGCGACGGCCGCAGCCGTCGGCCGCCAGTCGGCGGCCGAGGTCATGGCCAGGCAACCCAGCGCGAGGGTTCCGGCCGCGAGCCACCATGCATCGCGAACCGCGAGCCGCCCCGCCGCGATCGGCCGCGACGCGGTGCGGGGCATCGCCCCGTCGGTGTCTCGCTCGAGGATCTGGTTGGCGACGCTCGAACTGGCGGCCACCAGGGCGGTGCCGACCAACAGCAGCGCCACCGCCAGCGGACTCTCGGGGCGGCCACCCGTGAGCCACAGGGCGGCGGCGACCGTGGCCAGTTCCATCACCGCGATCCGCGGTCGGCAGAGGCTCGAGAGGTCGGCAGGCCAGGAGGCGGCCCGGGACTCGGCCAGCGAAGCGGGACCCGGAAATCCGGGCACCACGACCGCGTCGCTGCAGGCCGAAGGCGTCATGCGAACACCCTCCCGGGCAGGAGGTGGGCGTCGCGTTCCCCGGCCGCCGCGGTGCCGACGGCCCCCGCCTTGATGGCGAGGACGACGGCGGCGGCGAGGATCAGCATCCCGAGCACCACGTGGCCGGTGACCACGCCGGCGCTCCACACACTGCGGGCTCGCAGCGGCTCGCTCCACTGCCACGACTCCGAAACCAGCGCCGACGGCACTCCCCAGTTCGCCACCCAGGCGGCCGCGCCGAGCAGCATCTGCACGCACACGAGGGCCACGACGACCCGCGACCAGAGCCGCGCCGCCGGCGATCCCCGCTCGGTCAGGAGCACGGCGCCGACCACCGCGAGCACCGTCACGGCGACGGCCCCCAGGATGTGCAGCGCCACGAGCCCGCGGAAGGTGGCCGGGTCGACGGCCGCGTCGAGGTGCCGCAGCTGGGCCCCGGCGACGAGCTGGAAGTAGGCCGCGACGAGCAGCGCGACCGGCACCCGCGCGACGCCCACCTGGGCCGTGTCCGCGGGCCTGCGGGAGAGCGTGGCGATCGCGACGGCGACGGCGAAGAACAGCGGCCCCGTGCAGGCGTGCACCTTGGCGATCGTCTTGTCGTCCAGCAGCACGCGGGCACCCCCGAGACAGCCCTGCAGCACCACCAGCGCCACGGCGGCCACCGTCAGCCAGCGGACGGCCGGCCGCGTGTCGGTGCGCCAGGCCACGGCCGCGAGCACCAGGCTGACGATGCCCGCCAGGGCCCCGAGCAGCCGGTGGCCGTGCTCCAGAAACAGGTCCCACGGACCGTGCAGCCACTCCGCCATGGGAAACAGGAACATGTTGTGCCCGTAGGTTGCCGGCCAGTCGGGCACCGCCATCGCCGCCTCGTACGTCGTCACGAGCGCCCCGAACGACAGCAGCACCGCCGTCACGCCCACCAGCAGGCAGGCGACGAGATGCGTCGGATTGAAGGCGGCGGGTTTCATGCTGAACGGAACACTATGCACGGCGACGGGGACCACGCGAGGGCAGGCGAAGGGACTGGCAGACGCTCGACGAGCCATGGAGATTCCGCTCATCGCGGGCGGTCCCGAAGCCGGCTCTCAACGGCCGAGCTTGCAGCAGTCGACGAAGTCGAGCGAGAACTCCCTTCTCAATGTGCGGCCGCAGCCGCCGCCACGGCCGCGGCGTTCGGGGGATCGGTCTGCATCAGGTGGTCCTTCTCGACGCCCGGCACCGAGTATTCGTAGGGGCCGCGGTAGACGACCGGCTGATAGTCGAAGTTGCCGTGGCCCGGCGGGCTCGGGGCGGTCCACTCGAGCGTGTTGGCATTCCACGGATTCCGGCCGGCGACCGGGCCCCAGAACATGCTGTAGATGAAGTTGGCCGCGAAGATCACCTGCGTGGCCACCATCCCGATGGCGCAGTACGTCATGAAGGCGTTGAGCGGCTGGAGGTGGTGGAAGGTCTCGTAGTGGTAGGCATCGGCCAGCCGGCGGGGAAACCCGACGGCGCCGAGGATGTGCATCGTGAAGAAGGTGCCGTTGAGGAAGATGAACGTCAGGAAGAAGTGCACCTTCCCCCAGAACTCGTTCATCGTGCGGCCGAACATCTTGGGGAACCAGAAGTAGATCGCCGCCCAGACGCCCATCGCGGTGCCGGCGAAGAGCACGTAGTGGAAGTGGGCCACGATGAAGTAGGTGTCGTGGATGAAGATGTCGACCGGCGTGGCCGCCATGAAGATGCCCGACAGGCCGCCGATGATGAACATCGACACGAACGAGATGGCGAACAGCATCGACGTCGTGAACTGGATCTTGCCCCCCCAGAGCGTGCCCAGCCAGTTGAACGTCTTCACGGCGCTCGGGAGGGCGATCATCATCGTCGACACCATGAAGGTGATGCCGAGGGCCGGGTTCATGCCCGAC
The DNA here is from genome assembly GCA_016872925.1 of Planctomycetota bacterium. Lineage (GTDB taxonomy): Bacteria > Planctomycetota > Planctomycetia > Pirellulales > UBA1268 > QWPN01. Next base: position 18,675 of record VGYR01000005.1, read on the forward strand.
ATGAACATGTGGTGGCCCCAGACGATGAAGCCCAGGCCGGCGATGCCGGCGATCGAGTAGACCATCGGCCGGTAGCCGAACAGCGGCTTGCGGGCGAACACGGTGAGGATGTCGCTGACCATGCCCATCGCCGGGAGGATCATGATGTACACGGCGGGGTGGCTGTAGAACCAGAACAGGTGCTGCCAGAGCAGCGGCTGGCCGCCGCCGGCGCCGGCGATGGCGTTGTTGACGACGTTGCCCTCCGGCGAGAAAAAGCCGGTGCCGAGCATCCGGTCGGAGAGTTGCATGAAGCCGGCGGCGGTGAGCACGGGCAGGGCGAAGGCCTGGAGGACGGCGGTGATGAACATCGCCCAGATCGTCATCGGCAGGCGGAACATCGTCATCCCGGGGGCCCGCATCAGGATGATGGTGGTCATGTAGTTGACGCTGCCGAGCATCGAGGAGACGCCGACGAACGTCAGGCCGAGCAGCCAGAGCGTCTGACCCATGCCGCTGGCGGGCGACGAAGCCGGGTTGGTGGAGAGCGTCGGATAGCTCGTCCAGCCGCCCGACGCCGCCCCCCCCTCCACGAAGAAGCTGGCTCCGAAGCAGACGAAGGCCGGCCACATGAACCAGTACGACAGCATGTTGAGCGTCGGAAACGCCATGTCGTCGGCCCCGATCATCAGCGGAATCAGGAAGTTGCCGAATGCGCCCGCGAGGATCGGGATGATCACCAGGAAGATCATCACCGTGGCGTGCATCGTGAACAGCATCGTGTAGAACTCGGGGGCCATCTGTCCCCCTTCCTGGGCGAACAGCTTGCCCACGACCGGCACGTCGGACCACGGCCAGGCCACCTGCCAGCGGACGGCGAGCGCCAGGAGCCCGCCGATCAGAAACCAGAGCAGCGTCGAGAACAGGAACTGCAGCCCGATGACCTTGTGATCCTTCGAGAACACGTAGGTCGAGAGGAAGTGACCGATCCCGCCCTCGGCCGCGTGGGCGGGGGCGTGGACGACCGCGGAACCGTGATCGACGGCGGGCGTGGCGGTGGTGGGGGGCGGGGTCATCGGTGGTTCCTCCGGGAGCGGATCGGGATCGTGGCGGTCGATTCTCGGTGCAGGATGATCAGTTGGCGGCGACGTCGTCGGCCGGAGCCGGCGGCTGGGTGGTGCCCTGCTCGGCGTACTTCCGCTCGAGCCAGGCGTCGAAGTCGGCCCGCGACTCGAAGGTCACGCGGCCCTTCATCTTGTAGTGCCCCCACCCGCAGAGTTCGGCGCACACGATGTCGTACTCGCCGACGTCGCGGGCCTTGAACCAGACCGGGATCTTCATCCCGGGAACGGCGTCCTGCTTGATGCGGACGTTGGGCAGGAAGAACGAGTGCAGCACGTCCATGCTCTTGAGCTGGATGAGCACGTCTTCGTCGACGGGCAGGTGGAGGTCGTTGACGAGAAACAGGTCGTCGGGCGTGCCGAGCGAGCCGTCCCGGCCCGGATAGCGGAGCCGCCATTCGAACTGCCGCGCCACGACCTCGACGGTCGGCTCCATCGCGGGCCGCCGCATCTTGACGTCGGCCCAGGCGTTCATCTGGTAGATCGCCAGGAACAGGAGCGTGGCTGCGGGAATGATCGTCCAGACGACCTCGAGCGTGTGGCTCCCCTGGATGTACGTCGCGGGCCCCGACTGCTTCGCCGCGTCGTACTTCCACATGAACCAGAAGAGCACCACCTCCGTGACGACGAACACGACCCCGGTCAACGCCAGGATGAAGTAGAACAGCGAGTCGATGCTGCCGCCGTGCTCCGAGACGTCCTTCGGCAGCCAATGGTCGTACGCCGGGGCGACGGCGAACGTCAGCACGCCGAGCACCGGGACGGCGAGGAACAACAGTGACCAGAAGATGCCGGCGAGTCGCTTGCCCACGTCGATGAACTCCCTGCTCGGATGCCTGCCCTGCCGTCAGAACCTGTCTTTCGCCACCAACGGACGATCGACGCCGAGTTCGCCGTCGAAGTCGTAGGGCAGCGACCGGATGTAGTTGACGATGTGCCAGATCTCCTCGTCGGGCACACTCCCCTTGCCGCCGGGGCCCGACGGCCCCACGCCCGGCATCGGCGCGCCGTTGATGCCGGTGTAGAGCCGGCGGTAGAGATCGAGCGGACGCCGGCCGCCACGGTACAGGCCGAGCCGGAGATTCCGCGGCGGGATCGTCCGTGGCCGAAGCGCGTCTCCCTCGATGACATCCTCGGCCGCATGCAGCCAGGCGGAGCGGGCGGCGTCGGACTTGCCCGCGGCGAGCCCGCCGCTGACCTCCTTGCTCCACTCCACGATCACCTTGTTCCAGTCGTCGTAGTCGTTGGCCTGGCCGTCGCCGAGCGCCGTCACCCCGTGGCACTTCACGCAGCCGCCGTCGCCATGAAACAGGGTCCGCCCGCGGGCGACCGACTCGCGGTTGGCCGGATCGTCGCCGGGCTTCGAGAAATCCACGTTCGCCGGCACGGCCGCGATCGGGATCGCCGCCTCCTCCGCCCCCTGCCACTTCTCCACGATCGGGGTCAGGATCTCGTCGACCAGAAACTCGCGCGTCTCGGGGAACCGGTCGTCGGTGCCGAGTTCCTGCTCGGCATACGAGTAGAGCGCCAGTTCCGTCTCGCCGCGGATCGAGAGGTAGCGGACGTATTCGACCAGCGCGTCGACCTGCGCCGGCGGCAGCAGGGCGAACGAGGGCATCGACGAGCCCGGCACACCCTGGTGTAGCAGGCGGACGAGATCGTCCCGCGACGGCCGGGCGTCGCGCCACGTCCCCTTGAACTTGAACTTGCCCGGGCGGTAGTCGCGGGGATACGGGTTGAGAAAGGCCGCGGTCGGCCCCATGCCATCGCCGCTGATCCCGTGGCAGTGGGCGCAGTGCTCACGGTAGAGCCCGTTCTTGCGGCCCACGATGTCGCTCCGCACGGGACCGGCCGCCAGGGCGAGTTTGGCGTGGTCGAGCCCAGTCTCCGCGAGGGCGACCGGTTCGTCGGGGGTGCCGAACATCGCCTCGAGGATCGTCGCCACCTGCGCCTGCCGCTCCCGGGCCCAGCCTGCCCACGGCTTCTCCATCCCGGCCTCGGGCGCCGCCGACTTGGTCGCCTGGACCATGTTGAGCCGGAAGGCCGCCGGCGGCGTGCGGCCACACCCGACCGCGGCGACGAGGACGGCGAGCACGGGAACGACGCGGAGTCCGGAACGCGACACCATCTTCATACCAGGGAGAGGGGATTGACGGGGCTTGATCATGTGCCGATCGCTCCGGCGGGAACCTCGAGCGTGCCGAGATCCTTCACCTCGTCGGCCTGGAGGGTGATCGTGAATCGGCCCTTGGGGTTCCACTTCAGCTCGGGCCGGGTCAAAACGACGCCGCCGCCGGAGCCCGTGGCGCGGGCGTGCCAGACCTGGAACTCCAGCAGCTCCCCGGCCGGAAGGTCGGCGATTTCGAACGAACCGTCGGCGGCCGACACGGCCGCGTAGCCATCCTTGCGGACGAGCATGTAGGCCTTCATCCAGGGGTGGATGTTGCAGGTCACGGCCTTCGGGACGCCCATTTCCGAGTCGAGCGTGTAGGCGGTCCCCTGCCCCGCGGGAATCAGCTGGTTGAAGCTCGTGCCGTCGATGTTGGTGTTGTGCCCGACGGGGTCGCTGTTCTTGATGTCGATCGCCTGGCCCACGCGGCCCACGAACACGGGCGACAGAAACTCGCAGTTCTTCTGATCGAAGACGGCGGCCGGCGCCGCGGCAGCCGGCGCCTTCACGCGGCTCGCCTTGCGGACGAACACGACGACGTCGGCGAGCCCCTTCGTGGAGGCGTCGACCCGCAGCGAGCGGTCCACGAGCTTCGACGACGTGCCGCAGACCTCCGTGTCCTTGTCGACCACCAGGGCCTTGGGCTGCCCCGGGTCGCCGGCGAACACGAACCGCCCCTTCAGGCCGGCCCAGCCCGTGCCCGTGCTGGCCGCCACCGCCCCGTCGGACGCGGTGGCCGAAGCCGCCCGCAGGGTCTCGCGGAGCGCCGCGGCCGCACCGCTGTCGGCGACCGGCGCCGACACCCGCTGCGGGCCGCAGCCGCCTGCGAGGGCGGCGGTCAGGCCGAGCATGGGGGCGACGCTGCGGAGCGACGAGTTCATGGTGCGGCAAACCTTGCGTGGAGGACTACTTCTGGAACACGGCCGGCGCCAGCACGATCTCGCCGAGATCCGTGCCACCCGCCGCGACCGTCACCTTCTTGCGGCCCTTCGAGGCCTTCTCGGCCTTGCCGCCGATCGACATCTCGCCGAGGTAGCCGGCCTTCTCATGCCAGAACTGCAGCTCCAGTTCGCCGACCGGAAGGTCCTCGATCTCGAAGGTGCCGTCGGCCTTGGAGACGGCGGCGTACGGATTCGGGCGGACGAGCAGCCAGCCCTTCATCCACGGGTGAATGTTACAGGTCACCTGGGCGGGAATCGCCTCGTCGCTGGCGAACTTCAGCGAGGCGGTTCCGCCGGCCGGGATCAGGTTGTTGGAGGGGGGATTCTTGATCGTGGCGATGTTGCTGTTGTGGCCGACCGTGTCGGAGTTCTTGACGACCAGTTCCTGACCGACCTGCACGAACGTCACGTGCGGCTCGAAGCGGCAGTTGGCGTTGTCGAGTTCAACCTTGGCGGCAGCCGCCTTGGCCGCCTCGGGACTGACCTTGACGTCCTTGTCGCGCACGAAGACGACGACGTTGGCGATGCCCTTGTCGCCCCCGACGATCAGCTCCTCGGCGAGGAGCTTGTGCTTGCCGCACACCTCCACGTCCTTGTCGGCCTTGAGCTCCGACGCGGTCGGGGGATCGCCTCCAAACACGAACTTGCCCTTGATCGACCCCCACTCGTCGGCGGGGGCGACGGCGGCGGACGCGACGAGGAGTGCGGCGGACAGGACCGGCATCAGACGTGTCATGGCAGGGCTCCGAAGGCGGGACGGAAGGCGGGGAGGACCGAAGCGGACTTCATCACTCAGTTTAGGACTGCCGCCTCCGGCGACGACCGGACCGACGACAGGGGCCCCGCCTGCGGGGCCGGGAAGGGCTGGGCCGCGGCCCGCGGGGCCGCCGGCTGCTGGCCCGGTTGGGGCTGCTGGCCGGGCTGCGGGGCGACCGGCTGCTGACGCAGGAAGGCCTCGAGGGACAGGTTCTGTTTGGCGAACGCGTCGAAGTGCATGAGCAGGTCGGTGAGGGCATCGACCTGCTGCTCGCTCGACCCGGCGTACAGGTCCTGGCTGACCGGCTGATTGAACGGGATGTTCACCGGCATCCCGGTGTAGGGCAGGAACCGCTTGGGGTTGGCGATCCAGCCGTGCACGTAGTCGGGCCGGAGCCGCTCGTGCACCCGCTGCAGCTGAGGGGCCAGGGCCTTCACGCTGCCCGGCGGCGTGTAGTCACCGATCAGGTGGCACTTCACGCAGTAGTTGTTGTTGGTGACGATCTTCAGCGCGCCCTGGAGGTGGCCCGGATGCGACCGCTCGGCAGCCGCGAGCGAAGCGTCGTCGAGCCGCGGGTCGTAGACGTAGGGATACTCCGCCCCGTCGACGGCCGCGAAGTAGTTGACGAGCGCCGCGGCCTTCGCCGAGTCGAAGTGGAACTTCGGCATCCGCAGCACGGCCGGCGGGCGGATGGGATGCGGGTTGAGCAGGAACTTGTGCAGCCAGGCCGACTGCACCTTCTTGCCCTCGCCGACCAGGGGCGGCGGCAGCCAGCCCCAGGCGTCGTCGGGCTTGACGTTGGGATTCACCTGCTTCTCGTCGGCGATCACCACCGGAAACAGCAGCCGCGCCAGGTCGCCACCCCAGCCGGGATAGTGACGGCCGGCGGCCACGGCGTCGTCCGGCACCAAGAGGTTCTGGGCCCCCACGGTCCGGGGCTCGCCGTCCACCAGCGTGTCCTGCCAGAGCGCGAACGGCCGATGCGCGACCGACTCGGTGTCGTCCGGCTCGATCGGCACGCCGTCCTCGTCGACCACCTGCGGCTTCCCGGTCTCGGGATCGAGTGTCGGCATGCCGACGAGCGTGGTCCGCCGCCGGCCCTGGCGGTCGGTGGCCAGCGAGGCGGCGACCTGGTCGGGGGAGAAGTGCGGCGACAGGAAGGGATAGTCGGCGAACGCCGGCGCCTCGCCGAGGCTCTCGGGCTTGTAGCGGAGGTCCCAGCGGTCCATCCGCAGCGTGTGGCAGCCGCCGCAGTTGTACTGCTCGGCCACCACGAGGCCGTCGAGCCGGGCCTGCTCGCGGGGCCCCGGCTTGTGGACGTACTGCGGCGCCGGCGGCTCGGCGACCAGGCCGAGCACGAAGGTCATCACCGCCTCCCGCTGCTTCTCGTCGAACGGGAACTGCGGCATCCGGTACCGCTCGTTGTAGGTCTTGTTCTCCGCCTTCTTGTAGTCGTAGCTCCGCGGCGCCCGGAGCTTCTGCCAGAGGAATCCCTCCCGCTCGTGGCCCAGCAGCTTCTCGAGGAAGTAGCCGGTGTCGGGATCGACCGACTCGGGGTCGACGTGCAGCCCCTCCTCCGCCAGTTCGTAGGCGAGCTTCGGCGTGAGCGCGTCGTCGCCGGTCTCCGCACCCGCACCATGGTCGCCCGGCTGTCCATGTGCGGCGTGCCCGCCATGCCCAGCGTGCCCGCCATGCCCGGCGTGACCGTGGGCAAGCTGGTGCATCACGAAGTGCGACGCCTGCTCGAAGGCGATCCGCGACGGATCCTTGCGGCCCCAGTCGGCCAGCGCCGCACCGGCCGGCTTGCCGTCCTCGAACCCGGGAATGTCGTGGCAGGAGTAGCAGGCCAGCTTGTTGATCGTCTTCTTGCCCACGTAGGCGAGCAGCTGGCGGTCTCGGTCCGGGCCCGCAAGGCCGGCGAGCATCCGCTCGTCGCCCTGGATCGCGGCGCCGGCATCGATGCCCCGCTCGAGCACCTCCTGGGCACGGACGACCGTGAACCGCTCCTTCAGGTACATCAGCGCCAGTTCGTCGAGCGCGGCCCGCTCCTCGGTGGTCATCGAGTTGGCCGACGCCATCGCGAAGGGGACCTCGCCGCCGAGCGTCTCCACCATCCACTCCGCGGCCGGCTTCCAGTCACGGCCGGAGCCCATCAGGTATTCGGTGGCGTCGGCGGCAGGGTCGCTGACGGTCCCGTCGGCGAGCGGCACCGGCTCCAGCAGCACGTTGGGCATGATCGTCTTCGGGTGGTATCGCGACGGCTCGCGGAGCCAGCTGTAGAGCCACTGCTTGCCCTGCGGGTGGGACGCGGCCTTGGCGCCGATCCGCGAAAGGTTGGGGCCGTGGGTGCTCGTGGCCTCCGGGAAGTCGTCATGCTGATGGCAGGCGAGGCAGCCGCGGAGTTGCACGACCTTCCTCCCGCGGGCCGCGTCGGCCGCGGCGGTGATGCCCTCGAACGGCTTGACGTATTCGAACGGCGCGCTCGACTCGGTGAGGTAGTGCACCATCGAGCGGATCTCCAGCGGCTCGTACCGCCGCGACTCCTCGAGCTGCTTGCCTTCGAGGTGGCTCCAGAGCCCGAAGAACCGGGGCATCTTGGTGGACGGTCGGAACTCCTGCGGATTCCGCAGCCAGGCGTAGAGCCAGTCGAAGCCGAGCTTGCTCGACAGGTGCCGCAGGCTGGGACCGACCTTGGGCAGCGTGCCGGGCGTCTCCGGGTCCTTGAGCAGCACCGCCATCTGATGGGACCGCGGCGAGAGCCTCGCGCCGGCGCCCTCGGCCGCGTCCCGCTCGATCGCGTCCCGCAGCCGGTTCCGCGACTCGCGGCTGTCGGGGCCGGAGCGGACGTCGGCCACCCAGCGGACGAACGTGTCGCCCATCTCGGCGATCGCCGGATCGGAGGCCAGCGCCTCGGCGGCCTCGTGGAAGGTCGGCTCGACCCGCATGTCGGGTCCGATCCGCTTCTCGGGGCCGGCCCAGCCGTTGATCTCGTGGCAGCCGTAGCAGCCGTACTGGCGGATCAGGTGATAGCCCTCGACGAGCTTCGGGGCGGGGGGCTCGGGGAAGCGTTCACTCGGCTCGAGATCCACGACCTGATGGTGGCACTTCAGGCAGCTCGACTCCTCGAACCGCTCGGGGAGCATCGGGTAGATCCAGTGGTGGTTGTTGAACCAGCCGTGCTCGTCATGCCACTCGTGGGCCTGCTTCGGGGTGTTCGGCGTGTGCGACGCCCACTTGAAGCTCGTGGAACTGCCCTGACCCTGGTGGCAGATCGTGCAGCCGAAGTTCTTCATCGGATGCGGGCTGCCGTCGCTGACGAACAGGTCGAGACGCGGGTGGGTGGAATAGGGCTGCGGCACGCCGCGCCGGACGGTGAGCGACAGCGGCGCCCCCCACTGCGGCGTGTCGAGCAGCGACGCGACGGCCATCTTGCGGGCCAGGGTCTTGCCGCCGCCGACCGACTGGATCACGTCGCCGGCCTGCAGTCCGGCGACCGCGGCGGGCGACTCGGGCACGACGACGCTGATCGTCGGATCGTCGGGGTCGAACAGGCCCCGCGCCGCCAGCCGCATCCCGTAGGCCGCCTCCAGGGCCTCGTTGCCGTCGCCGGCGGCCGACGGCTTCTCGACCGGCGTCGCCAGGGTGACCTCGACCGCCTCGGCCTCCGGATAGCCCGGCTCCGTCGGTGCCCCCGGCAGCGACTTGTCCATCCCGCGGTGGCAGGTGATGCAGCGGTCGAAGCGGGCGACGTCGCGGAAGTTGTTGTTGAGCGTGAGTTGCGGGAGCCAGATCTGCTCGATCCTCAGCGGACCGTTGAAGGCGTCGAGCACGGGCAGCTCGAGCAGGCTCTTGCCGGCGTTCGGCCGGCGCTGCTCGAAGGTCTTCTGCAGCTGGGCGAGCTTGGCACGATGGTCGGCGACCGCCTTGGCGGCGTCGTCTTCCCCCTTGGTGATCCGGGCCAGCACGGCTTCGAGCCGCTTGCGGTGGGAGTTGGCGTCCTGGAAGGCGAGGTTCGCGGCCGTCACCTCCTCGCGCTTCGCGTCGGCGAGCGCCAGGAGCGCCGCCTGCCGGTCGGCGGGGGCCTCGTTCGAGACGGCGAGTTCGTAGTCAGCCCGGTTCTTGTCGAGTTCGGCCCGCCTGAGCTTGAGGGCGCCGGCCCGGCTGTCCTCGCGGAACTTCGTCCGGGCGACGATGTCCCGCAGCCGGGCAAGCAGGTCGCCACGGAGCACCAGCCGCTCCTCGGCGTCGCCCTGGGTGGCGAGCTGGTCCACGTCGTTCTCCGCCAGATCCGCCGCCTGGGCGTCGGTGGCGACGGTGCGAACCTCCGCGAGAAACGCCTTGGCGAGTTCGGCATCGAGCGGGGCCCGCCGGGCCAAGCCCAGCGCCGCCTCGAGTTCGTCACGCCGCGACTCGTAGGCCTTCGAATCCTGCTCGTCGATCCGTGCCGCGGCCGTCCAGGTCTCCAGGCCGCGGAACTCGCGGGCGTACTTCTTCCAGGGCCGATTGTGGTCGGCCGTGAGCATCAGGATCGTCGACACCAGGAGCGCCACGGCCGACGCCGCGAACACCACGTGCAGGCTCTTGAGGTTCCACCAGGTCTGTTCGGTTGCGGGCATTGCGGTTTCGGGTTCGTTGCGAGTGTGTGCAGCGGCTTGGACGTCGGTCGCGACGCTGGCCGGCGCGACCGGCCAGCCTCAGAAGTTCAGGGAGATCTCGGGCATGCTGATGATGTACTTCAGGTTGAAGCTCCAGCGGAGGATCATCTTGATCGGCAGGGTGAGCATCAGGAGCATCATGTTCGCCATGATCATGTAGCGGACGAGGCCCATCTTCGCGAAGTAGCCGCGGAACACCGTGACCGCCAGGAGCGGCGGCAGGAGGAGCAGGTAGGCGCCCATCAGGAGCAGGCCCGGCGCCTCGCGGAGCAGGATGGTGCCCGCCTGCACGAGGCCGCTCGCCCCCGGCGACGCCTTGGGCAGCGGCCGGTCGAGCAGGTTCACCCAGAACATCTGCGGCAGGTCGACGTTGTTGAGCACCTCGACCTTGTAGGGCGTCCAGTACTCGAACGGACCGAAGAAGTTCCAGTTCGGCCCGCGGAGGAAGGTGCCCAGGATGATGAGCGTGATCCAGAGCACGAAGAACCCGAACTGGTACGTCAGGTAGGCGAACTTCCGCTCTTCGATCGAGTAGTAGCCGTTCCCCTTCTTGTTGAAGTCGAGGTACGGCATCGCCATCAGCCCGAAGATCACGAGGCTGGGCAGCACCACGCCGGCGTACCAGGGGTCGAAGTAGACGAGCATCTCCTGGAGCCCCAGGAAGTACCACGGCGCCTTGGACGGATTCGGCGTCTTCACGCTGCTGGCCGGCTCCTCGAGCGGCGCCTGCAGGAAGATCGCCCACACCAGCAGGAAGGCCGACACGGCCACCATGCAGATCAGTTCCGTGTAGACGAGGTCGGGCCAGACCAGCACCTTCTCGTCGTTCTCCTTCTCGACGGTGGGGAGACCCTGGGCGATCCGCTCGTCGTTGACGACGGCCTGCTTGGTGGCCAGCCAGGTGAAGAAGGCGAGCAGGAACACGAGCCCCACGATAGGCACGTTGTCGGGCTTCATCACGATCGAGGCGAAGTTCTCGTCGGCCATCGAGAGCCCCATCAGCACCAGCATCGCGTTGAGGATCGCCCAGGCGACCATGGGGCGGACGAAGAACTTCCGGAACACGAACAGCACCGTCAGCAGGGCGACCGTGCCGAGCGTGTAGAGCACCGGGCCGGAGAGATTGTTGACCAGCCCCCGCACCGACGCGGGGAGCGCCGGCACCATGCTCGAAGAGCCGGAGAGGGCCAGGCTCGCCAGCACCATCATCACCACGGCGACGGCCGTCCAGACCAGGGCCCAGCCGACCTGCCCCTTCTTCCGCCAGAGGATCAGCGCCGCGATCCCGTTCATGATCGCGATCGCGGAGTAGTAGCCGCCCAGGAAGCCGGCGACGTCCTTCAGGAAAAAGCCGTTGGAATGCATGACGGGAGACTCACAGCGGCCCGCTGATGCCGCCGTCCTTTCGCACGCGCCAGAAGTGGATCGCCAGCAGGAGCGCGACGGCCAGCGGAATCGCGATGCAGTGCAGCACGTAGAAGCGGTTGAGCGTCTCCTCCCCCACGAAGCGGGCGCCGAGCAGCCCGAAGCGGGCGTCGGAGGCGTCGGTGATCATGTCGATGCCGCCCACCGTGAGCAGCTGCTGCCCCGGCCCCTCGTAGCCGAGGAAGGGAGTCGCGCGGGCCATGTTCGAGCCCACCGTGATCGCCCAGATCGCGAGCTGATCCCAGGGCAGCAGGTAGCCGGTGAACGACAGCAGCAGCGTGAGCAACAGCAGGATCACGCCGACCACCCAGTTGAACTCCCGGGGGGGCTTGTAGCTGCCGGTGAGGAACACCCGGTACATGTGCAGCCAGGTGGTGATCACCATCGCGTGCGCACCCCAGCGGTGGAGTTCGCGGAGAATCCCGAGGCTGGTGACGTCGCGGAGGGCCAGGATGTCGTTGTAGGCCCACTCCAGCGTGGGGCGGTAGTAGAACATCAGCAGCACGCCCGTGACCGTTTCCACCAGGAACAGGAAGAACGTGACGCCCCCCATGCACCAGGTGAACGACAGGGCGATGCCCTGCTTCTTGATCGACACGGGGTGCAGGTGGAGGAAGAAGTTGGTGAGCATCACCACGATCCGGTTCCGCCGATCGAGCGGCATCGGATGGCGGAAGATGCTCTTCCAGATCTGGGAGTTGCGGATGGTCTCGCCGATGGCCATGGTCTGCTCGTCGTCCCTTCGTCAGACGGTCACGTACGATTCGGGGTCGGCCCACTGGCCGAGCTCCTCCTGGAACGTCCTGCTCTTGTCGATCTCGAGCTGCCCGTCGTCGGCGATGCGGATCGCATACCGCTCCAGCGGCCGTGGCGCGGGCCCCTCGAAGTTGACGCCGTCCTTGTAGAAGCCGCTGCCGTGGCAGGGGCACTTGAACTTCTGCTCCGCCTCGAGCCAGCTCGGCGTGCAGCCCAGGTGCGTGCAGACCGTCTTCAGGGCGTAGATCTGCTGCTGCCCGTTGAAGTCGCCGTTCACCACCCAGACGCCGTACTGCGGCACGTACTTCGTCTCGACCTTGCCGGACGGGAAGCCGTCCTTGAAGCCCACCTTGAACTTGCTGGGGGGCTCCGCAAGCACGTTGGGGAACATGAATCGCGCCAGCCCGAGCGTGAACAGGCCGCTGGTGACCGACAGGGCCGTGAAGCCCAGTGCCATCGCCGAACCCAGGGCGATCTGCAGGAACCCGCGGCGGTCTTCCGCCTCCTCCCCCTTCTTCGCCGGCTTGACCGGCTTCGGGGGCACGGTGGCGACGGTCCGTGGCGGAGCGGCCCGCTCTTCGGCCGGCTTCGGCTCGCGCGGCTTCGGCGCCGGTCGCGTCGGCGCATCGGCCTTACTGACCGGTCCGGGCTTCGCCCCGGCGCGGGCAGCTGCGAGGATGCTCGCGGTATCCCGCTGCACTCCGGTCTTCGGGCCACCGACGGCAGCGGCAGGCTTCGCGGCCGCCGGCTTGGCCGGCGCCGCCTTGGCCGCGGCAGCCGGCTTCGCGGCCGGAGCGGCGGCGGGCGCATCGCCTGCCTCCTTCTTCGCGCGGGCCATGGCGAGGATGTCGGCCACGCTCGGACGAGCACCCCCTGCGGCAGGCTTCGCGGCAGGAGCGGACTTCGGCGCGGCCGGCTTTTCGGCGGCGGTGGTGGCGGCCGGCTCCGCAGCCGATTCGGCGGGCTGATCAGCCGGGGCCGCCGGCGCAGCGGTTCCCTTGCCGTCTGCAGCCCGGGCGGCCGCCAGAATCTCCGCCACCGACATCTTCTTCTTGTCTGCCATGGATCAATGGCCTCTGCGCGGAGGCATCCCTGCCACCGGGACGGACACCCACTGGCGGAACGCGGGACCGCGTAAAAAGCATGTTTCGGCCGCGTTTGCGCGAGTTCGTGATTTTTTTCACGAACTCCTCTTTACTGTATCTGGGCCCCCTGAACTGTCAACGTCGCTGGACCTGCCGCGACCCCCTCGTCCGGGAGGTTTGCCGCGTTCCGCAGCGGCATTCGTGGCCCGTCGGATCCTCCCCACCCCGTGCCGACCGTCGACAGACCCACGCCACGGGCGCCGCCGAGAGCCGGTTCGTTCGGTACAACCACGGTCCGCGGGCGTCGTCCGTCGCCAGGAGGGCGACGCCGCTGTGCCACCTCCCCCATCCTCGAGGACTCACCCCGTGCCCGCATCCCGCCGCGTTCTCGTCGTGGGGGGCGGCGGCAGGGAGCACGCCCTCGCCTGGAAACTCGCGGGCGACGGCGCCGAGGTGCTCGTCGCTCCCGGCAACGCCGGCACGGCGGCCGTGGCCGAAAACGTTCCCATGGCGGCCACCGATGTGGCCGGACTGCTCGACGTTGCCCGCTGTCGCGGCATCGACCTCACCGTCGTCGGCCCGGAGGCGCCACTCGTGGCGGGGATCGTCGACGAGTTCACCGCGGCCGGCCTGCGGATCTTCGGTCCCACGAAGCGGGCGGCGGCGATCGAGGGCAGCAAGTCGTTCTGCAAGCAGATCCTCCATCGCGGCGACGTCCCGACCGCGATGTACCGGGAGTTTCGCTCCGCGGCCCGGGCCCGCGAGCATCTGGAAGCCCGCGAGGACATGCCGGTGGTGATCAAGGCCGACGGCCTCGCCGCGGGCAAGGGGGTGTTCGTCTGCCAGAACCGCGCCGAGGCCTCGGCCGCCGTGTCCAGCCTCGCGTCCGACCCGCTGCTGGCCGCGGCCGCCGGGAGCATTCTCGTCGAGGAGCGGCTCGACGGCGTCGAGGTGAGCGTGCTGGCGATCACCGACGGCCGCACGATCGTGACGCTCCCGCCGCTCCAGGATCACAAGGCGGCCCACGACGACGACCAGGGGCCGAACACGGGGGGCATGGGCGCCTACTGCCCCACCCCCTTCGTCGACGACGCGCTGCTCGCCGAGATCGAGGGGCGGATCCTGGTGCCCACGGTCCACGCGATGCGGCGGGCGAAGGTGCCGTTTCAGGGGGTGCTCTATGCTGGGCTGATGATCACCGCGCAGGGGCCGAAGGTGCTCGAGTTCAACGCCCGGTTCGGGGATCCGGAGTGCGAGCCGCTGCTGATGCGGATGGAGTCGAGCCTGCTGGAACTGCTCGACGCCACCGTCGACCGCCGGCTCGACGCCTGCGCAGCCCCGCGGTGGCGCGAGGGGGCCGCGGTGAGCGTGGTGATGGCCAGCGCCGGATACCCCGGTGCGGTCACCAAGGGACAGCCGATCCGGGGGCTGGAGGCGGCCGCGGGGCTGCCGGACGTGCAGGTGTTCCACGCGGCCACGCGGCATCTCGACGGGCAGGTCGTCGCCGACGGTGGGCGGGTGCTGGCCGTGACGGCGCTCGGGCCGTCGCTCGGCCGCGCGAAGCTGCACGCCTACACGGCCGTCAAGGAGATCCGCTGGCAGGGAGCGTGGTGCCGCAAGGACATCGCCGACAAGGGGCTGCGGCGGGAGCGGGACCTGCTTGCGGCCGAGGCCGTCAGCCAGGAATCCCCGGCAGACGACACCACGAGCCCGGAGCCCGCCACGTCATGAAGCTCCGCGTGGGCATCGTGGGCCTCGGCGACCAGTGGGAGAGCCGCCACCTCCCCGCCCTCCGCACGCTCGCCGACCGGTTCGAGGTGCGGGGCGTGTGCGAGCAGGTCGCCCACCGGGCGGATCGGGCGGCGGCCGAGCTGGGCACGGCGTCGGTCGACGGGTTCCGCGCCCTCGCGGCCCGAGACGACATCGACGCCCTGCTCTATCTCGCCGACCAGTGGTTCGGGGCCGCCCCGATCCTCGCCGCCTGCGACCACGGCAAGTCGGTCTACTCCGCGATCTCCTTCCCTTCCGACGTGGCCGAGGCCGACGTGCTGCACCGGCGCGTGGAAGAGTCGGGGATCGCCTACATGGCCGAGCTGCCCCGCCGGCACGCCGCCGCGACGGTGCGGCTCAAGGAGTTGATCGCCACCCGGCTGGGCCCGCCGCGGATGCTCTTCTGCCACCGGCGGGTTCCCTTCTCCGGCGCCGTCTCCCCGCCCCGGGACCGCGGCAGCGAGGCCCGCGACCTGATGGAGCTGATCGACTGGTGCCGCTACGTCGCCGGCGTCGAGCCCACCAGCGTGATCGCCGTCCGGCACGCCGACGCCGGCAGCCGGGATCTCGACGACTACCGCATGATGAGCCTCGACTTCTCCCGCTCGGGCAGCCCCGGCGACGGCCCGCTCGCCCAGATCAGCTGCGGCTATTACATGCCGCGGACCTGGGAGGAGGCGGTGTCGTTTCGGCCGCCCCCCGGGCTGCAGGTGGTCTGCGCGGGAGGCATCGCCTTCGTCGACCTGCCGCAGACGCTCGTCTGGTTCGACGACGCGGGCCGCCATCAGGAATCGCTCGACAGCGAGCGGCCGGTGGGAGAGCGGATGCTCGGCCAGTTCCACCGCATGGTGACGAGCCTCGTGCGGCAGACGAGCGGCCTCGACGACGCCCTCCGCGCGATGCGGATCGTGGAGGCCGCCGACCAGAGCGTCGCCGCCGGCGTCCGCGTGACGCTCGGCTGAGCGGGATGGACTCTCCAGGCCCGGGCGTCAGATCGTCGCGAAGGCCTTCTTCTTCGCGGTCGTGCGATCCGTCGACGACATCATGCCGGTGACCAGCGCTGCAAACGCGGCTTCTTCGGTCGTGGGCGTCGAATCGGCGGCCGCACCGGCCGCAGTATCTCCGGTCGTGACACCGAGGCCAGCCGCCATGGTGAGCGGGCGATACGATCCGCGGTTGTACAGATTGGCCGAAGCGAATGCGGAAATGTCGAGGATGTCGACTCTGCCGTCGTAGTTGAAGTCGCCGTCGCTCCAGGAAGCCGACAAACCCGAGTTGAAGGTGTTGCTGGCAAGGATGTTCGTTACGTCGAGAATGTCGATCGAGCCGTCGAGATCGGTGTCGCCGTTGGACGCGAATCCCACGGTCACGCTTCCATCACCAGTAACGACGTACCCGAGCCCGAAGGACGGCCGGTCGCTGAAAGTGCCAGACGTCCAGCCGGTGGTGCCGTTCCAACTGCCATCACCGCGGCCTCTGATCAAGGCAGCCCGAATCGCCGCCGCATCGGGTTCGGCTGCTGCGACCGTCACTCTGCCGTAGCCAAGATCGATTTGACCGGTGGGGCTCAGCGTGACGGAGGGCACGGTCACCCCTGAGGTATGGATGTCGAACGACAATGACGCGCCAGCGGCGATGACCAGCGGGCCGGTTCCCAGAGCCGCCGGGTTGCGAACGATGACCCGCCCGCCCTGCACGATGACGCCTCCCGTGTGGCTATTTGGGCGATCGAGCACGAGCGTGCCGCTGCCATGCTTGACGAGTCGCGATGAGCCGGTGCGCGTGATCGTGTCGGTCGAGGAGTCGGTGCCGCCGACCGTCATATTCCAGTCCTCAACCACATCGGTGACTGCCACCGTCAGGGGTGAGACGAGCGGGCCACGGATATCGAAGGCACCCCCGGTGAAAGTCAGCACCACGGAATAGGACTCCCGCGTCTCAAAATCCAGGACAGTGCCCGCCTTGAGATAGACGGCCTTGCCCGAGACCTCGAAGGCTGAAGCATCGGGACCAGTCAGCGTGACGGTGGCTGTGGCGAGAATATTGTCTGGGATGTCGATGTCGGCGACCTTTATTCGACTGGCCGTGCTCGTGTTTTCGACCAGGCTCGACACGGCGTTGCGGATGCCGAAGCCGGCGTCCCCGAGCAGTCTGACGAAGGCGATGTCGCTGCCGGTACGGCCGGCGACGAGGATCTTCCCGTCGGGCATGCAGGCCACCGAATAACCGTAGTCGTCGGCGCCGAAGTTGACCGACACCTTGCCCGCGGTGTTGAACGACGTGTCGAGCGACCCGTCCTGGTTCATCCGCAGGACGATCAGATCCTGGTTCACGCCGTTGTTGGCGAACCCCGTGATCACGATCTTCCCGTCCGGAGCGAGCGTCGCCCGGAAGCCCTCGTCGGTCGAGTTCAGCACCGGCACCTTGACGATGCCGTTGGTGCCGAATCGCAGATCGATCTCGCCGCTGGCGAGATGCCGCGTGACCGCTAGTGTAGTGTCTCCGAAATAACGCAACTTATTGCTGTCAGTGCCGTTGAATCCTCAACTCATGGAGGATTCCGTCATGCGTGTTGCCAAGCCAGTTGTTCTGACGGTTGAGCAGCGAGCGACGCTGATGAAGTGGTCGCGGGGCCGGAGCACTCCGGCGCGGTT
>VGYR01000006.1 GCA_016872925.1 Planctomycetota bacterium
TGACGTGTGATCGTGGGTCCGGCAGGAGGGCAAACTCCTCGAGAATGCCTTTGACATCCATGTCCAGAACGGCTTCGGTATCCTTTGGCACAGCTGTATCTCCAAGGAAGGCTTTGACAAAAAATCCTGACAAAGCCGATCATCGCAAACACGGGCTTGCCGCGCCAGCCCAGATTACCCAGAGTGCGCGCCGGCCCTGCGGTCGCAATACCCTCCTTACCTCCCGCAGAGCCGCCTGCGGGTCAGGCAAGTGCTCAAAAACATCGGTTGAGTACACCAGGTCGAAGGAGCCCGTATCGAATTCCAGGCACGTGGCGTCCATCGCCATCTGCCGGTAGGCGGGCCAGGCAGAGATCGCCCGCTGCCGGCAGAATTCTCGCCGCAGCGCTCGGTTGATGCCAGAGAGTTCGCGGCCCGCCGTTTTAAGAGCGCGCATCGCACCGTTGCGACGGTAAAGCCGCCAGTACCCCGCTACATCCAATAATCCTTGCGGCATGGTCTCGAGGTCAATCCCCGTGACGTCGTTGCCGAGTGATGCCATGTAGCCGATCAGTACCTGAACCTGACCGTGGCCGATCTCGAGCGCTCGCAGGCCGCGCAGCGTGAGGCCTGTTAGGCTGCTGATGGAGGCGGCGATACCGTCGAGGTCACGAAGCAGGTTGGTGACGTGCGGCCCGATGCGGCGCGCCTGCTGCCGCACTGAGCGCAGCTGGTGATAGCCATCTACGAGCACCCGCCAGGGGGGTACCCCGGTCGTTGTATAGGACTGCTTCTGAACCACGGAGCACCCATTTAGACTGGACTGAAGCCCGACCTGTCGCAACGCGGATCGCCTCAGTATCAGTGTCGGTGCAGCGTCGACGACTGTCAACCGTTCTCCTTCAGACCGGCCTGCCTTGGAAATCCTGATCCAAGCAAAATGAAGGTCTACTGCCCAACGGGCAAGGAGACTTTCAATGACCAGACGACGAAAGAAGCATCGTCCCGAGGACATGGTCGCGAAGCTCCCAATACAACTCAACGCGGACTAGGATCTCGCGGCCGTGCTGCCGCCGTTGGACATCCAGATGCTGAGGCTCCTTTCAGGGGGAAACTGGTACGCCCTTCCCGGAACCAAGCGGCCGCTCTTGCCGCTCAAACCCTACGTCGCTGGCTCAAGCACGTTGATCCTGCAAAGCTGAACGTCGAGCCGGCCTGCGATTGCGAGAACGGCCATGCGGAGCGCTTCCACGGGCGGCTGCGGGATGAGTTAACCGCTCGCTGCTGGGAAGCTATACGGAGCCCCCCTAACGCGATTCATCCGCACCGCGGCATGTCGCGCCGTCTCGGCGACGCATTACTTCTCGTGCCGGCATCTGCCCTGCCTAGGCGCCGCGGGTTGTCGACTCACCCCACCCAAGCCACGCCCTGATGGCCAAGCGCACATCTGCTCATCTCGCGCTCCCGCCATGGCGGCAGGCTCCCTGGGAGCCTCCTATACGCTGCATCGCCGCAACGAGAGACACTGCCTGCGGAGCGTCGCATCGCGCGTTGGCACCTCGTCTTAAAAGAACGCGCGGTCTACCTACTGCGGCGACAATCACGATCGCAGTTTTCCGATCAGGTGCCGCGCTAGCCGCGCGGTAAGCGCCAGATGTGTAAACCCTGGATTGGCACTGCCTGCCGAGGGAAAAACGGCGGTCGAACTCACGTAACAGTTCGCCGACGCCCACAAACGCAGATCACGATCCACAACCGAGGTTGCATGACTCGCACCCATGCGGACCGAGCCCGTGGGGTGGTACACATCGTAGAGCGACTCGAAATCGCCGAGGGCTTGATCGTCAACTGCATCAAGCGAGGCGGCCGCCGACATGCCGCAGCCCATCCATCGTTGCGTCGTCAGACGCGTTACGGAGCGAATCGCGGCGAGGTCTTCTGGTGAGATTCGCCAATCGACCACGAGCCGCCTTCGGCCATGCGCGTCGCGGTCGTCAGCCAAGTACAGCCTGCTGGCGGCATTCGGAACTTGCTCGATGTCGACCTGCAGCAAAACAGCGGCGTGCCGAGGTATCCACAGTCTTCTGCGACCATATCGCCAATAGGCCATCTCCGCCACGTCTCGGAGGACGCTCCCGCTCTTCGTCAGAGAGAACCCGAGCGGATGCGACTCTCCCTGCCGTCGCCGCAGGTAGCTGCGAACAACATCAAACCCGGAGTCACCGTTCGTCTTGAAGGTGACATGCGCGAACGCGCTGGGAAGACGGTTCCTCAACTGCGACTCGAAAGACAACTCCAGACGCGGCGTCCGCATGAGTCCGTGGCGAAACACAGGCCCGACGACCGCATTGAACGCCCCGGCGGCATGCCGCCGGAACGTGCCACAAGTCGCGGAGAGATGGTCGGTAAAGTAACGGCCGAGCGGCGCCCCTGCGGCAGTGATGCTCCCTTCGGAATGCAGGTCGTGCTCGAGCAGGATTCTGGTCGTCTCCAGAGCGCCCGCGCACAACACAAAATACTTCGCAGAGACCCGGAGCGTGGCCCCGCTCTTAGCCTTCGCGGTAACGGACCCAAGAAAAGGCTGGCCCGTGTCGGGCGCCGCGTCGAGTGACGTCACGGAGGCATTCAACCATACAGTCACCTTGTCGTCGCGATCCAGCAACGCCGCGAACTCCTGCGCGAAGTTGCGCGACCGAAAGGGCAGCCACGTAGACACACGGACGTCGAAGTCCTCCCGCATCGCCGCAAGGCCGCCGAAACACCTCTTTATCAAAGCCTCGTCGGTGGCTACCGAGGGCATCGCGGCGGTGATTCCTAAGGACGCCGCGACCACGGGGTAGAAGGGCGCCACGTCCTCGTTCGTGATTGGCCACGCGTCGATGCCACACCACGGCCGCGACCGCATATCGCCAGGCGTGAGCGGGATCATCTGCCCTCCCCACAGCACCGACGTGCCGCCGAGGCCGAACGCACGCCCGTTGTCGGCTCCCCGATACCGCACACCATCCTGCTTCACCCGCTCCTGCCGCGCCTCAGGTCGCTGTACGCTCTTTCCTCCGGCTTCGACGATCACGACGGTCGCGCCGCTTCTTCGCAGTTGCGACGCCAAGAAGATCCCCGCGGTGCCAGCCCCAACGATGCACACGTCGGTCTGCACCAATACATTGTCCGACACCGCCTGGAGGTCTTGAATCATGTGTCAACTCCGCATCGACGCGAGCCGCGCAAGATCGACCACTCGCGACGCCGAGCGCGTCGACACGATGATCGCGCCGAATGGATTGCGTTCGAAAGCTGCCTGCATGACGCCTGCTGCGTCGACCGGCTCGGCTTGGGACACTCCTCGCTCGCGATGCATGGTACGAAAATAGCCGTACGTGATCTGGAGCGGATAACCGGCGCTCAACACTGCATCCGCATCGCAACCTGCAAGCGAATCCTCGACCTGCAGGATATCGAAGACGTCTGGGACCCGTCGCGCGAGCGTCGCCGCATCTGCCGCGTGGCCGGCGAGCCCGATGTAACGGGCTCTGCCGCCGCGCCTCTGCTGCATGCACCAAGCGGCCACGTCCTCGATCCGATCAGCCTCCTCCACCGTGGGCTCGTGGACGAAAAGGATGTCCACATAGTCCGTTCCCAGCCGGCGAAGCGAACCGACGAAGCATGACTCGAGGCTGCTTGCCGCCAACTCGCGCCGCCGCTTTGCCGGAACGGTCACTCCCATTCGACGCATCCCGCCCTCGACCGTCTTCCGAAGGTACATGAGCGGCGGCACCGTCATCGAAAAATACCTCGGCGGAAAGCCGACTTTTGTCGCGACCGTCACGCTGGAACGGGAATTACTCGCGAGGAGCGCTCCCAGCGTTCTCTCGGCCATCCCCTCGCCGTACATTGGCGCCGTGTCGAAGTGAGTGATGCCGTGTGCAACGCACGCATCGAGCAACCGGAGCCGTTCCCGTGCGGACGTGAGATGATGTACGGAGGCGGTGCCGAACGCAATCCGCGAGGTCACGAGCGAGCAACGCGGTATCGGGACCTGCCTCATTGCGTCCACACCAAGCTCAACGTGCCACTTCAGCGTCTCTACGGACACGCCGTGCCGAAAAGAACTGAGTCAAACGGGACGCTACCTTCGTCACCATGAAAAACGGGCTCACACCAAAGCCATGCCTGCGGCATGCGGTGTACGACTCCCAATTTCCGCGCAACACATTCTTGATGCTTCGATTGCTCGCGCCCCCCATTCTCATACGAACCCAAGTCCGCGGCACATAAGTCGTCTTGATTCGTCGCAACTCCATGAATCGCATCGTGAGCTCAAAGTCAGCCTGAAGTTTGAGGCGTGTGTCGAACAAGCCGTGCTCTGCATACACATGCCGCCGGACGAAGAACGTCGGATGCGCAGGCATCCAGCCCCACAGAAAGAGTCCGGGCTTGTAGTCGCACGAACGCCAATACCTCAGCACCCGGCCTGTGTCATCCGCCGCGACATATACTAGATCCGCATAACAGGCCTCCACCTCCGGATCACTCATCGCTTTGGCGACCTGCGTGAGAACGGTATCGTCGGCGTAGAAGTCGTCGGCGTTCAGCGTGCCAATCACGTCTCCCTGAGCGGCCTTGATCCCCTTGTTCATGGCATCGTAGATGCCACGATCGGGCTCTGAGACCACCAGGGCGAGCTTGTCCCGATACTTCGCGATGATGTCGAGCGTGCCATCGGTGGACCCGCCGTCAATGATGATATGCTCGATATCGCGGTACGTCTGACCTGCGACGGAGAGGATCGTCTGTTCGATCGTGGATGCGTTGTTGAATACGACCGTGACGATGGAAATCCTCAAGCTGTCTCCTCCCGCGACAGGTACCAGTCGCCCAGGACGAGGACGTCCATGCGCGTTCGCAGAAAGCAATCAAGCGCCTCGACCGGCCTGCAAACAACCGGCTCGTTCTCGTTAAACGACGTGTTGAGGATGACCGGTACACCGGTATTGGCCTGAAAAGCGCTGATCAGTCGATGGTATCTCGGGTTCTGTTCCTTCGTGACGGTCTGAAGACGGCCGGAGCCATTCACATGGGTGACCGCAGGGATCGTGGACCGCTTCTCTTCACGAATCTGGTACACCTGAAGCATGAAGGGAACGTCGTAATCGGTCTCGAACCATTCCGACACCGTCTCGCGAAGAATCGAGGGCGCGAACGGGCGAAACGACTCGCGACGCTTGATCTTGAGATTCAGAATGTCCTTCATGTCGCCGCGTCGCGGATCACCCAGGATGCTGCGATTACCGAGCGCCCGCGGCCCCCACTCCATCCTCCCTTGAAACCATCCCACGACCTTGCCTTGAGCGATGGCCTCGGCCGTGCGCCTGCACAGCTTGTCCTCGCAGTCAACTCGCTCGCGCACGCAATTGGCTGCGCGCAAGTCATGCTCGCGATCCTGAAGTAGGCCACTGATCTCGTCTTCTCCGAAGGACGGGCCCAAATACGCGTGATCCATGACGAATGATCGCGGCTTTAGGAGCGACTCGTGCCAGACCGCGAATGCAGCGCCAATGGCGCCCCCGGCGTCGCCGGCGGCCGACTGGATGTAAATGTCCTGGAATGGAGTTTGCTGAAACACCTTGCCATTGGCGACCGAGTTCATCGCACACCCGCCGGCAAGGCACAGCCTACGGCTGCCCGTCGCCTGCTGCACGTGGTTCAGGATGTGGAAAAAGGCCTTCTCGTACATCGCCTGCATCGAAGCAGCAAGATCCTTGTGATACTGCGTGAGTGGCTCATCTTTGCCGCGGACCGGCCCCAGCAAGCCCACCAGCCGGTCGTCGAAGACGCGCCCGATCGTCGGCTCGCCGCCCTCCCACACCATCGACACCCCTTCGGTGTGGTGAACAAAGTAGTCGAGGTCCAACTCAAACCGCCCGCCCGGCTTGAGCCGGACGATGCTTTGCATCTTGTCGAGGTGGAGGGGAGTGCCATAGGGCGCCAGACCCATCACCTTGTACTCATCGCCGTAATGCGGGAACCCCAGAAACTGGGTCATGGCCAGGTAGAAGAGGCCCAACGAGTGGGGGAAGGCCACCTCGTCGGCGACAGCGATCCGAGTCGCCTTTCCGTGGCCCCACATGGTGCTGACGAAGTCGCCAAACCCGTCAACCGACACCACTGCTGCTTCCTCGAACGGCGACACGTAGAACGCGCTGGCGAGGTGGGCTCGATGGTGCTCAATAGCATGAAACGTAGCGCGCAGTTCACTCCGCGATGTGCCGGTGGCGGCACTGAATGCGTCCTCCAGGCTCGCCACCTTCGCTGCATTCTTCAGCCGATTTGCAACGGCCTCCAGCGAGGGCCGCTTCGAGAATGCGAATAATGCCTTCTGAAGAAGGTTGGCGCTCGGCCTGCGATTCACGGCCACGTGGTCGACATCCGCCGCCCTCACACTACCGACGGCCAGGCAGTGCTTGATCGCCTCACTCGGAAACCCGGCCCAATGCTTGATGCGACGAAATCTCTCCTCCTCCGCCGCCGCCACCAATACTCCATCCTTGACTAGACACGCGGACGCGTCTCCGTGATAGGCGTTGACCCCGATAATGGTCGTCACGTTACCGTTCCTCTCCTAGTGATAACTCTTTCAGCACGGCCTGGATCCGAGCGATAATCGGCGGTGTTGACGACGCCAACGGCCCCGAGGTCCGCTCCATTAATGCACATTCGATGGCGCGCCGCAACTCGTCCGCGTCCTTCGCCAGCCACGCCTTCCCTGCCGCCGACATGGCCTCCGCGAACTCGACCTGGTGGTCGTTGACATGCTCGCCGAAGGCCGCGAGGCGGGGCATCACGATCGGGCGTTTGCCGGCAGTGATAGCGTGAATCATCGCCCCGGCCCCCGCGTGCATGATCAGCAGATCGGCCTCCCGGACTCGGTCGGCGAATGCTTCCATGCCGATGAACGCAACCGTTTCGAGCGAGCCTGCGGGACTGGGAGTGTGGCCATGTTGAACCAGCACCGGCTGCGGAAGCAGCGGCGCGTTTGCGACCACAGCCTCCAACAGCCTGGTGAACGGCTGCTTCGCATTGCCAACCGTGACGAACGTCTTCACATCACTTGCCCGCTGTACTCACCCTTCGGAAAGTATGGACGCAGGCTGTCCCACTGAAAATAAAACTTGTCCGCGAGATGCTTCATGATCTTGCCGGTGAGCGACGGCGCATGGATTTTGGTGATCGTCTCCACGTAGATCACTCGTACCCCGAAGAGCATTCTGCCAACAATCGCGAACGGCACGACGGGGCCGGCCCCCGTGCTGACGATGACCTTCGGCCGCTCGCATCGGAGGATACGGTATGCCTCCCAGAGATTGAGAAGGAACTTCCAGTCTCGCTCAGAATGCGCGATGGTGTACGTCTTGCCGACCATATCCGGGGGTAGAAGGGCACGGTCATTCAAAACGTAAAAGTGTTCATATTCCTCGTACGCGGGGCGGAGTTGCCGCACCTCCGTCAGGTGCCCTCCGACGGACGACACGATGCAAATCTTCATCACGTACACGACTCGCGAGTGGCCACCATAACCGAGCCGCAATGGGCGGGCCGTGCGTTCTCCGCGATTACACTCCGATACAGCTCTTCGACTTTCGTAGCGATAGCGTCCCAACCGAACTCGTTCTCAACCGCCTCGCGCCCGCGGCGCCCCATCTCCCGCGCCGATTCCTCGTCACCGAGAATTGACGACAGTGCGCGTGCGAGCAGGGAAGGCTCGCCGTCTGCGACCAGGCCAGCGCGGGTATCCCGCACGACACTGGCGAGGCCCACCTCCGGCGTCACCACCACAGGGCATCCGCATGCCATCGCCTCCAGAACCACGTTCCCGAAGTTCTCCGAATACGATGGCAGAGCGAGTACCGACGCATTTCTGAACAGTGCCGCCTTCGCACGCCCGTCTACGGGCCCGGTGAACACGACACGATCGACAACTCCGCACTCCCTGGCAATGGCATCAACGTCGGCGCGGTAGCCGCCTTCGTCGTTGCCCGCGATGACGAGTCGCACGTCCGGCGACACGAGTGCCATGGACTTTACGAGTCGATCGAGCCCCTTCTTCCAGTTGATCCTGCCGACGAACAACACGTATCGCCCAGGCCCGATCACGTCGTCGCAGTTTTCTGAAGTTGCGGTCGCGAGATCCGACGCTTCCATCGTCACGCCGTTGGCAATCACTGCAAATCGCGGCCATTTCAGACGAAATCGAAGTGCTTCGTCGGCCTCCAGCTTGGACGTCGCATGGATGGCGCTCGCGTTTGCGAGCGTGCGCTTCTCGCACAGATAAAACCAGAGCCACTTGAGGACTCGCCGTTTTCTCGCGAATAGCTCCTTCACCAGCATCCCCCGCGGAGCGGCGACGTAAGGCACACCTCGTCGCTCAGCCTCCCGGGCGGCGGCCATCGTTGGCCAGAGGAATATCGAATGCAGGTGCAAAACATCGAATTCGGCGACTGTCTCCTGCAGCTTGTTGCCCAGCGTCCTCGAGTACCATAACGGCCGAAACTGAACCGGGAAGTACCAGACCTTTACCCCGTCGCGATCTATCGGCACTCCCGTCGGCAGATCAAGCGTGTCCGGGCCATCCACGTTCGTCGTGTAGACGTGCACATCATGGCCATGCCTGGCGAGCGATCTGCAGAGTTCATGCACGGAGCGTATGGGGCCGCCATAGCGCCAAGCCGGCGCGTACGCCGGAACGACATGGAGGATTCTCAATGCGGCACCAGTATCACGACCAATCACAGCTCTCAATTATACGATGTCTCGGTGCGCGTCCAAGGGGTAACTCACCCTGCTCAAGTGTCGGCGGACTGGTCCGTCTCTTGCCCCGCGTTAAACCACCCTCAACTTCCTGCGAGGGCGACGTGCGGGGTCGAGTTCTCACCGGCCTCGTAGGGGCGGTCCCGAATCAGGCGCGTCTCTTGCAAGGGCCAAGGCACCGGAGTGGTTTGATGCTAAACCACCTACATCGACGGGCCCTTGCGATCCGCTCCGAGGCCGTACACTCAAGGACTGCGGCTCCTAACGCGTGAGCGATGCCGCGATGCGATTCCAGTCGAGGCACCCAGGCCGGGATGAATCATGCAGTTTGTGCGTCGATACGCTGCGAGATTTGAGTCCATTTTGCCAGGCGCTGCGAGAAGCGTTGGATGGGAGGCTCTTCTCGCGATCATCGGCTTCCCGGCATCACTACTGCTAAATCGTGCACTTGGCGCAGAACAGCGGGGGGTTTTCGCACTAGCCACATTAGTTCCGACGACGATTTTTGTCCTTGGTTCCTGTCAATGGGATCGCATCGCGAGAGGGATGGTCACGAGTCGCGCGATTTCGTCGAATGAGGCCTGGAGACGCACTTTGTTCTATTCATTGCCGCTCAGCTTAGTCTTCATTCCTGTTGGTATCGCGGCCAGCGCCGTATACCCGGGCTTGCCGAGCGAGGCGAGACTTTACAGTTCAATCTATTGCTTGAACTTCCCCATCTACTTCCTCGGCGGCACGCTGCAGACAGTGTTTCTGGCTTCTGGCGGCCTCGACTCACAGTATTGGACACGGCTGAGCATGCAAGGCTCCTACCTTGCTCTGCTGCTTTTCATGCTTGCCCGCGGCTGGATTTCGGTTCCAGCCATGGTCGTGTTGTACTTTGTGACACATGCAATCTCGCTAATGGTCGCCATGGCCCTTCGATCACATGTGCTGGCTGGGCCAGTCGAGAAGGAGCCGCCGCCCATCGCTCCGCTCGTCCAGGCGCTCCCGCCATTAGTAGCGGAGTCCGTCGCGGCGAAGGCCGACGTCTGGGCTTTTTCCCTGGTAGGAAGCCTTGCGATACTCGGGCAGTACTCCGGCTTGTCCGCGATGATGCTGCCGCTTGGCCTCGTTTCCAACGCCATGCTGAGTTCTAGCACCGCAAGGCTCGATTGGAGGGACAGCAAGGCGGTGCATCGCTACCTGCTGCGTGCCACCGGAGTCCTAGGTGTGCTGTTCTTGGCGGTGAGCATTTCGGGAGTCTGGCTCGGCCCGGTACTGCTGCGGATGCTCTTGGGCACCAGTTTCGTAGACGGCGAATGGATGGTGCCATGGATAGCGGTCGTTGTCGCCGTCCAGTCACTGAGCAATCAGTTTCACGCGTCGGTCCAACTCTCCGGAAGAACAGCCGCATTCCTGCGGATTCAGACAGGAGACTCCGTGATTCGGCTCGCCTTGACGCTCGGCGCGGCGGCATTTTTCGGTGTGACCGGCATCCTCGTCGGACTGATCGTGGCCTCGATCATCAAGATCGCTTGGAGCAGCTATGCGCTCGGGCAACTCGCGTAGTCGTCATGCATGGTGGTTGGGAAACCAGCCGTCCGGTTCGGCGGCTACTGGTCTGATGGCCGCCAACAGCGCTGTCACCGATCACGCAGGAACGTGAAGTCAGCGCCCCGCTTATATACGATGCGGAATCCCGCACTCCGCAGCATGCTAACCGCTCGCGAGGTTTGCCTCGCTGTATGGCCTGGCAGAAAGTGATGAAACTCCACGCATAGTTGGTGAATCACGATTCCCGAGTCCAAGACATCGTCGAGCACCTCGTACTCAAAACCCTCGATGTCGAGTTTGAGGAGGTCGATCTCAAGATGTCCGCGCTGAGAGGCTTGCTCAGCAAGGCGCACGCACGTGAAGTTTACGGCGTCCTGCTCGGTCGCCTGCTTCCGAAACGATCCTTCTTCTGCCCGCCTAGGCGGAGCGAACACATGCGTCCCTGCGCGACCCGCAAGACCAAGTGGCTCGTACGTCAGCCGCTTATGCTGATTCCGCGAACTCCGCATCGTCTCCTGCCCCGTTGGGCTAGGGTCATAGATGAAGATGCGACAAGAAAACGCATTGAGCAGTTCTAACTCGGTTGAGATGTCCTTCCCGACGCCGCCCGAGTAAACAACTGGCTCTCGCCCAGCCCATCCATCCGTGTAGATATACCACACGTTGTCTTTGCCATACGGACGAATGTCCTTCTCAGACGCGCAGAACGGCGCATCGAGCACCAGACGCGCGAAGCGGCGGAATGACGCAATACTTGGACGGGACACCGCAGTGAGCGCTCTCAAGTACATTCCGTTGCCTTTCGTAGAAGTATTATCAGGCACCTGGCTACGAATCTTCCGTCTATGCTAAGCATCCAAAGCGGCAGCTTTGGCGATTTGCCTGAGCCTGTGCGGCGTGGATGCGGATACGATCAGAACTGACGCGGGCGCCAGTGCCGCAAACTGTCTCATCCGCCATTCGAGATCGGCGTCCGTAGCAAGACAGGGTACACCGTCGCGATAACGCAGGGCTCCATGAAACACATGCATAACGTCGCTTCCGCTTCCTGACCAAAGACAGCCGGGCCAACCAGACTGCCAGACGTTTCCGAACACCACTGGGCTCTCGCCCATCGCACCGACTGCAGCTCCGTAGCATCGCGCCAGACCATCCTTCACCGCATCAGCAAAGTGCTGGGCTGTCTCGGGCGTGAGATCCTCCGGCACCGGTTCGTGCGCCAGAAATACATCTACGGAGCTTCGCCTGAGGAGTCGGAGACTCGTATCGAGCGATTGCCGGATCGCAGTTGCGGAGAAGTCATGCCTCTCCGCCAATAACCCCGAGGGCCGGGCCTGGGAACGCACCCGGCGGACCAAGTGACGGAAGGATTGGCTTCCATCGAGAATCGGCTTGGCGAGCCGCCGAACGCGCTCGTAGATTGGCCGGTACGGCGGCCGTGGAATGCCGTGCTTCGTTGCGATGACAACCTCCTGCGAGTCGCCGATCACGTGGCCCAACACCTCCTCGGCGGTGCCTCCGCCGTAGCTGGGCGCCACGTCGAAGTAGCGGACGCCGAGTTCCAACGCAGTTTCAACGAGTCTCGCGCTGCGAGCGAGGCTGCCGCGCCCACTTAGCGTGCCGCACCCAAAGCCGAGGAATGGCACGGTACGCCCCAAGGGGCGAAGCTCTACGGCCCGAAGCGTCATATGCCGACCAAGTGCCTCTTCAGCCTCATAGCAAGCGCCATCGCCGAAAACGTGGTGTTCGCATTTCCCGATGATCGAAACACACTCGCCCCTAAGACGTACAAGTTCCGGGTCCCGAATACCCGCAAGTCGCGATCGACAACGCCGGTCTCAGGGCTCTCGCCCATGACGCACCCGCCTGCTTGATGCCCGGTTTCATAGAGTCCGTCGAGGAACTCGGTTCGGCCCGCCGCCAACTCGGGCACGATCACAACGTCGGCGATCGGCGCGAGTGCGACTGCGACGCGCTCTGCGAACTGCTTGATCTGTGGCAGTTCGATCTGCCCCACGCGCCAGTCAAGAATCACCTTCGGCAGGCCGTAGACGTCGCGGCATGTGGTGTCGATCGTGATGCGACTCTCGTCGAGGGGAACCGTTTCGCTCTGCACATGGAGCGAGATCTTGGCTGATCCCGGTATCAGCAGCCTGTGCTGTACCGCGTAGTTCCACATCAGCGGTAGGAGGTAACGAGAGCAAGCGATCGAGTTCTTCAGCAACGCCTTGAGCGACCCAACACGTCGACCGTACAACGCCGCCTTGACGAACTGCTTGAGAAACACAAGGTTCTCGGAGATGCTGCTCTCGAATGCCAGCATCGCCTGAATATTGAGATTTCCCGGTTGCCCTACAAAGTCGTTCGTCGTGCGAATCTTTGGCTGAAGCTTGTCTCCCTTCACAACGAGTGTGGCAAACGCTCGCGAGAAGTCGCGCATGGCGTGGGGCTTGATGTCGGCGATCCGGCCGCCCAAGTGATCCTGAAACCGTCTGCCCACCATCCTGTTGTGTCGCCAGGGGCAGTCAGCCACAGTGGCACCGTGGAGCAGCAATCGCACGTTCTCGACGGTGCCCGCAGCCAAAACAAACCGCTGTCCGCGAACGCGAACGCGACGCCCCTGCCCGTCGCACACCTCCACGGCGGCGATGCGATCCCCGTCGAACGTGAACCCGCACACTGTGGCGTCCGTCGCTACCAACAGATTGGAATCCGTCTCGATCTCTCGCGAGAACAAGACTGCCAGGTTTGGCATCCGCATCCATCGCGTCAGGAACACCTCAAGTCCCTGGCCCAACTGGGGCCGGGGCGTGCCAAGCCACTCCCAGACAGCGGGATCCTCGATGATATCGTCTGGCACACCCAACGCCTGATACGTCTCGCGGAAATGAGATGCCAACTCTTCATACCGAATGGGCCAAGCCTCGCCGCATGGCCACTCCCGTCGCTGGAGGTCTGCCGGCATGAGTTCCACGAGCTGCCCGCCCCAGAGATTCGTGGTGCCCCCAAGGGATCGACTGCGGCTGATCTGAATACCCTGATGCCGCCGTCCTACGCACTCGAAAGTTGTGTTAGCGAAGCCACCCAGAGTGCGGCCGCCTGCCTCAAGCACCAAGGCTCGCACGCCGACTCGCGCAAGCAAGACACCGAGGAACAGCCCCACGGCACCGGAGCCTACGATCACCACTGGCGGCGCGTCGTCGCTCTCGCTCATGCGCGATAGGTCATCGAGGGCTATCTGCATATCGCCCAACTACCCAGAAGCAAAAACAACGCACTTTTACGGCTGCTAGGACGTCCTGCGGCACGACCCAGAACATGGTCACACCGGAACGCAAATACGTGTAGTGTCAAGTCTATTGCATCGATGGACCGGTACTCAAAACGCCTTTCGCACAGACATTCCTTTTGTGATACGCGGGAAGATCGACCCGATCCTACGGACTCGTCGCGCAGCCGCCACAGGCTCCTTACGCATTTGGTTAGCTTGCTTATTGACCATAAGCGAACACGCTCCCTTGCTTCAGAGATCCGCAGCATCGATTGCAAAAGATTGACACGCGGTCCAAGCATTAATCAGACAACCCATACGATCCGATTGGAAGTGCCAACCAAGGCAAGCGTACGCTTCCTGCGAGGGAGTCAAGTCTGCATATTTTATGGGGTCACGTAGCCAGACCCGCAGCCCGTAGAGCATTGAGGATAACCGAATAGGCGGCGGCCGCTCGGTCCGCATACGAGTAACCTGAACAGAGTGATCGCTCCCGGGCTGCGACACGTATGCGGGACGCGGACACCCGGTCTAATGCCAAAAGACGCCGTATCTGCTCGAACATTCTCAGCTCTGTGTCATAGCAAATGATTTCGGTGCCGGACTCGAAAAACTCTCGCTGCTCGGCGGTATCGGGGGTGAGCAAGATGCCACCGGCCGCTGGCACTTCAAAGGTCCGCTGATTGTGAGAGCCGCGGTTGTGTGTGCGAAACAAATTAATCTGAACGCGATATGAACGAAGCACTCGCCAAAAGTCAGGGCCGTACACCTCGTCGAACAATCGGATGTTGGCCTCTCCGCCGAGTTGTCTAGCGTGTCTATTCAGCGGGCCGTGCACATCCAAGGGCACGCCGCTTCGCCCAAGCCACGCTAGGGTCTTAACCCTAGTAGCATCAATGGTGCCTAAGAAACATGCTCGTGGAATCTCCTCAACGGCTTCGATCAAGTGAAAGAGGTGATTCGGCAAATGGAAACCAAATGGCAGCCAAACACCAGTCTTGGGAAGGCTGCGGACCAACTCCCGATGGTACGAGAGATAGATGTCGTAGAGCGGCACGCACTCCGCGACATTGCCTCCGCCGTGTGTGACCGACGTGCGGATGTAGGGATGATCCGGGTTGTAGTTCGCAACGAGCACCCCCATCCTCTTGAGTCCGAGGATCGTTTCGGGCATGATTTCGATGCCTTTGAACACCCAAACCACGTCCGGCCTCGTCGTGCGACATTCCTGGAGCAGACACTCGTTGACGCGTGTGTAGAGAGTCCGGTCGTGAAGGCGTTGACGCACGCGGGTGACAAAGCCATCCGCGACATGCTGGCTGGGGTCGAACAGCGCGACGTCGCAACCGAGATCCGTCAATGCACTCGTGAAGAAGTTTTCGATGGCCCCGGCACTTTGAGACCCTACAAGCAAGAGGCGTGGCATGTCAGTCGATGGGAGTCGCGGGGAGTGCGGTTATCGCGCGATGGCAGGGTGTCGAGATGAGCCCGATGAGCGCGGTGCGGCATCAAGACGAGACCAATTGCAGCAGTTTAAGAGGTCGCCATGAAGGTGTGCGTTGCCTGCTATGGACGGTTTCACGCTTACAATCTAGCCGACCAGTTGTTCGCGCATGGCCATTTGCACTCGCTGATCACCGGATACCCCTATTTCAAAGCCCGGCAGCACACGTCGTTGAGCCGCAGCCTCGTGAGAACGTTGCCGCACATAACGGCACTGGGCCACCTGGGCCGTCGCCTGCCGAAATGGGCCGCATGCGGCCTGGATGAGGAACGAGGCCTGACACATGCGTGGGACCAGGCCGTAGCCCGTAGGATTCCCGAAGGCATCGATATTCTCGATACCTACGCGGGGATGTCGCTCCAGACGATTCGACGAGCGCGTGCGAAGGGCATCAAGACGGTTTTGGAACGCGGCAGTTCGCATCGGGCCTTTCAGATGAGCATTCTGGAAGAGGAACACCGTCGATTCGGCATGCCATTTGAGCACGATCCCGCCATGATGGAGAGGGAGCTTCGTGAATACGAGGAGACTGATGCGATCGCGATTCCCAGCAGCTACGTTCGCAAGTCGTTTCTTGAGCGGGGTGTGTCTTCGACGAAGTTACTACAGGTTCCTTACGGCGTCGACCTGAGCCGTTTTCGGCCGGAGCCCAAGAAGGATGATGTTTTTCGTGTGATCTTTGTCGGAGGCTTCTCGCTCCGCAAAGGCGTCCAATATCTTCTCGACGCATGGCGACGTCTCTCGCTTTGTGACAGCGAACTCTGTTTCATCGGGGGCCATGACCCCAAACTGCTGGAGCATCTCGGGTTCTCTAACATCCCTCGCACGCGGTTCCTCGGCCCGGTGCCAAACGCCGAACTTCGACACGCGATCTCTCAAGGTGACATTTTCGTGCTGCCTTCGATCGAGGAAGGATTGGCGCTCGTGATGGCTCAGGCCATGGCCTGCGGCCTCCCCGTCATCCATACCACAAACACCGGCGGTGCCGACCTCGTCCGACACGGCATTGACGGCTTCGAGGTCCCGATTCGGGACGCAGACGCCTTGGCTGAGAAGATTCAAATCTTCCACGACGATCGCTCGCTGGCGCGGTACATGGGTCAGAATGCTTTGGAGCGGGTGAAGTCTTTGGGGGGCTGGTCGGACTATGGCGTCCGGACGATTCAGGGATACAAACGACTGCTCGGGCATGCTACCGGGTGAACCTCGGCCCGAAGCGGACTATTCAACACGAAATCGATGCTGCCCATCCGGCACGTCGAACCGGACCCGGCCGGTTGCCTGTTCTTGACGCTCGGCAGGCGTGCCCCCGATCGCCACACGACCTTGCGGAACCCTCGCCGACTCGATCCGAACTCCGCGGGTGCCACCTCGAGTCTCCCCGTAGAGCGATTGCGCTTCGAAGACGATTTCGACGAAGCCCGATGGATCTCTCGCACCTTCGAGGGCCACGGTGTCTCCTTCGGCTTCCACGCGATCTAGGCCTCCGAAGATCGCGATGCTCTTGACCTGGGCTGCTTCCCGAACCAGGGCCATTCCATCCACCCGCGACGAGATGGCATGCGTCTCGTCCGCCAGCCGGCAATGCATCCCGCCGGACTCCTCGTCGGGAATCACCTCGGGTGGCTTCTCCCCCTGTCGCCATGGATAGAGAAGCGCGGCGTAGGTCCGATGCGTGGAGGGTAGCCGCACCTGGAAGAGCTGTTGGCGATAGTCGCCCGCAAAGCTCTGAGTGGGACCGTAGGCTCCCGTCACGACCTCACCTCCCTGCAGCAGCGGGATCACCGCAAGATTGACGCCGAACTTTCCTGTAAAGAACGCGCCGTGTTGCGTGACTTGCTGCCGAAGCGACAGGCACCAGATGTTCCAGTCCCATGGAACCGACGCCCGCACGTCGTCGCGGATCACCACGTAGGGTACGCCGCCGTCGCTGCTCGGCTTTACGAACAGCATCTGACGACGCCACCGAACCGGCGAGTCCGCCGTGAAAGAGCCCCCTCGTCCGGAGTTGCCAATCTCGCGAGGCGATGACAGGACCAGCCGATCAGGGCCTTCGAGCGGCTGCGGCAATGGGAGCGCCTCAAATCGGCTAAATGCCCACTCCGCGCAGGCATAGTCGGCGCCAGGGCTGGGTATCCAACCGCGGATTCTTCCTGTACCCGCGTCCTGCTCGGAGCTCTCGGCGAAACTGGGACGATTGGCCATCCATCGCTGCCGGGTGACGTTCGACTGTCCCCCATTCTTCTCGACATCGTAGCCCCGGATGCCCGGAATCAGGCTTATCGGGGCTCCAAGGGCGTGAAAGTGAAGCCCGCCCTCCGCGTTGAAGGACGCCAGACCTCCCGGCTTTCCCGCCTCCATCGCAAGAAAGGTCTCGTCCCCTGTGCCGCAATCATGCCGGAAAATCACACCCCAACCGTCGAGAAGGAGGCTCGTCAACTGCGGATTGCGAGGAGTGATGGAGTCGTCCGTCATCGCAAGCGTTGTCATCCCGATCCCATCTGTCGGCAGAAACTTCAGCGTCAGGGGCCGACCTGCCCGCGCCCAATACCACGCCATGCGGCCAGCAAACTCCGGGTCGTCGCGGCCAATCGCTGCAGCCGCTATGCCCCATTGCGCCGAGCGATTCCACTGGGCCTGACCCATCCCAAATGGCGCGATATAGCCGAAGCCGTATCGAGGGTCCGGAGGAACGAGCAGTTGGCCGTAGAAGTCCAAGCCGTCACGTAGCCTTGAGTCGTTAAAAAAGTCGCGATCGCCAGACCTCTTGAGCAAGGTGGCCGACCAGACGCATAGGTCAAGCGTCAGATGACCGTACCACTCGTCCTGGCTCAAAGCCGGCAGGTGCTCTCGAGAATCAAGCACGTGATCGATTCGAGCGACTGCGACCGCCCTCCACGAAGCAGCCTTCGGGTGCGCCGGCAACAGGCAGCCGATCGCCCCCACCATGACATCACGACACGCGACCATGTCGGTATTGCCGTTGTTGCGCCCCAGCGGCTGGTAGTCGGCGGAGGTGAGCAACTCCGCCCAGAAGGACAGGAGTGCGCGGATACTCGCTTTGCAGGCAGGCGAGACGCTCGGTAACCCCAGCACGAGGTCCGCTTCGCGAATCGCCCGCGGAAGAACATCGATCGCGACGTGGAACATGCCGTAGCTGTGACCGAGCCTGTAGCCGCTCGTTCCCCCGCCCCATTTCACCTGATGGACATGGTAATGCAGGCTAGCCTCGAGGAGAACTGCCAAGGGCGCGGCATACCGCTCGTTTCCCGTGGCAAGAAAGAGATCGTCGAGCATCATCGACGTAGAAAGCCACGCGGAGTGAAAAGGGTAGTTGGCGTCCCGCTTTGCCTCGTAGCCGGACCATGCGTTGGCCGCAGATCGAACTCGCTCGATGATCTGTGGGTTCGCAGCGGCCCTGGCCCGGAGATCCTGCCACTTTGCTCGGCGAGCGAATAGCAGCGGATACGTCAGTCCCGGAGGATCTGCGTAGTCCGGTGCCCAGTTTCTGACAGAGTCCAACGGTAGCAATCCGTATTTCATCGCGGCGACTTGCGGCGGTCGGGCCTGCTCGCGGCCGGGCCGCTCCGCGGGCTTCGGTTCTTCGGCCAGCGGCCCGGCGGCCTGCGAGGCCTTCGATCCGTAGATCGCCCAGCGCCGCGCTCCTGTGGTCACCGGGAGCACTGCTTGGACCGTGCCTTCGGGCGTCTTCTCGACGACGATCGCGTTCTCATCCAGCGCCTTCCATGCGCCAGCGCTAAGCGCAAGGATTCCCACGTAAGGCTCGAGGCCGCGGCGATAGAACCCAGCCCAGGAACTCGCATTCAGCCACCACTCTCCGTGGGCCGGATGCAGGGTCATGATCGGTCCCGAAGAGGCCGGGACCGGAAAATCTCCCCAGGTCGCCGGGTCGCTTAAGCTGAGCGGCCATGTGCTCGCCAACGGCTGCCACGCGATGCGATCGGCCGCCACGCATCCACCTACGCCCAGAGCCCAGTAGGTTCCCTTGTCTCGCAGACGGTCGCCATACGACTTCATCACGTAGTTGCCTTCAGGCGTGCCTGCGGGCCTCACGTTCTCGAGCAGGCCGGCCGCCGGCTGTAGGTTGAACTGCTCCGAGATGAGCACAACCTCCTGGCCCGCGATCGCCTCGAGGCTCACCGTCCACTCGCCCCCGCCCTGAAATTGATAGCGAATTTGAATCGTCGCGCTGACGGGCCCCTTCTCCACCACGCGCGAGTCGAGCGATACCACTGCGGCTTGGCCGACCAGGTGACCGGCTTCGGCCCAATCAGCGCCTCCGAGTGAAATGGCCACCACCGGCGGACTGACGTCTGCAACAGGCACGCCTCCCTCCCAGGTCCACTCACCCAACGGGCAGAGAACGGCGATGCGGCTCGTGCCGAGCGCTACCTGAGTGCCTGACTCCTCGACGAAGAGGTCGCTGGCAGGCATACGCTGCGGCGGTGCACCCAGTTCCCACGTCTTGTCCTCGAACGCCGCGACGCTGCCGACGAAGCTCACCACACCCCTGCGACTCCCGGGAGCCTCAGGCTTAAACTGGGCCGGCGACCACGTGCCGGAGGCATTCACGGCCAGCGCCGTCGGCTCGAGTCCCTCGGGAAGAGTGACGGCAAACCGCAGGCGCTCGTCCGTCCAGTCCTCGCCTAGCCGCTCCGTCAGCCTGAAGGATAGCCCTTCGGCAACGAGTATTTCACTGGACGATGCGAGCGCCAGGAACGAGATGAGCACAAGGAATCGCACGACGATCTTCAACGCGAAAGCGCCCGTTCAAAGGCCTCCAAGAGCTTCGTGGCCGTTACCGCGGAGCGGTACGACTCGGCGTGCTTCCGTGCCTCGCCGCCCATGGCGGTGAGTAGAGCAGGGTTTTGAACAAGCTGCTCCAGCCGAGCAGACAAGGCGGCCGCATCGTTCCATGGGTGCACAAACCCCGTTTGGCCCTCGATCACCAGATCATGATGCGATCCGGCTCGATCAGACACGAGGCAAGGCAACCCCCAGTGCATCGCCTCGTTGACGACGAGGCCCCACGTGTCATAGGCGGAGGGGAGGCAGAAAATATCGGCGGCGGCGAAGTATCGCCCCAACTGCGATTGATTCACGAATCCCGGCATGAGGAGCCTGCTACCAAGGATCGGGCGGAGTTTGGTCTCGACACGATCCTGTTCTTCTCCCGCCCCGAGAAAGCATACCGCCACCCGGTCTTTCGAGGGCAGTCGGGCGATGGCCTCGGCTAGCAACAGCGGCTGCTTCCTCGGGATCAGCTTGCCGCTGAAGAGGATGAGCCGAGTCGAGTCATCGACCCCGAGCACCGCGCGGTTCTGCACACGGTCGGAGACCGCCCTCTGCTGCTCGATGAGTGTGTCATCAACGCAGTACGGCGCCACCACGATGCGATCGGGAGAGATGCCATGCTGCATAAGATGCGCCGTGGAATCCTTGCCGATCGACGCAAATACATCGACATGCCTGTACAGCTGGCGGAGGTAAATCGGCCTCAGGACAGCCCGCCACGCCGGACTGGCCGGATCACGCTTGGTGGCGAACTCGCCCCTCATGACCAATCGATAGGCGTTCGCATTACGGTATCGCACCAGTTGGCGGCTGTAGGCCGCCGCGTAGCCGTGCACCATCACGGCATCCAGGCGCTCCCTGGCCAGGAATCCCGACAGATCCGGGATGACCGCCTGACGGATGCCGCTGATCGACACTCGGGAGATAAACTCATGGTCGTATCCGTCCAGCAAGGGAACGTCCCAGGCAAACGCCTGGCCGAACCCTTGATCCATGCGGCTCACGATCCCATGATCGCTGATAAAATAAACTTTTGTGGCCACCGACTTCTCTCGCGCCAGAATCCGCCACACCGGCGCCTGGTATTGGATGGGGTGGGTCGTGAAGATGCCGATTCGTTTCATTCCTGTCGCACCTGCATTGATTCAGTCGCTTTCGCATGCCGGCCTACCTCATGCCCGTGCTGAATTTGGCGTCGACCACCATGCCTGATCACCGGAAGGTTCTCTACATCGGCGAGGTGGGCGCCGGCACCACGTGCGCCATGCGCGCTGAGGCGCTCCGGCAGCTTGGATACCTCGTCGATGCCATCTCGGTGATCCCGGCCGCACGACCGAATCCGCTGCTGGATCTCTGTCGCCGTGTGGGCAATCGCCTGCGACGCCCCCTGGATCTGAACGGCGTCAACCATGCGCTCCTCAAACTGGCCGCGGGCTACGACATTCTCTGGATCGACAAAGGAAATCTGATCTCGCGACGAACGCTGCTGTGCGTCAGATCGCACACGCCTCGGCCCGTCATCATCGGATTTAGTCCGGATGACATGGAGCAACTGCACTGCACGTCGGTGTGGTTTCATTCGACTCTGCCGCTCTACGACGCCTACATCACCACCAAGAGTTTTCAGGTTGCCGAGCTCACGCAACGCGGCTGCCCGCTGGCAGTGTTCACCGACAATGCGTACGATCCGGCCACGCATCGGCCGCTCGCCGTGACCGAAGCCATGCACCAGGCCCACACAGGGGCCGCAGGATTCGTCGGCTATCACGAGCATGAGCGGGAGCGGTCTATCGCACATCTCGCCGAGGCCGGCGTTGCCGTTCACGTGTACGGGCCCGGATGGGACCGGGCACGGCGACGGCTGCCGGCAGCGGTGCGAATCCATCCGCCGGTGTTTGGCGACGACTACGCTCGCGTGCTCTGCGCCACTCCCATCAATCTTGGTTTTCTCCGAAAATGCAACCGTGATCTCCAGACTACGCGAAGCATCGAGATCCCAGCGTGCGGCGGCTTCATGCTCGCCGAACGGACGACGGAACACCAGCGGCTCTTCATCGAGGGAGCAGAAGCCGACTACTTCACCGACAACGACGAACTCGTACGGAAGACGATGCATTACCTAGCGCACCCGGCCGAGAGGCTCGCCATTGCCAGCCGTGGCAGGTTGCGCTGCCTGACCGACCGATACTCCTACGCTGAACGGCTGAGCGATGCCCTGAAGGTGATTGGTCAACAGATGTCCTCGGGCATCGCGCCCGCGCCGCGGATCCAACGGTAGGCGGCAAGCATTCGCTCAGCCACCCGTGGCCACGTGTATTCGGCCATCATCCATTCGCGGCCGGCATGGCCCATCTCCTCGCGTGTCGAGTCGGATAGCATCATGGCCTGATCGAGCGCTGCGGCGAGCGAGTCAACGCCGTTTGGCACCCACCAGCCGCATCCGCGCCCCGGCAACCCGCTCCATGGGGTGCCCGTGCTGGCCACCACTGGCACGCCATGCGCCAACGCCTCCGCGACCACCATCCCGAAGTTCTCCGCATGGCTTGGCAGCACGACGATATCGCATGAGCGATACCACGCCGACATATCCGACCCGGCCACGCCCGCGCCAAGCGTGACGCGAGGCAATCCCGCTGCCATGTCAGCCAACGAGGCCGCCACGCCCCCATCAGGGCCACGGATCGACAGTTCCCACTCTGGATGCTTGGCGGCGATCGCGTGCCATGCCTCGAGCAACCTGTCGACGGCCTTGATGCGGTGCAGCCTTCCCGCAAACCCGACTCTTCGACGTCCCGCCCTCTGGCCGCGGCTCACCAGCGACGGAACATCAACCCCGCATGGCACCACCACGATGGGCGCGCGAATCCCCGCTTCGCGACAGTGCCCCGCCTCCTCGATCGATGTGGCATGCAGCAGGTCCGAGCGGCGGAGCGTCGCTCTTTGGCCCATCGTCCACACGAGCCTCTTCTTCGCCCGCCCCACGGCACGTGACTGCGGATGAAGCGCGCCGTGTATCGAATGCACCAATCTGCATTCGGTGCCCGCTGCAGCGCGCGGCGCCGTCACCCCCACGTCGGTCCAGAGATTGTGCGTGTGGAGGATGTCGGCCGTTGGTGCCGCTCGATCGATCGCGGCTCTGAGTTGCGAAGACCGTGCCCACGCGACGGGCCAGCAGCGGTCGCGAGGATAGAAGTGCGGAATGGCCTTGCTAAGCATGGCGCTCGGCAGCAAAGCATGCACATGCACCTGCTCCCCGGTCGCCGCCTCCGCGTCGGCCAGACCGCGCACCAACGTCGCCACTCCATTCGCAGGGTCAGCCGCGTTTGCCACGCAGTGATGAATGATCACGGCATGCCCCGTAGTGGTCGGCCCGGGTGAGCTGGAACAGTCTCGGCGTGGTCATCAGAAAAAACGGTCATCCGAAGACGGCAGCAAACCTTCCTTGACAAACAGCACATCGCTCTGCAGCAGCGCAGCATCGCGGGCCCGTTGGGAATAGGTACAGATATCCGCGATTCGGAAATCCCGCTGTCCGAGAAATGCGATTACCTCGTGGGCCAAAGGCTGGTCGGCATACAGCCGCCGAAACGACAGTTCGACGAGAAGAACCTGCGCGTGCTCGAGCACCGAAGCGGCCCCGCGAAGCACTTCGAGCTCATAGCCCTGGACGTCGAGCTTCACGAGGTCAGGCCGCAGCAACTCGCCTGTGACGACGAGCGAGTCGAGGGTGCGGAGGGGAACCTCCCGATCGGAGCCGCGAAACTGGGCGTCATTCGCCACGAGCATGCTCGACTGGTCGCCATGACACCGGATCGCGACAGTGCCGTCGGTCGCACCAACGGCACCCGACCAAACCCGCACGCGCGGAATCCTGCGAGCCAAATCCGCGAGTCCGGCGGCGTGATCGGGGAGCGGTTCGATGAGTAGATATGCCGCATCAGGAAAAACCCGTCGGCACTCGATAGTCCACTCGCCCCGAGCGGCACCGACGTCGACGACTTGGCGAGGCGACCAGCCCGCCCTGCGAATCTTCCGCACGGAATGACTGAACCCAACCGGCCCCCACGAGGCGTTCACGCAACGCAATCCCAGCGCTGCGAATCCACGATTCAACAGTTCGCGAAGCCGCGCACCTGCAACTTCACCAATCATGCCAGGCGGGCGGCCGCCACCGACCGTTCGGAGATGCCGCCGCGCGATACTTCACGCTGACCGCAACCGCTTGAAGGGCGGAACATTGCCGAGAACACGCACTAACATGTAGATGCAGAATCCAACGGGAATGGTGTAGGCCAAATCGTGCAGTAGCGACGGCACACCTTCGGTCGTTGCCCCAACGGCGCGGTCGACCCCGACGGCCAACAGCATCGTCGCAAACTGCGGAGAACTGCCGAAAATGAGTTCGACCGCTCTGACAAATAGGGCAAGCACCAGGCCCGTCAGCGCTCCAACGCCCAACTCGGCGGCGAATCCTCCCATCTCCCATGCGGCACCGACACAGTAGCGCTCTACGCTGTGCTGCTTATGCACGAGTCGGTAGCCGAAGGCGATCAGGCTACTCTTCTCCTCATACACCGGAACGACCAGCGCCGTCGCCAAGCCGCGCGGAAGAAACCCTTGCGTGGCCACCTCCAACAGATACTGCGGTAGCGAAAACGGTTTGTAGGCTACCGTCTCCGGCATGAACGTGACCGTCTGAAATCCCCCGAGGGTGAACAGGCGGCCGAACAACTTATCGCCCAAACTCTCCCGAGCCTCCGCCAGCGCTTCGGTGCTCTGCGACATTTTATCAACTCGGTCGGCAAGACTCTCAAGACCGCCGCGCCAGATACCCATGTTTAACTGTCGGCCGAAATCGCCCAAGATCATCACGCTCAGAAACAACACAAGAACGACAGCGAAGGCCTGCATCTTCCTAAAAGCGGAGATATCGCCCAGAAAGAGCACGCCGAACCCGTAAAAGAGTACCGGAAAGAATCCGAAAGAGCGATTGTTAGTGAGGATATTGAGACCCGCATTCGCGACCAGAACACCCATGACGATTGCTCGGTCCCTCCACGATCGCCGCCGCCACGTCGCCCCGCACAGAAGCGGCAGCCCTAGGCAGTAGCGAAACATGCCGTAGACGAGGTATCCACCATAAGATTCCTCGCTGATGTTGATCAGCCGCAGCACGAGCAACGCCAGAACAATCAACGTAAATGCCCCGAACGCCGGCATGCAGACTGCATCAGCGGCATCGCTCCAGGCGCGATACGAGCGGGTTGAAGACGCCGCCACCGACCTCGGCGATAGCAGAAACCATGCGGCGCTCAGGGCGACTACGTAGACCGAGGCCGCAAGCTGGAACCGCCAGTTCATGAGCAGGATCGGAACCGATTCCAGCTGGATGTAGATCAAGAATCGCGGA
The DNA here is from genome assembly GCA_016872925.1 of Planctomycetota bacterium. Classification (GTDB taxonomy): domain Bacteria; phylum Planctomycetota; class Planctomycetia; order Pirellulales; family UBA1268; genus QWPN01. Next base: position 25,321 of record VGYR01000006.1, read on the forward strand.
TTGAAGTAGCAGAAATACAGCGTGGACAGCGCCACCTGCACGCCTATCGGCAGAAGGTACGCGGCCAGCAGGGTTCCAGACACCGGATTCCTTCTCAGTGCCGCCCACGTTAAGCCACCCGTCAGAATTAGATTCCCGATCGCACAGACTGCCGTGAACAGATCCTCTCGCTCGGTTCTCACGATCATGAGGATTGCGGATGCGACGAGGACGCTGCCGGCCGACACGAACCATCGGTACGAAGGCGCCGCGCCTTGAAGTTGCGAGCGCCCTCTGCCGGATCGCTGGGCGAACCGCGGCTCCTCGTGCGGCATCGAGCCCGGTGTGACCGCATCCGCTAGCGACATGTGTGCGCTCCGCAACTCACGAGGAAATGGTGATCCACGGCGAAGGAACTGTGAAATCCAGGTTCATGATACCCCGGCTCGCCGCGGGCGCCACAGCCAAGGCCGAAGGCGATTTTCCCAACCACGCCGCCCACCAACTGTACGTGCTATTGGCCACGATGAAGTGACGGCACTGCGTCATCAGCCAGAAGTCGGCGATCGGCGAGCCGGAGGATCCGCCGTCTCCCGCAAGCCGGCAGCCGCACGCGATGAGGTTGGCGACCAGTGGACAGTTTGGCGTTTCTGTGAAGACATGAAACACGGGGTCGGGAACGTCGCGGCGAATGCGATTCATCGCCTTTTCATAGTAGGAAAACGGCAACTCCCCTGCCTCGCCGCCGGAAGGCGTCGGCGATGTGGCGAATCGTCGCACGTGGACGCACACGCTCGGTGATTCGTGGAACCGCGATCCCAACTCACGCAAGGCGGCGCCCGGCTGCCACGAGAAGGTCAAGTCACCCCGCAGCACGTCGGCAATCGCCTCTGCGTGTTCCGCCTGCTGCCAGTAGCCTTCGACATACACGCTCCCTGCCGTCGGCCGCTCGACGACCCGAGCGTCGTATCCCTGACTTTCCTCGTGCAAGTACCAGCGACGCCCTGCGGGGAGCCGCTTGTTCGCAATCCTCGTGGCCATGCGTCGTGGCACGCCAAGCCGGTCGGCATATGACTCCCAGCGGGTTGCAGCACGACCCGCCACATGAAAATGATGCAGAGCATAGTGGCGACGGAACGGGTCGCGGGTGAAACCCGAGGTGGTGTCGAGCACCAGATCGGCAGCGTGGGCGAGCGCGAGACGTCGTGCAAACGCATACATGAAGAGTTGGTTGCCGAGCCCGCCATAGATCCGAGCGATCACCTGCATTCATGGCACTCGTGCTGACGCAAATGAAATCACAGCGTGCTCTCAGGCCGCCAGGCTCAGGAACATGCGCTCATATGCCGCCACCAGCGTTGGCTGCGCGTATCGTGCCGTGACGTAGTCGATGATCGCCTGCGGAGGCGGCAGTTCGATGGACTTCTGGAGCACCGCGGCGACCAACTCCCCGAATCTCGCATCCGCCCCGGGCGGAACGAGCAACTGCGGCATGATCGGCGCGAGCATCTCCGGGATCGCGCCAACGCATGTCGCCACCAACGGCAGCCCTACCGCCATGGCCTCCTGGGCGATCACACCAAAGCACTCCAGGGCTCTGGATGGGAGCAGGAACACATCTGCGGCCTGATAGGCTAGGCGGAGCGTGTCATCGGGAACTCGCCCGTGGAAGGAGACGCCCCCTGCAAGGCCCAACTCCCAGGCAAGCCGCTCCAGGCGGAGTCGCGACTCTCCATCGCCTATCACGTGGAACTCGCATGCGCGGCTTCTCACCAGCGAACTGACGCCGCGGACCGCACACTCTACCCCGTACCGTGGTCGCAGCTGCCGCACCGTCAAGACAACGGGAGACTCCTCACGCCACCCAAGCACGCGGCGTGCAGCCCGCTGGTCGGTGGTGCGACACCATCTGCGATCGATCCAATGCGGGATCAGGATCCACGGTTTTTCACACGCTCGCGGATACAGACTTTCGATGCGCGATCGGGTGTATTCGGAAAGCGAGTGGCAGATGGACGCGGCCCCCAACGCCGCGCTCTCCAGCCTGCGAATCGTCGCCAAACCCGGCAACTTCAGCGCGCCGCCGAGCCCCTCGTGCGTCCAGTTCCAGAGCTGCTCGAGATACGCGGGGGAGTGAATCGTTTGCACGATCGGGACATGCCGGTCCGTGGCTTCCGCCGCGGCAAGCACGCCATAGATTCCATGACCATGGACCACGTCCCAGCTCCGCGGGTCGCTGATCGCGGTGATGGCTGCCCGATAGTGCGCGATCCGGACCGACGGATTTCGTGGGTCAAAAGCCGACACTCGCGGTTGCGCGAACCGCCAAACCTGCACGTCATCGACTCGCTGCGGCTCAAGGTCCGACGAACCAAGGAACGCGGGACACAGGAGGTGAACATCGTGCCCCTGCCTCGCCATGGCACGACACACGTCCCACGCGACACGGGCCAGACCCGTGGGATACTCGGGAAAAAACGTCTCGGCGATGGCCAGCAACCTCATCGAAGCCCACCCCGCCGACCGCCGCTTACGGGAATCATGCGGATTGCGAGGCTCCTGAGCTCGCCTGAGCATCCGAGAAGACACGTGGCATAGACCACTGCAAAGGCACTGCAGGTGATAGCCAAGCCGAGGAAATCGCGGGCAACGAGCGTGGTCGCCGCTGCCGCTGCCGCCGCCGCTAGCGCTGCTGCTGCGCATGCTTTCACGGCATCGATCGCCAAACCCGACCACCGACCACGATCCCAGGCGGAATGCGACCCGATCACCTTCGGCAGCAGCCACCAGGTCGTCAAGGCCCCCGCAAACAGCGGGGACGCAAGAAGCCCCACCATTCCGAAGAGCCAGGCCCCGATCGCCCCGATGCAGATCGCCAGCATGCTCTTCGCCAGGAGCGCCCGTCCGCTCACCGCATACAAACCCATCGCTGCACAGACATTGATGCACGTGGTCTCCAGAGTCCCGGCCAGCAGGCCGATCGCGATCAAGGCATTCGGCTCATCCCCCGCGTAAAACTCGCCACCCGCCCACAGCCTGACGAACGATGGGTTCAAAAGCATCGTCGCCATCGCGGCGGGAACGGCAATCCAGATGGCCGCGCGAACGACCGCGGCCATGGCGGCCGCGGAGTTGGTGCCTCCCCTTTCGGCATCGATAACGCTCAGTACCGGAGTGGCGGCGTGAGAAACCCGCTCCGCGAGCATGCGCAGCATCAGCGGAGCACGCTGGGTGACGTTTAGCGCCACCGTCGGAGCAGCACCGAGAAACCACGCGGCCATGATCATGTCGGAGTTCGACGCCAAAGCGGAGCCAGCGCGGCCAAGGAAAACACCGCGGCTCTCGCGGACGAGTCCTCCGACGCCGTCGAACGATCTCCGGGTCGGCCAGCCGGTCGCGGGCATCGTCAGGCTCGCATACGCCAGATTTCCAGTCAGGACGACGATCGCCTGCGCCAACAATCCTATGGGCAGCGACACGATGCCACGGCCGCCCCGAAGGAGCATGATGACAAGGGCCAGATTCACCATTTGCCCCACCAGCGCGATCACCCCATGAGCCGCAGGAGCCTGGGTTCCGAGCGTGACCACCGCCGCCCCATACGAGACGACGAAAACGGCCATCGCCACGGCGGCAATTAGGTACGCCACTGCGACCTGAGTTGTCTGCTCACATCCGATCCGCTCCACGAGCACCGCATGGAGGGGCAAGGCGAGGACCGCGGCGGTCAGTGTCACCATGGCAAATGCGCCGGCAAGAACGTAGGCCTGGACTCGCAGTCGGTTGATCGCCTGCAGATCCTGATGCGCGTGCGCCGCGGCGATGCGCTGCTGGATCACGAGATGCACCCCTGGATCAAGAAGGCCGACCCAACCAAGCAAGTTTCCAGTGACGAGCCATGCCCCGAACGTGGCTTCCGGCACATAGGCGAGACACATCGGCGTGATGATCAATCCTTGCACCAGATGCACCGCGATCTGGAGGTAGGCAAAGGCGACACCAACAAACGTGTTTCGCAGATGCCCCACGAACTATCGCGGCTCATCCAGAGCGTTGTCGCGGCCTAGGACTCGAGCGCTCACCCTATCGACTCACATCGAGATCGACGCGCGGCGAGATACGGCCCGGCACGCCGTATACCAGAGAGTCGGGAGGAACCGCCGACAGGGCGCATGAGTTCGCGCTGACTTTGCTACGCGATCCTACCGAAACACCAGGCCCCACCGAGGCGTGAAGCCCGAGAAACACATCGTCGCCAATCGACGCGGCACCGCCGAGTGTCGAGTAAGGCGAGAGCACAGCATACGCGCCAGCTGTGGCATCATGCCCCAGTGACGCGTGGTAGTTGACAAGCACGCACTCGCCCAGCGTGCTCGAGTCGCTGACCACGGCATGCGGGCAGACAATCGATCCCGCCCCGACGGAAGACGTCTCGCTCACGGACGCAGAGGGATGCACAAGGCTGATGAACGTTGCCCCGCGCTGCCGTAAGTGCTCGGCCACAGTGCGCCTCGCATACGCAACTCCGATCGCCAACAGATACGCGGTGCCAGCTTCCGGCCAGTGGTCTTTCACCGTGCCCAGTATTTGGGGCATCAAGCGGAATCCGTTCAGCCTCGTCAAATCGTCCGAGAGAAACCCTGCAATCAGGCCATCCGACTCAGGCCAAGCATCGGAGGCCCACTGGACGACTTCGCGGCCAAAGCCGCCGGCTCCGACGACCAAGACTCGTCGAATCTCAGGAGACGGCTGAAAACGATGCTGCTGCCACGAACGTCGTGAAGCGCCGGCAGCGAGCGTGCTCTGCCAGATGTCGTGCCAGCCTCCAATCTGAGGTCTGCGACTGTTCATGCCGGAGGCTGGGGTCTCAGGATCCACCGTCGACTCCGACCACCTGCGAGGTCACAAACGACATGCCGGACCCTGAAACGGTCGAGACGACCCCTGCGACATCGGCCGTCGTCCCAAGACGCTGCATGGCCAGCCTTCGCGAGATACGCTCGCGATTTTCCATCGCCAGCGACGCCGAAAGATCGGTGTCAAGGAAGCCCGGCGCAAGTGCGTTGACTCGGATTCCACGAGGGCCCAGCTCCCGAGCAAGGCAAATGCAAAAGCCCTCCAAAGCTGCTTTGGTGGCCGCGTAGACGGAGAGACCTGGCGATCCACGTGACGCTACCACCGACGAGATCAGGGTGACCGAGCGATCCCCGTCAGCGGCGACAAGCATCTGGCGAACGCACTCTCGAACAAACACGATGGTGCCGGTCACGTTTACAGCGACCATCGACTCAATCTCATCATCGCGCATGGTCGCGAGTACGCCCTCGTGAGCGATCGCGGCGTTGGCGACGCAGTGGTCGATTTGGCCGAACCGCGCAGCCACGCCAGCCACGAACTCACGGATCTGAAGCAGACTTGCCGCATCCGCACGGGCTGCATGAAGACACTCAGGATTCGCCGCCAATAATGCGTCGAGCTGCGGAGAAGTTGATCGCGAGAACGTGGCCACCCGATCGCCGCGGGCGAGGAGCGACTGAACGATTGCAAAACCGAGCCCACGAGAGCCACCAGACACGACGGAAACGGGCGATGTCATCGGACGACGGCGGGACGGCGGGAGGTTTTGCCGGCGGACGTGGTTGTGATCCGCTTCACGAGATCGAGGATCCGAGGCACGCCATGCGGCTCGAGCGAATCGCGACAGGCCGCGAGCGCCGCGGCACGGATGCCCTCGGGCGTGGATCCTGCAGGGAGCGGGTCGGCAAGGACGATCTCCGCGGCCACGAGCTCACCGGTGATCGCACTCGGCTGGCCATACACCCGGGCCTCCACCACCCCGGACACACCCCGCAGCACCTCCTCCACCCGCTTCGGAAACACCTTCGCGCCGCCTACCACGATCACATCGCTGCGGCGGCCGGTGAACTCGAAGCGGTCGCCGCGCCGCTCGACCACGTCGCCCGTGGCGACTTCCGCGGAGTCGCGGGAGAGCTGCACGAGCAGCTCGCCGTCGCGGCGCGTCGAGATCCGCACGCCGCCGGGAAGCTCTCGCCCCAGCCACGCCGCGGGAAAGCCCGGCTGGCCATCGGCGACCCGAAACACCTCGCCCAGCTCCGTGGTGGCATACACATGCGTGATCCGGGCTGCGGGAAACATGTCTCGCGCCTTGGCCAGCAACGGCCCGTCGGCCGCCTCGCCTCCGAGCGTGATCCGCTCCGGCTTTGCGGCAGCGAGCAGCCCAGGATCGGCCGAGGCCAGCAGCCGCCGCAGCAGCGTGGGCGTGGCCGGCAGAATCGCCACCCGCTCCTCGACGAGCGCTCGCGCGACGACGTCGGGATCCCGGGAGGCGGGCACCACGAGCCTCCCGCCCGTGAGCAGCGACTGCCCCCACACCTGGATGCCAGCCCAGCGCGTGGCGTCGTAGGCCAAAAGCCAGCCGAGCCCCTGCCACTGCTCGGCGAGTCGGGCGGCGGAAAGCACAGCATCCCACGTGCGCTGCACGAGCTTTGGGGGGCCGCTCGTGCCCGACGTGGCCACGACCACGTGCGGCGGGCCGGAATAGAGGGCGTCGCGCTGGCGACCGCCCGCTGAAACGGCCAACGAGTCGTCGACGACCAGCCAGTCGCGGAGCTCGCCGACAAGATCGCGGGCGTCGTCGGGCACGAGCGCGACCGGCACTCCCTGGCGACCGCACGCTGCCGCCACGGCCACGAGCGACTCGACTCGGCGAGCTCTGACAACGACCCCGGCCGGTCGCGCGGCGGCGAGGGCCGCTTCGACGGCCGAGATGCTCTTGGCCAGGTCGGCGTAGGCGACGGCTCTGCGGCTCGGGCCGCCCGCGTCGGCTACCACCGCGAGGCGGCTCGCGTCCTGACGGGCGGTCTCGTCGATCGCCACGGCCAGCCGCTCGGCGGCGGGCTCGGCGTGAACCCGCGAGAGGTCGAGGGAGGTCATGAGCGACTCACGGCCTCCGTGTAGATCGCGATCAGATCTCCCACCGTGCGGATCGAGGGCCGACCAGCCGCCTCCGCCCGAAACGGGTCGACGCCGAGCGATCGCTCGAGGAGCACGATCGTCTGGGCGAGATCGAGCGAGTCGAGCCCGAGATCGGTGGAGAGGAGCATGGCGGGCGCCACGTCTTTCGCGTCGCGGCCCGTGTCGTGGAGGACGGTTCGGATCGCCGTTGCGATCGCATCGGGCACGGTCGGCTTCACGGCGCAAACTCCTGCATGGTGGCGGTGCCGGGGGCGGCGATGCCGCGGCCGGTGATCGCCTGAGCCACCATTTGAAACGCGGTGAGGCTCGCAATCCAGAGATCGGTGAGCACGGCCCCCGGCTGGCCGAGCATCTCGACGTAGCGGGCGTCGAACTCCAGCCGCTCGGGCCAGGCGACGGCATTGCGGCCGTGCACCTGCGCCCAGCCCGTGAGGCCAGGCCGCACCAGGAGCCGTGAGGCCTGGCGGGGGTTGTAGCGCGGCACATACCGCATGGGGAGCGGGCGAGGGCCAATCAGGCTCATGTCGCCGCGGACAACGCTAAAGAGCTGGGGAAGCTCGTCGAGGCTCGTCCGGCGGAGCACACGCCCAAACACCCCGAGGCGGGCAGCGTCGGGCAGCGGCTGACCCGACGCATCGGCGGCCTGAGTCATCGAGCGAAACTTGGCGATCTGGATTGGCACGCCGCCCATGCCGGCCCGCTCCTCGCGATAGAGGATCGGCGGACCGAGCACCACGAGCACGGCGAGGCCGGTGACCACCATCAGCGGGAGGGCGACGACGAGCGCGAGCGACGCAACCACGAGATCGCAGAGGCGTTTCATGAAGCGGGCGTAGAGCGTGGTGGGCGCGGAAGGGATGCGGGATTCAATCACGAAGCGAGAGACCGCGTGGTGCCGCCGTACCGCTTACGCGGTTACGCTTCCAGCCATCGGCATACGAAAGCCCCAATCGCGTGAGCGATGGGGGCCGTAGCTGATGCAGGCTCGCCATGGCCGTACCGCTTACGCGGTTACCCTTCCTGGATGTGAACGAGGGTGAGGAGCAACCCGATGCCCACGAGAATCATCGCGGCGGCCAGGTGCGTGGCGGTCGGTTCGGGGCACGCGCCGAGCAACGGCGCGACGGCGACGGCGGCCGCCATCGCCGACAGCCCGCCGTAGAGGCTCGAGACGGCTCGGTGCGACCACCCTGCGATCACCAGCCGCTGGTAGATGTGGCTGCGGTGCGCCTGGAAGATGTTCTCCCGACGGATGAGCCGGCGGCCGAGCGTGAACAGGGTGTCGAAGATGAAGGGCCACATCGTCACGGCCGTGATCGCCGTCACGCGACCGACCGCCGCGCTGCCGGTCGCCAGGGGCAGGGCGGCGATCATGAAGCCGCAGAAGGCGCTGCCCACATCTCCCATGAAGATCCTGGCCGGCGGCCAGTTGCAGGCCAGAAACCCCGCCGCCGCGCCAGCGAACGCCAGGGCCACGGCGGCCACCGGCTCGACACCCGAGAACGCGGCCGCGGCGGCGATCGCACCGCCGGCCGCCGCCGCGGTGATTCCCGCGATGCCGTCGATGCCGTCCATGAAGTTGAAGGCGTTGGTCATCCCGATGATCCAGATCAGGGTCAGCGGCCAGGCGGCCGCGGCCAACTCCAGCCGCCCAAAGGAGCCGAGGTCAACATCCCGCACGGGTGCGAGCAAGGCCGTGGTGGCGGCGGCGGCGGCAAGGTGCACGCCGAACCTCACCCGGTTGCGGAGGGGCTTGAGGTCGTCGAGCCAACTGACCGCCGCGATCGCCAGGGCGGGCACCGCCACGGCCGCCAGGCCGCGGCGGCCGGCGGGCCAGATCACGGCGGCGATGATCGCCGCCCACGTGGTGATCGCCACGATCGAGATCCCGCCGCCCCGCGGCGTGGCACGCGTGTGACTGGAGCGATCGTTCGGGCGGTCGATCACGCCCAGCGAGGCAGCCCAGCCGACGAGCCATGCGGTGGCGGCGGCCGCTCCCACGTAGGCGGCCAGAAACCAGGCCGACCAGCCGACCGCAGACCCCGAGCTGATCACGCCACCTGCTTGGCGTTGGCGATCACGTCGCAGACTTCCGCCACGATCGCCTCGTCGACGTGGGCGCCGATCGGCAGCGCGAGGCTGCGGGCGGCGAGCACGTCGGTCACCGGCAGGGGCCGCATCCGGTCGTGGAAGTGCTCGTAGGCGGTCTGGCGATGGCACGGAGGATCGTAGTACGCCCGCGTCTCGATGCCTTTGGCGCCGAGGGCTCGGCGGAGGGCGTCGCGGGTCATGCCGAACCGGGACGGGTCGATCGTGATCGAGAAATCCTTGTGGCTCGACCGGGCGCCGGCCATCGACTCCACGAAGCCGATGCCCGGCAGACCGCCGAGCTCCCGGCGATAGAGCGCGGCGAGTTCGTTCCGCCGATCCGACGCCTGGCCCAGCAGATCGAGCGACGCCAGGGCCGTGGCCGCGCTCAACTCGGGCATCCGGCCATTCACTCCCGGGAAGAGGGCGTCGTACGAGCCGTCGTTGCCGTATTCGCGCCCCAGGCGGACGAAGTGGGCCAGGCAGTCGCAGTTGGTGGCGACGATGCCCCCCTCGCCGGCGACGAGCAGCTTCGTGGGGGAGAGGCTGAACACCTGGGCCGTGGCGCCGGCACCGACGGGGCGGCCGTGGACGCTGGCCCCGAAGCCATGGGCGGCGTCGATCACCAGCGGCAGGCCGTGCTCGCTCGCCACCGCCTCGAGGGCCGGGATGTCGCACGGGTTGCCGAAGTTGTGGCAGGCGGCGATCGCCACCGTCCGGGGCGTGATCGCCAAGCGGATCGCCTGCGGCGTGACGTTGGTGGTCAACGGATCGACCTCGACGAACACCGGCCGGAGGTTGTTCCAGACGATGGCCGCCGCCGCCGCCAGGAACGTGAAGCTCGGCATCACGACCTCGCCGAGGGGCTCCGTCCGGGTGCCGGTGCGGGCCACGCCAAAGCGGGACAGCGGCTCCATCGAGGCCACGGCACACGGGTCGACGGCCGAACGTCGGCTGCGGCAACTACCGGCCGAGAGGTCGAGCGCGCGGTAGACGAGTATCAGGCCCACGGTGCAGCTGCTCACGGCCACGGCGTGCCGCACGCCGAGCCGCTTGGCAATCGCCTGCTCGAGCCGCTCGCAGTAGGGCCCCTTCGTGAGCCGGCCGCTGCGGATGATCTCGTCGAACGCGGGCTGGAGGATCTCGGGCGCAGGCAGGGCCGGACGGACGAACGGCACGCGAATGCCCTGCCGCGACGGGTCGCCGGAGGCATGCACCTCGGGGATCAACTGGAGAGTGTCGCGCTTCATGGGTTCACCCTCGAGGCGTTATACGACAAGCGCACGGGCGGGACCATGGCCCCATCGCTCCGCGATTGGGGCTTCCGCAGA
>VGYR01000007.1 GCA_016872925.1 Planctomycetota bacterium
ATGGCGATCTTCTCGGGGCCGGACAGCCGCTTGCGCTTCTGGGTCATGGGATGGAATCCTCCGGGGGAAAGGGTAGGCTAACCCTTGCCCGCGGAGATTCCAGGTTCGACGGGAGCAAGACACATGTAGTGAAGACTCTGACCCAGAATTCGAGGAAATCCCGGCCTTTACGCTCCCAAGTGCGTAACTTGGGCTAGGCGGGCGACGGGGCGCGGTCAGGACACTGCTCGCAGGAACTGCCGGATGTCGGCCACCTGCCGGCTCGTGAATGGCACCGGGCCGGCAAGCAGCCCGGGGTCGCGGCGCTCCTCGGGCACCAGCCGATCGACGATTGCGTCGGTGAGTTCGTCGATGCCCTCGCCCGTCACGGCGGAGGTGGCAATCGCCCCCGGCAGCCGTTTCGCGGCTGGCAGGTCGATCTTGGAGCGGACGACGACCTCCCGGTCTTCAGGCTGGGTGACTTTCGGCGACTCGGTGTCCGCAGCCACCACGCGGAGGAGGAGATCGGCGTGCTGCCTTGTTTCGATGGCCCTGGCGATTCCCGCCTGTTCGACCGCCGAAGGTGGTTCGCCGCCGGGCCGCGTGCCGGCGGCGTCGATGAGGTCAACGGGCCAGCCCCGAAGCACGGCGGGGGCGACGATGACGTCACGGGTCGTGCCCGGCGCAGCCGCCACAAGGCTTCGCGAGTGACCGAGGATCGCATTGAGCAGGCTGCTCTTTCCGGCATTCACGTCCCCCGTCAGCATCACCCGCCACGGCCTTGTCAGCCGCAGACCGATCCGGGACGCAGCCAGCAGCCGGTTGGCGAGGGTCTCCGCGGCCTTCCGATCACCGCCATGGAGCCGCACGAGTTCGTCGATCGCACCATCCATCACCCCCGAAGCCTGCCGGGCGAGGATCATGGCCGCCTTCGGCCCGATCGCCCGCGGGAGCGCTTCGAGCGCCTCGCGGCTGCAGGGCCCTCCCTCGGGCCAATCCTGCCACCGGCCCCGGATCGCGCCAGCCGCCTCGAGGCCCGCGAGCACCGCGGCCGGAGCCGCCAGGCCTCCATGGCCGTGCACCTCGACGCGGTCGGCGGCGTGCCGAACGAGCACCACGTCCTCGCCGGTCGGTCGCCAGGTTCCGTAGGCGATCGCGCCGTCGGCCCGCGCGGCGAGCGACCGGCCGCCGCGGGGGGTGAACAGGGTATCGACGAGGGCGACGGCCCCGGGGCCCGCGACGCCCACGACGGCCAGCGCCGCCCGGCCGGAAGGCGTGAGGAGCGCCGCGGTCACGGGCCCGACGCGAGCCCGCTCGGTGCTGCGACTCTCACTCACGTCCCACACTCTCCCAAGGCTCAACGCTTTTCCACGAGCATCATGCCCGACCGGCCAGCCAACGGCGACACCCCGCCCGCTCTTTTCCCGCCACGATGGGGCACGGGCAGCCCCGAGCCCCAGGAGGCAGCCCTTGCGTGCAAGTCCAGTCGACAAGGCCGTCACGACCGGCCCACTGCGCCCCCCGCGGCGAGGCCCCGTCAGCCGCCGCGCCCGGAGCATGGCGTAGAGTTGCGGGCACGATCTCCGAGCGGATCCGCAGCCCCTGCCATGCCAACCATCCTCTCCCGCCTCGTCGCCGTGGGCATCATCGCAGGCGGTTTCGCCTTGACCGGTGACCTCGGCCGGCTGGCCAGCCGGGGCCTGGCGGTGCTCAATGCTCGCGACGTTCCGGCGCCGCCGGATGCCCGGCCGGCGCCCGGTCCCGGAACTCAGCCGGTGCCCCCCGCCACTCCGGGGCCCGACCGACCGCCGGTCACCCCGCAGAATGCCGAGTTTCGGCCTCCCCAGGACGGGGCCGAGCGAGTCGATCTTGCGAGCCTCGCTCCCGGAGACCGGGTCGTGATCTGGCTGGCAGCGTCGCGGAGCTCCGGCGGACGTCTCCACCGCTGCCTGGTGTTCGACATGATCGACCCATCCGCATCGGAGGCCCTCGCCTACGAGGCCGTCTCGCTCGCCGCCGACGGCAGCCCCAAGGCCACGTCGGCCCCGCCGCGGCGGGTGCGGATCCGCGGTGCTGGCGCCGACGGCACAGTCGTCGTCGGGGGTGGGGTCGAGCTGCAGCGCCGGGGAGTCGCGGCCGACGGCGTGGGCCTCGAGCGGATCGGTCCCATCGTCGCCCTCGGACTCATCCGCTGACGCCAGACCGGGCCGCGGACGTCAGTACGCGTAGGCGAAGCCGGAGTAGCCTCCCGACGGACTCCCAATGCCGTCGAGCGACCAGTTGTAGCTCGTGTAGACCGCGAGCCGCTGGCCGAGGTTCCACTGCACGCCGAGACCGCTGACGAGGTCCGACGGAAAGTAGGGGATGCCCGCACCGTTGTAGAAGCCCTGGTAGAAGACGGCGATCGTCTCCGTGAGTTGTTTCTGGATGGCCCACCGCACGCGGAGGTCAGGGAGACTGAGCACGTCGGGGATTCCGTCTCCGCCAAGACCGTACAGACCCGCATTCCATTCGATCACCCAGTCACCCGGCAGCTTGTGATCGACGAGCAGCACCACTCCCGACTCCGTGCCCACCTGGAACGGCTTGGAAGCGATCCCCGTGAGAATGAAGGTCTCCACGCCCACGATCGGCACGTAGAGCTGGTCCTTGTCACCCCAGAGGTGCACCTTGAGGTCGAAGACCAGCGGGGCGAAGCCATCCTGCTGGGGTGAGGTCGCCGTGGCGTCCACCACGGTCGGCCCCTGGCTGATGATGCGAAACTCGCAGGTGTCGGTGAGGCCGGTCCGCATCATGAAGGGCCACGACCATGTCGCGGGCGTTCCATCCGCCCCGGCGAGCGAATAGGTGCCGGGAACCGTCTCGATGTAGGAGCGTCCCTTGGGCAACGTCAGCGGGCTGTTGGGATAGTTCGCCGTGTCCGGCCCCGGGTCGGAGATGTCGCACGGGGGCGGGCGACCGCGATCCCCTTCCGGAATCAGCCGATTGATGAGCCGGTACACGAAGTTGTCGTCCCCCGCCGTGGTCGCGGGATAGGGCTCGTCGAACTCGGGCGCCTTCAGGAAGGTCACCGGTTGGATGGCCGACTCGTCGACCTCCGCCGGCAGCTGGCCGGCGGCCGTCGAACCGGACACCGCGACGAGCGCGAGCACCGTCGCGAAAGGCATGGGGAAGCGAGCGCTCGGCGACATGACGCATCCGGGAGAGTTGTCTTCCCGAATGTTTCGGCATCTGCGGCCGAAGTCCGCGAACCCGCGGCCGATCCAGGGTCAACGCAGCCGCCCAGGCTTCCGCAGATGCCCCTCGACCGATCGCCCGCACGGCTCAGGCCCTTGCCAGGCTTGCTCAGATTTCCGGCGCGGCTTCGGCAGCCTCACGGTCGCTCGACCAGCCGACCCGCTTCTTGGAGAGGCCGATCTTCCGCTCGTCGGTGTCGACCCGGAGGATCTTCACCTCCAGTGGGTCGCCGATCTTCACCACGTCCTCGGCGTTCTCGATCTTGTCCTCGGAGAGTTCCGAGATGTGGAGCAGCCCCTCGAGGCCGTCCTCCAGGCCGACGAACACGCCGAAGTTCGTGATCTTGGTGACGGTTCCCTTGACGATGTCGCCGGCCTTGTAGCGCTTCGGGATGTCGGTCGTCCACGGATCGTCGGCCATCTGCTTGAGGCCGAGGACGATCCGCCGCCGCTGCTGATCCACGGAGAGCACCTTGCACTCGACCTCGTGCCCCTTCTCCAGCATCTCGCTGGGATGCGTCACCTTCCGCGTCCACGACATGTCGGTCACGTGGAGCAGGCCGTCGATGCCGTCGTTGATCTCGATGAAGGCCCCGTAGTTGGTCAGGTTCCTCACCACGCCCTTGACGACCGCACCGGGGGGGTAGTCCGCGGCCACCTTCTCCCAGGGATTCTGCTGGGTCTGCTTCATGCCCAGCGAGATCTCCTGCTTCTCCTTGTTGATGGCCAGCACCACCACCTCCACCTCGTCGCCCGGCTTGACGAGTTCCGACGGGTGGCTGACCCGCTTCGTCCAGCTCATCTCGCTGATGTGCACCAGCCCCTCGACCCCGTCCTCGAGCTTCACGAAGGCCCCGTAGCTCATCACGTTGACGACCGTCCCCATGCAGACGGTGCCGACCGGATACTTCTCCGCGACCTTGGCCCACGGGCTGGCCGTCCGCTGCTTCATGCCGAGGGCGATCTTCTCCCGATCACGGTCGATGTGCAGCACCTGCACCTCGATCTCCTGGTCGATCTGCACCATCTCGCTGGGGTGGCCGATCCGGGCCCAGCTCATGTCGGTGATGTGGAGCAGGCCGTCGATGCCACCGAGGTCGACGAACGCGCCGAAGTCGGCGATGTTCTTGACCACGCCGCGGCGGATCTGGCCCACCTCGAGCGTCTCCATGAGCTGCTTCTTCCGCTCCGCCCGCTCCTGCTCGATGAGGGCGCGACGGGACACCACGATGTTCCGCCGGGCCTCGTCGATCTTGAGCACCAGGCACTGGATGCAGCGGCCGCAGTAGTCGCCGATGTCGGCCGGCCGGCGGATGTCGACCTGGCTGGCCGGCAGGAACACGTTCACGCCCGAGATGTCGACGAGCAGGCCGCCCTTGATCTTCCGCGTGACGAAGCCGGTGACCACGTCGTTCTCATGGACGCTCTCCATGACGCGCAGCCAGTCCTCGATCCGGCGGGCCTTCCGCTTGGAGAGGGTGATCAGGCCCCGCTGCTCCTCGAGCGAGCCGTCCTCGAACTCCTCGAGGAGCACCTTGACGGTGTCGCCGACCTGCGGAGGGGGTTCCGTCTCGTCCCACTCGTTCCGCGGAATGTGCCCTTCGCTCTTGTAGCCCACGTCGACGAGCACGAACTCGTCGTCCACCCGCAGGATCTTCCCCTCGAGCACCGCATTCACCGCGAGCGTCGCGGTAGCCACCGAATATTCCCCCTCGGGGGCTCCGGCCATGGCCTGCTCGATCTCCTGATCGAGTTCGTCTCCAATTTCGAGTTCGCGGATGAGGTTGCGGTTGACCATGCGTTGGGGGTTTCGGAAAAAACGGGTTGGGGGAGAGGGATGAAGGCAGGCCACGAAAAAATCGAGCCCCGGAGCATACCAGCGGCCCGGAGATGGAACAATCGAGCAGGCTGCCGCAGCCGCCGCAGCTTGCCCGACTGAGACGTCCGGCCACGGGTCTCTCGCGGTCCCGCCCGGCCGACCGATCCTGCCCGAGGAGGGTACGGTTGCCATGCATCGCTCCGCCGCCCCGTTCGCCTCACGGCCCGCCAGGCGGCTGCTGGCGATGGCCGTCCTCGCCTGGCAGGCCCTCCTTGCCGGCCCGGTGGCCGGGCAGTTCCTCGAGGCTGAGACGGTCGCGGGAGACTCGGCCCCCAGGCTGGGCGACGTCCGCACGCAGCGCTATCGCGTCGGCGTGATGGTCACCGCCGACGGCGGCCCCTGCCGCGGCATCTACGCCAGCATGCCGGTGCCCCGGGACTGGCCCGAGCAGAAGGTGCGGGTCGTCGAGGAAGATGTCACCCCGCTCGTCAAGTCGCTGCGGTATCGCGAACTCGCCGGCGACGTCAAGCAGCTCGTGGTGGAAATCCCCGAGCTTCCGGCCGGAAATCAGGCCCGGGCGATCGTCACCTTCGAGCTGGAGCGGGCCGCCATTCTGCCCCCGGAAGACACCGCCGGCCTCCAGCCCCCCGAGAAGCCGGACCGCAGCCTGCGAACGCACCTCGGGTCCAGCGCCTACATCGAGTCTCGGGATCCGAAGGTGGTGCGATTCGCGAAGGCTGCCGGCCAGGACCTCGACGGCTGGGCCAAGGTCGAGGCGATCTACGACACGGTCCGCGAGAAGGTGGAGTATCGCAACGGCGACCTGAAGGGTGCCCGCCGGGCGCTGGCCGACGGCTGGGGGGACTGCGAGGAGCTCACCTGCCTGTTCATCGCCAGCTGCCGCGCCGAGGGCATTCCGGCCCGCACCGTGTGGGTGGAGGGACACTGCTATCCCGAGTTCTATCTCGTCGACGCGGCAGGCGCCGGGCACTGGTATCCCTGCCAGGCTGCCGGGACCCGGGCCTTCGGAGGCATGCCCGATCAACTGCCGATCCTGCAGAAAGGGGACGCGTTCCGGGATCCCGACCGCCCCGGCAAGCCGCTCCGCTACGTCTCCGAGTTTCTCAAAGGCGCCTCGGTGGCCAAGGGCAACCAGCCGGCCGGCCAGCCCCGCGTGACGTGGATCCGCGAGGGGGCGTGATCCGGGTCACACGTGAGCCTCGCGCGTTCGCGAGGCTCAGTCCCCATCGCTCACGCGATTGGGGCTTCCGATGCGGGGTCTGCGCGGGTGCGCCGCGGGTTGGAAACCCGCGCTACTATGAGGCACGGGTTGAAAACCCGCGCTCCGAAGGTCAGGAACCCAGCCGCGGGTTGCCGTGAACCCAAGCCAGACGTGCGTCGCCCCGCCCCGCATCTGCCGCGCCGAACAGGATTGGCGTCCTGCCCTCCACGCGCTCGATGCTCCCTCCCCTCCGCCAGCCGTGGCTGCGCGGAGGAAGCAACGCCGGCTCCCGGACACGGGCAGGCCCGCTTATGTCGCCCTGACGGGCAGATCCCCAGGGGGCCGGGGCAGCAGGGGGCCGGGGCAGCAGGGGGCCAGGGCAGCGGACGGGTCGGCT
This sequence comes from Planctomycetota bacterium, assembly GCA_016872925.1. Classification (GTDB taxonomy): domain Bacteria; phylum Planctomycetota; class Planctomycetia; order Pirellulales; family UBA1268; genus QWPN01. The sequence continues at coordinate 6,654 of VGYR01000007.1, forward strand.
TACTCGATGCCGACGGGAATCGCCGCCTCGTCGCCGATCGGCCGCCCGAGGTGATCCCTTTGGACGGGCGTGAACCAGCGGGGCACGATCGGCAGGCCGGCTTCCTTCCAGGCCGCCTCGAGCCGCTCCCCGGCCATGCGCACGATCTTCTCGCGACCACGGCCCACGAGGTTGGAGCGATCGGCCCAGGGAGTGACCGGGCCTTCGAATCCCGCGGCCTTTGCCCGCTGGAGCAGGGCCGACGACGAGATCACCCCGGTGTCGCCGGGCATCAGCCGCTGGGCGGCGGTCAGGTCGGCCGCCGCCACGTCCCGCGGGGCATCCGAGAGGCGCACTTCGACCAGCCGCCCCTTCGGCAGGCTGGCGACCAGGTCGGGCGATTCGCCCGCGACGTGGAACACCCACGAGTCGGCGATGGCGCCGATCCGGTCGTGGGCCACGGCCACGAGGCCCACCAGCCCTTCGAACGAATGGATGAACTGGTTCGCCGCATTCGCCCGGGCCTCCGCCTCGGGCCGCACGTTCAGGCCGAGCATCATGCCGTGCTGGGCGAGCAGGTCGCCCACGTCGTTGAGCCGCCGCCGGTAACGCTCGAACAGATCCTTGAACGAGTGCTCGTCCGACGCGGGCGTTACGGTGGCCACCGCCCGAACCGCCTCGGCCGCCGCCGCGAACTCCAGCCGCTTGGGCAGGGCCGCCAAGCCGGCCTCGAAGGTGGCGTCGTCCGCCCCCAGATCGACCGGCAGGTGGAAGGTACCGCTCTTCAGCCGGGCGCTGACCATCAGCCGTCGCGCGTGCGGAATCCCGAAGGCCTCGGCCTGCTGCTGGAAGTCGAGCAGGTCGATGTCCATGGCGTCGAAACCGAAGGACAGGGCGAGTTCGATGAGTTCGCTGGGCCGCCCGGACAGCGGCAGGCCCACCGTGCTGAGGTTCCGGAACATGCGGGCTGACGTCCCCCGGAGGGGGCTCCTGGTTGGATTGTCGGGAATCGGGGAGTATGACTGACCCGAGTCGCATTTGGAAGCACCCCGCCCGATGTCCATCCTCGAAGCGGTCGCGTTGGGCGTGGTGCAGGGACTGACCGAGTTCCTGCCGGTCTCGAGCACGGCACACCTGCGGATTCTGCCTGCGGTCTGTGGCTGGCAGGATCCGGGAGCGGCGTTCTCGGCCGTGCTGCAGACGGGCACGCTCGCGGCGGTCTGCCTCGCCCTGCGTGGCGACCTCGCCGCCCTCGCCCGCGGCTGCCTGACGGCCCTGCGGTCAGGCGCGCCCTTGAGCACGCCGGAGTCGCGGCTGACGCTCCTGATCATCGTGGGCACCGTGCCGATCGTGGTCGCGGGATTGATGTTCAAGGACGTCATCCGCGGCGAGGCCCGCCGGCTCGAAGTCGTGGTCGCCGCGCTGCTTGCCGCCACGGCCCTGATGATCGCCGCCGAGGTCACGGCCCAGCTCCGCGCGCGGCGCGGCAACGCCGGTCGGCAGGGGCTCGAGGCCGTGCGGCCGGCCGACGGGATCGGCATGGGGCTCGCGCAGGCGCTCGCCCTGGTGCCCGGCGCGTCGCGCAGCGGCGTCACGATCTCGACGGGCATGCTCGCCGGGCTCGACCGCCGCACGGCCGCCCGCTTCTCGTTCCTGCTCTCGCTGCCGGCCGTGGCCGCAGCAGCCCTGCTCGAGGCCTGGCAGCAGCGGGAGGAGATCCTCGGCAGCGGGGAGGCGGCGGTGGCCCTCGCCGTCGGCACCCTGGCCGCGGGCATCGTCGGCTACGCGTCGATCCGCTGGCTCCTCCGCATCCTCACCGGCCACACGCTCTGGCCCTTCATCGCCTATCGCCTGGCGCTCGCGACGGCCCTGGCGGTGGCGATCGGCACGGGATGGATTCCCGCCCCGGCCCTCTGAATCCGCCAGGCCTGCCCCCCCGCATGTCATCGGCTGCCCCTCCTCCCTGCGGATCGCGCCAGGCCCCCGGCTCCCCCCTCGCCTGCCGGCTTCCCCGGATCGTCGACGCGGCCGCGATCCTCGTGTTCTGCGGGTCGGCGGCGGGGCTGCTCTCGGCCTGGCATTGGCTGTTCGACCTGACCACCCACTTCCGCCAGTACTGGTTTTATGCCGCCGCGGGCGGACTTCTCGCGGCTCTCGTGTTCCGTCGCCGGCCGGCGGCCGTGATCCTGCTGGCGGCGGTCGTTTTCAATGGGCTCGACCTTGCCGGCTCCTGGCTCCCGCCGCCGCCGAACCGCGACCCGGCGGGGAGCGAGTCGGTGTTTCTGATCTCGATGAACGTCCGGCGCATCAACCGCGACACCGCCGCCGCGATCTCCTACCTCCGGGCGCGGCAGCCCGACGTGGCCGCGGTGATCGAGGTGGACGGCCGCTGGGCCCGCAGCCTGGAAGGCCTGGGCGACCTGTTTCCACACCGCGTGATCGTGCCCCGCCCCGACAACTTCGGGATCGCCGTGCTCTCCCGGTGCCCGCTTGCCGACACCCGCGTCGTCGAGTTTTCAGCGAGCGGGTATCCGAGCATCGTGGCGACGGTGCGTCACGAGAGCGGCGACTTCCGGCTGATCGCCACGCACCCCTATCCGCCGTTCGACGCGTCCGCATGGGCGACCCTCAACGAGCACCTCGCCGGAGTTGCCGCCGAGGCCGCCCGCGGACCGCTCCCGAGCGTGGTGGTCGGCGATCTCAACGCGACCCCCTGGTCGCACCCGTTCCGCCGCCTGCTCGAGTCCGGCGGGCTCGTCGACACGGCCCTCGGCCGCGGCGTGCAGGCGACCTATCACGCCGGACAGCCGGCACCGCGAATCCCGATCGACCACGTGCTCGTGCCGCCGGCGACTCAGGTGCTGCGCCGCGAGGTGGGGCCCGCGAACGGCTCGGACCACTTCACGGTCGAAGCGGAGGTCGTGCTGCCGTGATCACCGTGCCGGCTCGAGCGCGGCCACGTCCATCCCCAGCCGCTTGAGCTTCTTGTAGAGCGTGGTGCGGTTGATGCCCAGCGCCCGGGCGGCGACGTCGCGCCGCCAGCCGGACCGTTCGAGCGCGGCCACGATCAACTGCCGTTCCGGCTCGGCCATCGCCTGCTTCAACGCCGCGGGAGACCGGCCGGCGGTCGACGAGGCCGGTCCGCCCAGCACGGCCGCCGGCAGGTCGCCCACCTCCACCAGCGGCCCGCGACCGAGGAACACGCCCCGCTCCACCGCATGCTGGAGTTCGCGGACGTTTCCCGGCCAGGCGTGCCCGAGGAGGGCGTCGTGGGCCGCCGGCGTGAATCCCTCGACCACGCGGCCCGACCGGGCTGCCGCGGAGCGCAGGAAGTGCGTGGCGAGCACGGGGATGTCGCTCGTCCGCGCCCGCAAGGGGGGCATCTCGATCGCCACCACGTTGATCCGCCAGAACAGGTCGGCCCGAAAGCGGCCGGCCGCCACCAGGGCGGCGAGATCCTCGTTGGTCGCGAGGACGACGCGGGCGTCGACGGCGTGCGTCCGGCCGCCGCCGACAGGCTCGAACTGCATGTCCTGGAGCACGCGGAGGAGCTTGACCTGCATCGCGGGCGAGGCCGTCGCGATCTCGTCCAGGAAGATCGTGCCCCCGTCGGCCTGGAGGAAGCGGCCGTCGCGGTCCGCGGTGGCGCCGGTAAAGGCGCCGGCGACGTGCCCGAACAGTTCGCTCTCCAGCAGCGACTCGCTCAGGCTGCCGCAGGCCACCTCGACGAATCGACCGCGCCGACCGCTCAGCCGGTGGATCTCCCTGGCCAGCAGCGACTTCCCGGTGCCGCTCTCGCCGGTGATCAACAGCGTGGCGGGGGTCGTCGCGACCCGGGAACCGAGCTCGAGGATGCCGGTGATCGAGGGGTGCGAGCCGAGCAGTGCGGCGGCCGGGGGGCTGGCCGAAGCGTCACGGCCTGCCGCCACGCGGATCGCCCGCTGGATGCCCTCCATCAGGTCGGCATCGACCGCCGGCAGCGAGGAGGTGGCATCCGCCCACGGCAGCGGCCCGACATCGGCTCCGCGTGGAACGGTCGCCACGGCGGCGGCCCCCGGACTTGCGGCCCGGACCGACGCCACCACGGCCCGGGCCCCGTCGTCCGCCAGGCAGGCGTCCACGATGCAGGCCGACCAGCCGCCGCGACAGGCGGCCTTGGCGGCCTCGCTCGTCGAGCCGGCGGCCACCGCATGGTGGCCGAGGCCGCACAGCCACTGCGCGAGCGCCGAGGCCATCCGGCGGTCGTCGTCGACCACGAGCAGCCGAAGCGAACCCGGGGGCGACGTGGCGGTGGTGGCGGGCATGGCGACTCCGAGGGAGGCGGGCCGGATGGGAACCCACAGAGTCTTTAGGTTGCGATGTGGCGACGGCAAAGTCGCCGCCGGGCGACGGACCCTCGCGACCCGCAGGGTCTCGGCCCTAGAGCCCGGACAACCGGAAGAATCCGACCCGCGGAGCCTCCCCCGGGGGCGTTCGCCTCAGCGGGAGTTGCCGGACGAGGGTTCGTCCTCGTGGTTGACGTCGCCGAGCGCCACGGCGTCGGCGATCCGGTCGGCGGCCGGGCCGAGGAGAATCTCCCGGTTCTCGAACAGGGCGTCGGGATCCTGGTCGAGCATCCGGATCCGCCGCTTGCGGAACGAGAAGAACGCGATCACCGCCAGCACCACGCTGGCCGCGGCGATCACCGCCACGGTCAGGCCGCGCTCGGCCGACTGGATCAGGCTCGTGACCCGGTCGCCGAACAGGTAGGCGAGGCCGAAGAAGCCGCCGATCACGACCGATGCGCAGATGAAGTCGGCGAACAGGAACCAGCGGTACTTTACCCGCAGAATGCCGGCCGTGAGGTAGAAGGGGCTGCGGAGGCCGACGAGGAACCGGGCCACGAAGAACGCCTTGATGCCGTGCTTTTTCAGCAGGTCTTCGATCGTCTTCTCGCGCTCGGGCGTGAGGAATCCCGACCACCAGGGGTGTTCCTTGAGGATCCGGGCGCCGAAGAAGCGGCCGATGGCATACATCAGGCTGTCGCCGAGCAGGGCGCCGAGCATGCACGCGGGCAGCGCGTAGTACCACTTCAGCGCCCCCGCCTTGCTGGCCACCCCGGCCGCCACGATCGGCACCTCCTCGGGGATCGGCAGCCCGATGCCGGTCAGGGTGAGGAACAGGATGATGCCCAGATAGGAACCCCGCTCCAGCCAGTCGAACATGGGCATGTGGTCAGAGCGGAGAAGGGATGGCCGGAAGCCGCCGCCGGGTGTTGCGGCCGGACGAAGTGTACCGCGCGACGTGTGGGAGGTCAGGGCGCAGCCGGCACTCGAGCAACCGGCTCCAGCCACTCGACGACCAGTCCGGGTTCCTCAGCGAGCGACACGGCCGCGGCATCACGGTTGGCGATGGTGACGCGGAGCCCCTCCTCGCCGGCGGCGACGAGGATCGCCCCGATCCCGCTGCCCGGAGGTGCCAGCATCGCCAAGCCCTCCGGTCCCAGCACGTACAGGGCGGTGGCCAGCGCGTCGGCCTCCGCCGCCGACGGGGCGATCACGGTCGCCGAGATGACGCCCTCGGCCGGGCGCCCGGTCCGGGGGTCGAGGATGTGCCCGAGCCGGCGCCCGCGATCGACGAAGAACTGCGTGCCCGAGCCGCTGGTGCCCAGCGCCTCGTCCTCGACGGTGATCGTGGCCAGGCGACGACCGGGCCGCAGCGGGTGCCGGAGGCCGACCCGCCAGCCGCGTCGGCCCGGCACCGCGGGCCCCTGCACGCCCCGGGCCCGCACGCTGCTCTGCCCGCCATGGACCAGGGCGCTCGGCGCGCCCCCCGCGGCCACGAGGGCGAGCGCCCGGTCCACCGCGAAGCCCTTGCCGATCGCCCCCGGATTCAGTTCGACCCCGGGCCGCAGGAACCGCACCCGGCGTCCGGCGGCATCCCACTCCACCTGCCGCATGCCCGCCGACGCGACCGCCGCCTGCAGGTCCGCGGCGTCGGGCGTTTGCCCCCGCCGGCGCAGGAAGCCCCAGGCCCGTACCAGCGAGCCGGCCGCCATGTCGAAGGCGCCGCCGGTGCGCTGCCAGAGATCCCGCGCCTGCTCGAGCAGCGGCCAGACGTCGGCAGACACCTCCACCCAGCCCGCAGCAGCCGCGGCGTTGATCCGCGAGAGTTCGCTGCCGGGCCGATAGACGCTGATCCGCTCCTCGATCTCGTCCACGAGGTCGAGGGCCGCCACCGCGATCTCGGTGTCGCCGGGCACCTCACCGGCGTTGAAGGCCACCTCGAACCGGCAGGCCATCGCCTCGCGGCCGACGACGAGCGTGTGGAGGTCGTCGCCCATGCTCGCGGCTCCTACCGCGGGGCCAGGCCCCGGTCGAATGCGTCCTGATCGCGGCGGAAGAGGGCCAGTTCGGTCTCGAACCGCTCGGGTGAGATGGCGTACACCGGCCGTTCGTCGGTGTGCGAGTGGCAGTGCGCCACGAGCAGGCGATAGAGAAACTTGAACAGCTGCCGCGGCACCCGCAGCGACCGCAGTCCGTCGATCAGCCGGCGCTGGTCGATCGCCGGGTCAAAGAGCTGGGCGAGCGTCGCGGGGGGGGAGCCCACGCTCGCCGCCTTCACCCGGGTGGAGGCGATGTCGTAGAGCGTCTCCCCCGTCCACTCCAGCGACGGCACCAGGTTCTGCTTGTCGAGCCGGGCCCGCTGGTGGAAGGACTCGGTCTCCCGCTCGATGAAGGCGTAGAGCTCCTTGGGCAGGAGCAGCTTCAGGCCCAGCCCCGGCACCTTGAGGAACTTGTTGTCGAGCATCGGCCAGATCACCTGCCGCATCCGCTCGGCCGAGCCGTTGATCAGGTCGGGCTCGTCGAGCCGGTCGACGATCACCACCCAGCCGGTCCAGCCCAGGGCGGCGAGCACTCCCTGCAGCTTCGCGACGAGCTCGTAGCGGTCATCGCTGCGGGGCAGGGCCGGCAGGGGCTGCCCGGCCAGATCGACCTCGGGCATCGACGCCAGCGCCCGGGCCAGCTGGCCGGACGACCGGTTGCCGCTCCGCATGCTGCCGCAGATCCGCCACGCCCGCCACACGCTGCGCAGCCACCGCCAGGCGAAGGGCACCCAGCCCGCCACGAGGGCGGCCCACGGCCACCACTGCCCCAGCCAGGAGACGTCGCCCCGCGTGGCGCCGACGACGGCGCCGGCCACGAAGGCCAGCGTGCTGGCGGCGGCCGCGAGCCGCGGCCAGTTCCCCAGCCAGGTCCGGTAGCCCACCCGCCGCCGCAGCCGGGACCAGCGGGTCGGAAACGACTCGGCCGTCGACTGGTCGTAGCAGGCGGCCAGCAGCGCGAGGTCGCGAGCCTGGGGGCGCGTCAGCCGCGGCAGCTTGTCGCCGTCCGCGACGAGCCGCGTCACGAGTTGCGTCACGGACAGCGTGAGGATCGCGTCCATGTGATCCCAGAGCTTCCACTGCCCGAGGGTCTTCTCGACCGGTCGGCCACGGCCGACCCGGCTCACGAACCGGTCGAGAAAGGGATTGAAGTCGTCGTACAGCACGACGAACGTTCGGGCGTCGGGATGGGCCTCGTTGTGCCGCTCGAACTGCCTGACCATCTGCAGCTTGAGGGCCGTCTTCCCCGACCCCTTCTCGCCGAACACGATCGCCGTGCTCGGATCGGACGGGTCGCCGTACACCTTGTCCCAAGCCGGATGGAACGTCGTCTCGAGGCAGGTGCGCTTGAAGACGGTGTCGTTCTGGGCATCCTCCTCGGCAAACGGGTTGCCGGCGATCCCGTGATGCTCGAGGAACTCGTGGACCTTCATCGTGCGGTTCGGCTCCGAGACGGGGCGTCCGGGACGTCAGTTCGACGCCGGCACCATGCCCTCCACCATCTTCCGGAAGCCGGCGGCGTGCTTCTCCACGGTGGCGGCCGGGCCGTAGAACTTGAGGAAGTAGTTGCCGTCCGCCCCCTCGACGATCGCCGCGAGCATGCGGTAGCCGGGGCGGTCGACCGTCTGGCCGCCGGCGAACGGGCCGCCCGGGGAGTCCTTGTAGGTTCCGGCCACGTCGACGAGCGTCACGTTCCGGCCGGCCACCTGAAACGTCTTCGTGGCCGCCTTGTCCTTCGTGCTGGAACCGTCGGGCTGGGCGAACTGGCCGTACCACCGTTCGATGTTGGCCTCGACCGAACCGCCGGCGCCCATCACCGTCATCCGGCCCGGGGCGAGCGGGCGGCCATCGGGACCGTCGCCTTCCGAGGGAATGGCGAACTCCGTCTCGATGATGCCCGACTTCGGCTGCACGCGCCGCCAACCAGCCGGGGCTTCGAGCAACACCGCGCCCGACGCGATCGCGAACACCGTCGCCTCCTCGGTTGCCGCGGGCTGGCCATGCGCGACCAAGACCCCGCCGCAGGCTGCCAACGCCAGGGCGAAGCTCGGAACGCGACGCCTCACCGCGGCGAGCCCCGGAGACCGTCCTGCCTGGTGCCGATCCGTGGTGCGGTGGAACGTCATGAGATCCTCCGGGGGGATTCGGGCAAGCCAGTGAACCGCACGATCGGCCCGCACAATCGCGTGGTTTGGCGGTCGGCGAGAGGGTAGCACACCGGCCCCCGCCCCGCTCGCAGGGCCTCCCGGCCGGCCGGTGCCGCGGGCGAGCCTCCCTCCTTGTGGGAGCCCCACGGGCATCGTAACCTCTATCTGAAATGTAACGTTCCTCGCGCCGGCGGCGATCGACCGAACCCCTCGATCCTGCGGCTGGAGAATCCCCAAGCATGACCCCGCGCGGTCCATCCGAAAACCATTCCGCAGCGGGCGAGGAAGACCGCGGTCCGATCGAGATCGCGCTCGTCGGCGATCTGACCGACAACGAGGGGGAACTCACCGATCGCCTGCTCGGGATCGAGCCGGGCGGGGAGTGCTCGATCTACTTCGATTCGCCGGGGGGCAGTCCCTACTGCGCGATGTCGCTCGTCAGCCTGCTGCGGCTGCGCGACATCCGGGCCACGGCGATCGTCACCGGTGAGTGCTCCTCGGCGGCCCTCTGGCCATTCGCGGCCTGCGGACGGCGGCTGGTGACTCCGTACAGCGTGTTCCTGTTCCACACCATGAAGTGGCAGAGCGAGGAGCACATCGGCATCAAGGAAGCGGCCGAGTGGTCGCGGCACTTCGCCGACCTCGAGCGGGAGATGGACGTGCTGCTCTGCGACCTCTTCGGGCGCTCGTCCGAACTGATCAGCGAGTGGATCCGCACGCACCGCTACGTGACGGGCAAGGAGATGGCCAAGGCCGGGCTCGCCGAGCTCGTCCCGCTGGAGCCGCTTTCCTGCCTCGCAGTCCGGGCCTGAAGTCCCCCGGCCGCTCTCCATCACGTCCGGGATCGGTCGCGTCCGGGATCGGTCACGTCCCGGATCGTTGCATCGCCGGCTCAGGGCCGGCAAAAGTCTCGTCGCCGGGGCGAGGATACGCCCAAGGCTCCTCGAGCGTTCGCCGACCCGCGCCTGCCAATCCTGTTCGGTATGGGATGTGCGCCCGATTGGGGCTTCCGGTGCGGGGGTCCGGGGGGGGTGCGCCGCGGGTTGGAAACCCGCGCTACTCTCAGGCATGGTTTGAGAACCCGCGCTCCGAGGGGCAGGAACTCAGCCGCGGTAGTCGCGGTGGCAGGTGTCGCAGGATGTCTTGAGCAGGCTGGAGGCGGCTCGGGCCGCCTCTGCGTCGTGCTTCTCGCAGGCGTCCCGCAGCTTCAGGGCCGCATCCCGCATCCGCTCGCTGCAGCCGCGGTAGGTGTCGTCGTCGTGGTCCTCGAACTCCGGCATCCGGATCACCTCCGCGATCACGGCCACGATCTCCGCTTCGTGAAGCACGCGGCCGCCGTCGGCGAACTCGGCCCCGGAGGCGACGCCCGCGAGGATCGCGGCCTCCGCCGCCTCCAGCCGCTTCATCAGGGCCGATCGGGTGGCCACGTCGCTCCACCGGAACGCCCCGTCGCGGCCTGGTTGCCTGCGCGGCCCCTCTCCCGCGAGCAGCGACTCCAGATCGACGACGCCGAGCCGTGCCTCGGCCAGCGACTGGTCGGTGCCGACCTTGCAGGTGAAGCCGATCTGGGCGAACAGGTCGCGGGCCGTCGCCGCATCGTGCTTCCAGCGGATGTCCTGCTCGTGCTCCGCGATCACCGCGAAGGCCAGGGCGAGGCTGCTAAACGCCTCCCGCGCCCGGTCGTATCCCCCGCCCTTGAAGTCGGTCGGGCGGCTCGTCGCCGCGGCAGCCACGCTCTTCAAGCCCTCGATCTCGTCCGTCAGGGTGCCCTCCGAGATCAGCGTCGACCACCTGACACCGGCGCCAGTTTGGAAGCCGGTGTCCGCGGCTGCAGCGCCGGGTTTCGACGTCGGTGCGGAGCCCCGCGCGCCGAAGTCGGGCCGGCTGCCCTGAAGCGCCGTGAACGCATCGGCAAAGAACACCTCCTCCGCCTTGCCTTCGCACTCGGAGGCGGACGGGGCGGCCTGACGCCGTGCTTGCCGCGGCCGTTCGGCGCCGCGGGATTCCGCAGCCCACCCCAGAAATGCCGCGATGACGAGGGAGCGGAAGACTCTCACGGAACCGGGCGAAGTCCACCCCGTTCCCCCGGAATACCCGGTTTCACCCCGCATGACGTCGCTTCCGGCAGTGCCCACGTGAGTCCGGCAGCATAGCACTGGATCGTCACGGCCCGCCCGCGGGGTTCGCCTTGACCCGCGGCGCAGGGAACGTCACCTTCCCCGCCTGCCGCGGCTCGCGGGGTGGAGCGACCGCCCCCTGCGGCCGGGTTTTCGGTCTCGATCGACTCGTCCGCCTTCGACTCTCGAGGAGTTCCGCAGCATGCGACGCGTTGCAACCACCGGCGACCTTCGTCCTCGCAGGCCTTGCTTCTGGCGAATCGCCGCCGGCTGCCTGGCGACGGTCGTCGCCGGCGGGTGTTCGTCGACGTCCGCTGGTTCGGCCGGGACGGAGCCGGCCAAGGCGGCGGTCGTGACCTTCCTCGACGCGATGAAACGCGGCGACGAAGCGGGGGCTCGCGCCATGCTCACCCGCGTGGCCCGGGCCAAGACCGAGGAGGTCGGGATCTCGGTCGCCCCGCCCGTGACCGATACCGCCACCTACACGGTCCGCGAGTGCGAGATGGTCAGCGATTCCAACGACCTCGCGCACGTGGCCACGATCTGGAGCGACGTCGACGACTCGGGGAACCGCACGACCGAAAACATCGTGTGGGCGGTTCGCCTCGACCCCGAAGGCTGGCGGGTGGTGGGCATGGCGATGCGCATCTTCGAGGATCTGCCCCCGCTGCTCCTGAACTTCGAGGATCCCGACGACATGATCGCCAAGCAGGAAATGGTCGCCGCGGAACTCACCCGACGGGCCCAGCAGGCTTCCGGGCAGCCGGCGACTCGAACGGCCCGAGGGCCGACGGCCGGCCCGGCACCGGTGAAGTAGGGTCTTCCCCGCCCGGCCCGAGGCGGCAGGCCCGCCTCGGAGCCGCAAACTCGACGAAACCCCGTTTTTTTCGCCAAAGCCCCCAGTTTCTTGACATCCGGGGCGATGCTGGTAGGGTTTCAGCCAAGTTCGCCCGACCGGAAAGGCTCACCCAGCCGGCATTCTTGACGCTGTTTCGCAGCGTCGTGCGGTGCTTCCGGAACGGCAAAGGCAACTCTGCTGCGGTCCGGTGGCCGTCCCGGATCGGGGTTCATTTCGTGACGGCTTTGACTGGACGCAGAACGCGTTCCGTTCCTTCACTGGAGGTTCTGATGAAGCGGTTTCTCGGTTTTGCTCTCGCGATGTTCTTCGCGATCGTGGCCATCGCCCTCGTCGGTGGCGACTCGGGCGCGATCGCCGGTCATGGCTGCCACGGCGGCCGGAAGTGCCACGGCGGCCTGTTCGCCCGGCATCATGCCAACAAGTGCCACGGCGGCCTGCTCGCCAAGCACCGCGCCAAGAAGGCTGCCCGTTGCCACGGCGAAGCCGCTGCTCCGGCCTGCGACTCGGGTTGCGACGAAGCTGTTGCGGCCGAGAACTGCTCGGGCTGTGGCGGTGGCAAGGTCATCAGCGGCGGCTGCGCCGGTGGTGACTGCGGTGGTGCCGGCGTGATCTCCGAGGGCGTGCCGACCGAGGCCGCTCCGGCTGCTCCCGAGGCTCCGGCCGCTCCCTCGGCCACCTGAGCACCCCGGGCGTTCACGCCCGTCGGCGGTGGCTGACCAAACGAGACCGGGCCTCCCGCGAGGGAGGCCCGGTTTTTTCATGCCTGCGGCGGACCGTCGGCGGTGACGGCGAGCGAGTCGCGCTCGCGGGGCCGTCGGCCGGGACAGCCGGGATCTCCGGCGACCCGCCTCGGGCCGCGTCACTGGGGCGGCGCGGGGGACGACGGCGGAGAGATGGGCCGCTGCAGACGCTGGCGGATTCGCTGACGGAGGGGCGACGGCGGCGATGGCGGCACAGCCTGCTCGGGATTGGCGGCCTCCGCGGCCCGCCGCTCGGCCCGCCGTCGCGCCACCTCGTCGAGCACCCCGCCGATGATGTCCACGACGGCGTCGGTCGTTTCGGGCTTGGCTCCCGCCTGCTGGGCGGTTTCACCTGCCAGCCGCGCGGCCTTTCGACCGGGGCTTTCGGTGGCGGCAGGATCGTTCGGCTTCCCGCTGTCCGGTGTGGCGGCCGCGCTGGGCGCAACGGGCTCAGCGGCGGATGCCGGCTTCACGGCCGCATCGCTGCCGGATGCCGGCGACCAGCCTGGGCGAGGCGGCTGGCGGCCCGGGGCCTCCGCCGGCGCCGGCTGGGCGTCGGGCGCGACGGGCCGCGGACCATTCCGCAACCGGTCGATGAGGTCGACGAGCACCTGGCCGGCAGCCTCCTTGATCGAGCCGTCGAAGATCACCTGCGGCTCGCCCAGCACGCCCCCCACGCCCAGGGAAATCTGCTTGCCGGCGACCGCCGCCACGAGCGGCCTGTCCTGGGGGAGGTCGGCCGGGATGGGGAGCGATAGCTTCAGGTCGAGCGACCGATCATCGAGCCCGACCGAGCCCTGCGACCGGACATCCAGCCGCTGCCCGGCCTTCTTCAGGGGGATGCCGAACTCGAGCCCCTCATGCCACATCCGGCGCTCCGCGAGGTGAAACGCCACGTCCGCCTCGTCGGCGATCCGGATCGTGGGGGGTGGCGGAAGGTTGAACGGAAGCTCGCGGAACATCTTCTCGACCAGCGGGCCCGGTCCGAGCACGACCTCGTGCATCGAGAGCATGCCCGCCAGTCGGGCATCCTCGGGGCGGCCCACCGGAAACGTCGCCCCGTCGAGCTTCAGGGAGAATCGTCCGCTGGTCCGGGCGGCGTCGGCGAATACCGGCACGATGTAGGCGAGCACCTCGTGGGCGACGGTCTGGGTGAGCTTGGCTTCCGAGAGCAGCTGCACCGGCTCCACGGTCCAGGCCGCGTACCCATCGGCGGCGTTGCCGAGCGCGGCCTGGATGTCGATCGGATCACTCACCCAGGTCTCGCTCGACCACGGCCCGCTGATCCGCACGATCGCATCATCGACGTCGAGCCGCAGGGCCACGGCGGCGCGACGCGGGCCCGCGGCCCGGCCGGCCGGCACCGCGTCGTCCGGAGGCAGGATGGAGTCGATGTTGGACCGGTGCTCGCGGTCGAACACCACGTCGGCCTCCAGGTCTTCGATTCGGATGCGGCCGAGGTCTCCGGCCGAAAGCAGGATGCCGGCGAGCCCGTTCTGGACCTCCACCCGCCCGACGTGAAGCGGTGGGCGTTCGCCGTTGCGGGGCACGATGGCGAGGTCCTCGAGCACCAGCGGGCCGAACCATCCGATCCGCACCGCCCGGGGCTTCACGTCGGCGGCCAGTTCGGGCACCGCCGCAGCGACCAGCTTCGTGATCCGCTCCGGGGTGCCGAGGACCGACGGCAGGCAGGCCACCACGACGGCCAGCGCGGCCAGGAGGCTGCAGAAGATCCAGCCGACGAGCGACCAGGCGGACCAGCCCTTCCGACCGGCCTGGGTGGAGGCGGGGGCTGAGTCGCTGTATGTCATGGAGGTCGGGGCTCCTGGAGGTCGGCGTACGGGTCGCCGCCGTCGGAGAGCGGCCCGGCGAGGCATCACGCACGTCGGTCGCGATTCTACGCGACACCGCACCCCTTGGGTCGGCGCGCCTGATACACTTCGGCGATTCTGCGGGCATCGTATCGGTTGGCCGACCGCCGGCTTCCCAAACTGGAGCCGGTCGAGTCCGGTCGCCACCCCGTCTTCCTCTCGGGGCCGAACCATGCGTGGGCCTCGGAGTCGTCCGACCCCCTGAGGCCGCTGCGCCATGCCCCGCATCTCCGTCGGTGCAGCGCTCGCCCTGCTGCTGTCGATCGCCGCGGCCAACGCCGAGGACGGAGCCGGCATCCTGTCGCATGCGGTTTCGCGGCCGCCCGCGTACGAGTCACTCGCCACGGGTCCATTGAGGGTGCGGCTCTTTCCCGGGCAGCGGGCACCGTGCCTGCAGCACTATGTGAACCTCGACACGCCCTCCTCCGTGGCGAACCTCGTCGCAGCCGTTGAGCGTCACGGCATCCAGGGCTCCTGGGCCATCATGAGCACGCCCACGTCGGGATGGCTCGCGCAGCTCGTCGAGACCGGGCTGCCCATGTGTTGCTATTTCGCCATGCAGCCTGTCCTGAACCACGAGCGGCCGCTCGATCCCGCGACGCGCGCCGCGCTGGATGACGTGGCGAGAACGCATCGGGCCTTCTACACGTTCGGCGTCTGCGAATGGGAGAACGCCTTCTTTCGGCACTGGCAGCCGGAGACCGACACGACCGCCACCTTCGGGGTGACGCCGGCCGAACTCGGCTGCATGGATCGTGCGGAGAACTACGCGGTGGTGGCGCGGACCGCCCGCCGCTGGAAGGAGAGCCTCGGGGGCCGGATGATGATGGCCAACGGGTACGGGATGCTCAGCCACCTGGCCGAGATCGGTCTCGACGCCGTCGGCGTCGAGACGTCCGAGACGATCCCCGCGACCCAGGTCAAACGGGCCTTTGCCCGGGGTGCCGCCCGGCAGTTCGGCATTCCCTGGTTCGAGGAGGTCTCCGTCTGGTTCGGCGCGAGCGTCTCGGGGGGCATGCCCGAGGCGACGATTCCCCTCTGGCCCGACACGCCGGTGGGTGGCCAGGCCGGACATTCGGCCAGTCACCTGAGGCGGCACTGGTTCACGGCCTGGTTCAGCGGCGTGAATCACGTGATGCTCGAGGCGTCGCCGCGGGTGTTGTTCGAGGTCCCGTGGACCGGCGAGTTTCCCGCGGACGCCCCGCTCTCGCGGTACGGCCAGGATGCCCGCCTGCTGGCCGAGTTGATGGCCCGCGTCGACGTGGGCGTGCCCTATACGCCGTTCGCCGTGCTGGTGGGCAAGCACCATGGCCGGTGGAGCGTGTGGGGGAAGCCGTGGGGACGCCTGGAGGCCACGGCCGGCGACGCGATGACCGAGCGGTTCTTCGATCAGGTGTTTCCCGGGCAGTCGCTGGGGCCGGGCCGGGAGGAGCGGTATCTCTGCTCCTCGCCGTACGGCGACACCTTCGACGTCGTGGTCAACGACGCCGATCGGACGTCGTGGCACGGCTACCCGGTCATCCTCGCGGTCGGCGACATCGCCTGGACGCCCGAAGACGTCCGGTTCCTCCTCGACCATGCCCGGGCCGGCGGGATCGTGGCCCTCAACGAGATCCACCTCGCGGGCTGGGATCGCGCGGTCCTGGGCCTCGCGGCCGAGGGTTTCACCCCGACGCGAGAGGCGCGGACCGTGCTCGCGGCGCCTGACGGGGTCGCCCGCGCCATTCGCCGCGACATCGGCCGCGGGTGTCTGCTCGTGTTCCGCACGACGCCCGAGGGGGATCAGGGCCGGGTGCCGGCCTTTCCGCAGCAGCTGCTCGATGAACTCGCCGACCGTTACCTGCCGTTCCGGGTCTCGGGCGACGTGCAGACCCTGCTCAACCGCACGCCTGAAGGCTGGGCGGTGACGGTGGTCAACAACAAGGGGATCACCAAGGATCTGCACGTCGATCGCCCGCCGGCCATCGATGCGTCGGCGGCCCAAAACGTGGTCATTTCGTTCCGCGAGCCCCCTGTGGCCGTGTCGGACCTCATCACCGGCGACGCGTTGGCCATGGATGTCGCCGGCGGACGTGTGCTTCGCTTCGTGCTGCCGCCGGGAGAGATGAGGCTCGTGGCCGTGAAGGAGTGAGCCCGTTCGCCGGCGACCGGGGCGGCGGCTCATTGCCCGGCGATGCGGCCGTGAGGTGCAACGCCCGCGGGGTTTGCTACACTTCACGCATCGCGGGCGTAGCTCAGTTGGTAGAGCGCTAGCTTCCCAAGCTGGATGTCGAGGGTTCGAGTCCCTTCGCCCGCTTTTCTTCTTGTGCCGGAATCACGTGGAAAACACGGGCGATTGTCGGCTTCTTCGCGCGGGCGGATTTTTTGCCCGCTGGACTGCGAGGCCCTGCGGGACCCTCCAAAGCACCCCCGTTCCCTGAAGTTGGTACAACAATTGGTACAACGGGCTTGGCGACCTCGGCAGCGGCGGTCGAACCCACAGCCTCCAGCATCGGGGGCGTGGCGGGCAGCAAGTTGACCGCCTTCGTGACGTCGAGGTGCTTCTCGTCGGCGTAGGTTTTCAGCACGAGGTCGAGCGACGAGACCCGCATCGCCGCCATGGCCGTCCGCGGGTCGACGCCGGCGACTGCCAGCTGGGTGTTGAACGTGGTGCGCATCGCGTGCACGTCGAGCCGGCAGCCCCGCTCATCGACCTTGGGAATCCCGGCTGCCGCAAGGTCCCGGTCAAGAATCCTGATCAGGCCCGCCGGGATCTGAACCAGCCGGTCATCGGCGGCCAACACCGTGCCCTGCGCCGCGAGCCGTCGCCGCCGGTCTGCCAACCAGTCCCGCACGTGGCTGGCGACGTCGGGCCGCAGGGGGATCGTGGATCGCTTGCCGTTCTTCGCGTGGACACCGCGGAGGGTCACCACGGGCGCGTCGTCGCTCAGGTCCACGTCGGCCACGGTGAGCGACGCGAGTTCGCCCTTCCGCATCCCGGTGGTCAGGAGCAGCTCGTACGTGAGGGCCCGCTCCCAGCCCTGCAGTTCCAGATGCTCCGCCCTTTCCGGCTGAACGACAGATCGCCCACGCGCAGACGCCTCGGCGATTGTGTCGACCGTGAGGGGGGACTTCTGCCACGTGGCCCGCGATTTGGAGGCCCGTGAGCGGCCCGGCGAACGGACCGTGGACCGACCGTGCTCCGCCAGCGGCCGGAGACGGGCAATCAGGAGCAGGCGGCCCAGTTCGCCGGCCGTCATGGCCCGGCGGCGCCGCCGGACATCGTCGCTCTCGTCGAGCTTCTTTAGCCGATCAAACGGGTTCTCGATCAGTCGCCCCGAATCGACCAGCCAGTTGCCGAAAGCCGTCAAGGCGATGAGCTTGGCATTGATCGTCCGCGGGCCCGGGGCTCTACGAATGCGGACGGTGCCGTCCTTTCTCGTGATGGTCTGGTCGGGACGACGGAGACTTTCGCTGGCCCAGTCGAGAACCTTCTGGCGGTCGAGGTCGCGGAGCGTTTTGAATCCGCACGCCTTGGCGATGTCGCCCAGCCCACGACGCACGTTGTCGACGTGCGTTTTCGACACATTGGGGTGGGCACCCTTCCCGCGACTGTTCGCCAGAACCTTGAGATACTCGCCGATGTGTTCCTCGATCGGCGTCGAGAGATGTTCGGCGGCCTCGGCCTCGCGGGGCGAGAGCATTCCCGCCCGTACCTTCTCGGACCGCGCTTCGAGATCGGCGAGCACCTGCTTGGCGGCGTCGCGAGTCCGGCAGCCGGTCGCGACCTTGCGAACCACACCGGCACCATCCCGAAACTTGGCCGTGAAGGTCGCCGCCTCCACGATGATGCCCGGGCGGCTCGCCTTCGGCCCGGCGGTGCGAGCCCTCTTGAGCTTGCCCGACGCATCGCGCCACTCTGCCCACTGCTCCCCGCCGCGCGTCACGATCGTGGCGCCGGCCGGCAGCGGCCGCGTGACCTTGGCTTTGAAAACTGACCCCATGTCTGACTCCTTTTTTCTGTCGTCCCCCAGCGTACTCCGCTCGGGTCATTTCCGGCCGCCGATACGCACGTGCCGAACGACGGGGCACCCGGCGGCGATCCAATCGTCCACCACCTGCCGGTTCCAACGCCGCAGACTGCCAAGCTGAATCGGCGGCGGGCATCGGCCTGCGTCGGCCATCCGGCGAATGTGCTTCAGGGAACACCCCAGCTTGGCCGCGAACTCCTTGACATCGATCAGCGGCTTCTCGGCCGCCGGCTTTGCACCAGCACTGCCGCGGACTCGGACCCACGCGGCTCCCACAAGCTGGTTTACTTCGCCAGCAGGCCGCACGGGTGCCGGCGGGTTGATGTCGAGCGGCACGGGCGTGGCTGGCCGCGTAGCGATAGCGGCCGTCTGTTCAGATTCGTAGCTCTGCATTGACAAGTCTCCGTAATGGAATGTGATCGAGGGAAAAGTGATGGTGATCGACGGTCAACCTTGGGGATGCCAGCGGATCGTCACGGTCGGTATGCGCGTCATGTCGATAACGCGGGGGTGGCCTTTCCTTCACGACGCCCCCGACGGCGTGGCTTCGGGATCTCGAACAGCCGGAACACGCCCACCTGCTCGTCCAACCACTCGCCCTGCTCCTGCTGGACCAGCCATCGGCACGCCTCCCGCAGGTCCTCGCGGCCGTGGTCGGCGAAGGGTTCACGGGCGGCCAGCGCATCGATTTTGATCGCGGCGGTTCCCCCGTAGCGCACATACCTGACGAGCCGCTCGATAAGGCGGATCCCACTCTGTGCCCCATTGGCCATTGCCGCGAGCGCCTGCAAGGCCGGGTCGTCACCGGCATCGCTCAACAGCCCGACGGGTGCGCCTTCAGGAGCGGCATGGCCGCCCCGCAGTTCGGGACGCCAGATGAGCCACCGACCGAAGAAGAACAGCGTCGCCGCGGCCGCCGCTTGGGCGTCGTCGCCGTCGATATCGCCGAACGGGCCCTGCTCGCCGAACTCGCCTGCGGCCCACCGGAAGCACCGATGCAGCAGGGCGAGCTTGACGGCGTGCTGTCTGAGTTTCGCAACGATGCCGTACTGGGACTCCGGCACGCCGATGAGGACCACCAGCTGGTTGAGTTGAGCTTCCAGCCGCCGGCACGCTTCGAGGGCAGCGGGTGAGAATCGGGACTCCAACTGATTGCCTAGGGAGTCCGCGGCCAACTCCTCGATATGGAACAAGCGGTCCACGGCCTCGGCCCACGCGGCATTCAAGGCCGGGTCGTCGGCGTCCCGCGGCCACGTCGTCAGACGCGCAACGCCATCGCCGACCAGAAGAAACCGGTCGAGCAGCCCGTCGTCGCCCCGCTGGCTGTAGGTACACTGAAACAAACTCGGCTGGATGCCGCCAAGCAGGCACACGTACGGCGCGACGAGAGTGACGGACTGGGACTGCGACGACGCTCGTTCGCGCCGACGGCTGCGGCCGTCGTAAAGCTCGCAGAACATCTGCCGGTCCGTGCCGCCGGTGTTGCGAATGAACAGGGTGCTCTGCTCGTCGGGGTTGAAGAGCAGCTGGCGGTTGTTGTGCTCAAGGAGTCGAAGCACCGCCGGACCGGTGCAGTCGTTTGCGATCACGCACGGCTGGGGTGGCTTGGCACCACGGCGGCGCCCCGTCCCCTCGCCATCGCCGTCGCCGTCCGAATCCTCATCGCAGTCGTCGTCGGACGAGTCCTCTTCGGCCATGAACGCGGCCCGCTGCTTCAACTCCTCCTCGTGGCGGGCAAGCGGGGCGAGCACCTTGTCCCCGAGGATGCTCTTGCCTGACCCCTTGAACCCGATGATCGAAAGGAACACGTTCGCGCGGACGCACCAGCCGGGTTGGACGCACGCCGAGACGTTGCCGCCGCTCGCGGTTCCGCCAGCCGCCAGCATGAAGGCGATCGCGAATTCGTCCGGAGTATCAGTCGCCTCGGAAAGCGACTGCCGGTACTGTTCGAGCTGGGCGGGAAAGAATTCAGGGAACGTTGTGGGCAGGCCGAGGTGGCCGAGGAACTCTTGGCGAGACATGTGTATCCGCGTCTGAGCGCGGCTCCATGGGTGGGATGGTCGGGGAAACGATGACTGGGCTGATGAGGGGCGCGGCATCACTGGTCGAACTGCCGCTGCTCCTCGACGATGATCTGCTTGAGCAGCCGACGCAGTTCGCGATGGTCCGCGACGGCGAACAGCCGCTTGAGTCGCTCCCACCGCTCGCGGATTTCTGGCTCCGTCGGCGCGGGCTCGTCGACCTCGACCGGTGACGCCTCGAAAAACAACTCGGCTTCGGGCCGTACCGATTCCTTCTTGGCGGTCTTCCTGCTGCCCGGGGATCGCTTCGCAGGCACGACGTCCCGGAGGCGCTTCTGCCCGGTGGCGACCGCTACGACCTCCACGCTGCTGATCTCGCCGGCCTCGACGCCGTCGGCGAGGGCCACGGCTTGTCGGGCCTTGTGCAGGCCGATTTTGCACATGGCGGCAAACTGCCCCACGGTGCTCGCCGCGTCCTTCTCCCGGCTGGTGCGATCGGCGGCAGAAGACTCTCCCGGTGGCGAAGAAATCTCCGCCGCCGCTCCTCGTTGCCCGAAACGTGTGGCCGCCTGACACGCCTTTCGCCTTTCGCGAATGATGGGCAAGAAGGAGAGTCCCAAAGCTGCACGCTGGTCGCCGGTCAGGTGGCGGCGAGGCACGTTGACCATCCAAATATGCAGCTCGACTGACTCGTTCACCGACGGCTGCCACTCCTCCGTAGGCAGTGCGATGTCAAGGCCCTGCCGACGCAACTCTTCGACAGCACGTGCACGATTTCGTCCATCAATCAGAAGCCCCTCGTGGAGTTCGACGGGGGTTACGACGCCGGTAAGCCGAATCGCTTCTACGAAGTCATCGAACTCCTTGCCGACGATTAGCGGCAGGCGGCTCGCCGCCGGATGGACGGTGAAGCCCGCGATCACCTCGGGGATGGTCGGCTGCGCGGCGGCAACCGCGTCCCCGCACGTGGCTGCCGGAAGCAGTGCGACCTCGGGCAGCATCAGCGTGTGTGAGCCATCTACGGATTCAAAACCCATTGCAAATCTCCTTGCCGTCTTCCGGCGTTGGGGTGCTCGACCGTGATCGCTGTGATCACGTTCGCGGCATTTTTCCCGGGGCACCGTGCCACCACTACGCACGCGGGTGTTCCAACACACATGCGACTCGGAAGGCGGCTGTTCCGAGCCCGTTCCCCCTACGCGTGTACGCGCGCGCGAGCTATTTGTCAGAGCGGGGCGGCACGATCGCCTCGCTGCGGCGCACCCAAGGGATTGGAACGCGCTGGTTCCTAGTGTGGACGCAGTTGGAAAGCCGGCGTGCGTAGGTGGCGTCCGCCGCTCGCGTCACGATCGAAAGAGTTCATGACGATGCGCAGGGCTCCCTGCGGGCATGAACGCCTCACGGGTCGCGACGAACGATCTAGGTCGTCGCCGTCGATCCACCAACGCGAAAGCGAGACGACAATGTTGCGAGACCGATCCGAGATCGTGCCGGTAGATGCCAGTCAGATTCCGCAGGCTTTGAAGGATGCCCCGCGATGGGCAATCTGGAAGGCCGAGCCCAAGCCACAACGGGATGGCACCGTCAAGCTCGACAAGGTGCCCTACCGTTCCTTTCGGCCATTCGTGCACGCCAAGAGCAACGACCCAGCGTCGTGGTCGACGTTCGAGGCCGCGTATGCGGCGTACAACGATCGGGCAAACACCGGTGCCGACGGACTGCTCTTTGCGTTGGGGGATGGCCACGCTGCTGTGGACCTCGATGATGCGGTCGTTCCAGCGACCGGGGCGCCGACACCCGAGGCCCGTGAAGTCATCGACCTCATCGACAGCTACGCCGAGCGGTCGGTTTCGGGCATGGGCGTTCGTATTTTTGCGTTCGGCCCTGAAGTGAAAGGCATCCACTTCGGTAGCCGCGAGATCTATTCCCGATACCGATTCATGACTGTTACCGGGCAACATATCTCCGGGACGTCTGAGCAAGTCGAGCACAGGGAGTTGCCCCTCGACGCCCTGAGGCAGCGACTGGGACGAGAGCGTATGGAGGCGGCCGCGCAGCGGCGACGGGCGCGTGGCGGCGATGAAATCTTCTCCACCGGGGACGCCGGACCGGTCGTGGATGCCGCGACGCTCGGCGTGAGCGACGCGGAGATCATCGACACCGGCTACGACATGGACGGGTTTGCGGAACTCTGGCGTGGCAGCACGGCGGCGTATGATGGGGATGCAAGCCGTGCGGATCTAGCCCTTGCCGGCCGACTCGCCTTCCTCTGCGGTCCGGACCAGCATGAACGCGTGCGACGGTTGATGGAGCAGAGCGGTCTAGTACGAGAAAAGTGGTTCACGCACCGGACGTACTTGATGGAGTTGACGATCGCGAAAGCTTACGAGGAACGAGAGGACTACTACGCATGGGATCACCTGAGCGGCTTCGGCAACCGCTATGATCGGATCGCAAGGCGTGTGGCCGAGGCCGGCTCTAGTTATGACGACCGGCGTGCGGGCGGCACGGCGACGTCCATGCAAATACTGCGGGCCTCCGCCGCCGAGCATCCGGCTTCGGATGCTCGGGGGGACGAGCGTCCGACGATCGTGCTCGGCCCAGAGACCGACGCCCTGCTGCACGAGCTGGAGCACCACATGGCGCCGCACCTGTACCAGCAAAGCGGCCGACTGGTCAGGGTGGAGCGGCGTGACACCGCGGCTGCCAGTGAGGTGCTGAGACGGCCTAGGGAGGCGCACCAAATCGTATCGGTGCCTCACGAGATGACCCAGCGTCTTCTGAGCCGGCATGTGTGTTTCGTGACCACTGAAACTACCGGGCAGGGCAAGCAGCGGAAGAGCGTGACCAAGCAGACGGCAGCACCAGCGAACCTTGCAAAGCTTTTTACGAACTGTGGCAGTTGGGCAAACATCCCGCACCTCGTTGGAATCACCAGCACGCCGTTCATGCGGCGTGACGGCGAAATTGTTGGCACGCCGGGATTCGATCCCGTAAGCGGCTACCTATTCATCGATGACGGTACCGCGTGGGAGCCTGTGCCCGCTGATCCCACCCACGAGCAGGTGCTAGCCGCCGTTGATGCGCTGCTTGAAGTGGTCTGCGACTTCCCGTTTGAGAAGCCCGAGCACCGATCAGCATGGCTCTCGGCGATGCTGACAGCGGTTGGCAGGCCCGCGATCTACGGCCCGGTGCCGATGCTCTGGGTGGACGGCAACCGAAAGGGCACCGGCAAGTCCAAACTCCCGCGGCTCATCAGCGGAATCGCCTGCGGGCACGATCCCACGGAGATCGGGTTTACGAGCGAGGAAAAAGAACTGGAAAACCGGCTCCTATCCTTGCTGCTTGGCGGGGACCGTGTGGCTGCGTTCGACAATGCCGTCGGCTCACTGCGGAACCCAGTGCTGGATAGGTTCCTGACGTCCACGATCTTCAGCGCTCGCGGGTTCTTCAAGCAGGAGATCGTGAAACGGCTGAACAATACCGTGCTGGCGGTGACCGGCAACAACCTGACGCTGCGCGGAGACCTGTCGCGACGAGTGCTGCGAGTTCGGCTCGTCACGCCTCTTGAACGCCCGGACCGCCGCGACGATTTTCGGCACCCAGACTTGTTTGGCTTCGTCCGGCGCAACAGACCTCGTCTTGTAGCAGCTGCCCTCACCATCCTCCGCGCACACGCTGCGAGTGGCTTTCAGGAGCCGTTAGTCCGGGTCACCAAGCCTGACGGAACCGTGGCGTGTGAACCGGCGAGGCCCGTCGGCAGTTTCCGAGAGTGGGACGTCGTCGTACGGCACGCCATGCTACGCATCGGCCTACCGGACCCCGCCCGGACGCAGGACGAAGCCCACGAGCAGGACGAGGGCGAGATCAAGCTGCTGGCGTTCCTCAGCGCGTGGCATGCGTGGCTCGGGCCGAAAGAGGTGACCGCGACGCAGTTGATCCGGGAAGCCGGCGAGGAACCGAGTAGCGCAGGAAAATCGCCGGACCGAGCCCTCGACGAAAAGGCGATGCACGCCGACTACCTGCTCGCCCTGCTCGAACTCACCGAGACCGAGCCCGGGAGAACTCCTTCGGCACAAACCCTTGGATATCGGCTTCGCGAGAACGTCGAAAAACCTATCGGGGGCTATCGGCTCGTCAAACAAGCGAGGGGACGAGATGGCATCCGATACAAAGTTATTCGCGAGGGAAACTAGGATCCCGCCGGCGCGGGGCCACGGATGAGGCGGCACGGGGCAATACGGCTCGTGCAGGACAGCAGGCCGGCCGCGTGACGATGTGACGATGTGACGATGATTTCAGTTCTTTGGATTTCCGGATACACGTAGGGAGATACCAACTTCTCTTCATTCACCTTAGAAAGAGAATCATCGTCACATCGTCACAGGGATGCCGGAAGCACCTTGTATTCCGGGCTTTCTGCGTGTGACGATGGTCCAACAGCATCGTCACGGATCGTCACGCATCGTCACCGGGGAGGTTGGGGCCGCCGCCTGACCAGTTCTGGAAGTTCAGGCCAGCCGTCAAAGAGCCAACTGCCGTCTTCCGTGAGCCTGTACCCCTGTTCGGCTCCCCCCTGCGTGGTCGAGGTCGTCGCCACGTATGCCGGACCTGCCCCCTTCCCATCCTCGCGCGATGCGCCCTTCAAGTCCCTGAGCCGGTTGTCAACGATTCTTCGGCCGGGGTTGAGGGTGCGGTCGAAAGGCGAATCACCGGGTGCACGTCGTTGCCGATGCGCCGCGGGAAGTTGCTGCTCTAGTTCATCGAGCAACATGTAGTACACATCGCCGCCGCTGCAGGTCGAGCCCCCCCTGTGGTTCAGCAGCTCGTCCAAGCACCGTCCGATCACCCGGAAGTAGGGCATGACGCGCTGATCGTGAGCCTGAAAGATTTCACGGGCAATGTTGCGGGCTCGGCAGGAGGAATCATGGACTGCGTCACTGGGCCGCGCTGAAACTTCCTGCACCTGCACCACGAAGCCCTGAATCGGCTGCGTGACCGGGGCATGGACGTATTCGACAAGCTGCAATGCTGTTTCGCCGGCAATCGTGACGTAGAGCGCAGCATCAAGTGGCCCGGTTTCGAGATGTGCTTCTGCTCCCCGTGAAATTGTCGCACGAGAGGACCGGGGCGATTTCTTTGCGGCCTTCTTTTTCGCCGCCTTTTTCTTGGCCATGGGCTTCAGCTCGCGGGTGCCCAAACGTGCTCAGCCAGTCCTTCGAGCGTGCGCCGGATCGCTTTGACTGGTGGCTTCTCAGGCGTGCCGGGCGTCTTCTTCGTGGTGCCGATGCCCGCTCCAACCCGCAGGGCTTTCACTTGATCGGGTGTGGCTGATCCTTGCATCGCGATGTCGGCCCCTACAGTCGCGATGAGAATGCCGCCCAGAACAGGATTGGGGACAGCGTGGGCGTCGTGGCTTGGGCTCGCGCTCTCACCCGTAGACTTCTGCTTTTTTTGAGCAGTAGATAGCCCGATCGCTTGCTGGCTCTCCGTCGCGAGTTTTTTGATGAGCATTCCGAGAGCCAACTGCACATCGGTCACTCCGAAGGCACTCAACGGCACCGATTTTAGGCCAAACTTCTTGTCGGCGAACTTGACCAGTGCGTTAACGTGCGGCTCAATGCCGCCCGTGTCACGCAGTTTGGCGTCGCGGGCCTTGGAAGTCTTTGCCGCAAGGGCTTCATCCCAGCAGGCTTTTGACTTCTTGTAGACCTTGCCAAGATGCCCCTCCAGCTCAGCCTTTTGGGGATAGACAGCCTCGTGTCTCCGCTCCACGCCTTTCGTGACGAGCAATAGCAGCAAGCTCAACTGGGCAGCGCGAGGGATAGCCGGTAAGTGGGGCCCGTCGCCGAAGTCACCCTCAGTCCCCTTGGCGATGCGATTTAGGTCGTAGATCCCCGCCCGTACGAAGTCCTCAAACATCTCGGGTTCGGGAGCGGGTGCTGTTGCCGGGCGACGCATGGCTATTCACGGGTAGGCGCAAGTTTTTCCCATTTGCGGCTGGGAGCATACCCACCGGCAAGTTGCATGACATGCGGAACCAGTCAACAGCCGGTTTTGCGAGTTTTTTGGAAGGGCGACGGCTGCCTGTGGGGCTGTCAGCCTTAGCGCTGGAAATGAGGGTGGTGAAACGACGATCGTGGCATGTCGCCAGCATAGCGCGGCTATTCAGGCGCGCAAGTCGGCAAGCCTCCCTGCCAAGACAGCACGAACATCTACCACGTAGCCGAATGACGCCAAAGATTGCCACCAACGCCGTGCTGCCTGCTTTTGCAAAGAGCAGGGGGTAACTTGTGATCGAGGTCACAACTAAAGCCAAGCCAGCGCGAGACTTGCGGAGGACGGTGCTAACAAAAGTTGTCCGATTTATGCGGACCTAGTGTAGGCTTCGCCTACAAGGGAGTCCCGTAGGGAGACTTTGATATCAAAGGCAGCTTCCGAGATGCCGTTTGATGATCGGGGGCTGGTTGGGGGATCTTGGGCCACCGCCCAAGCAACGAGCCCAAGAGCGCCTTGCCTCGCTGATCAGGCCCGCTGCTGATTGCCCGTTTACGACCTCCGCAAAGGCCAGCAGACGGAGCAGGACGCTTTCTACAACCAACTTGCATTTCGACAACGTTGCATTAGCGGAGCCGATTCCGGTCAGATTGCTGCGGCCGCACCAGCCAAAAGCCCACTGGTGGCAAGCACGACAGCGGTTTAGTTAAGAAAATGCGTCACCTCTCGGCTCTGCTGCTCACCTCGAAGGCGTGCCCCAGAAGCCCTGCAGAGGCCCAAGAATCACGTATGCCGGGCGTTTGCGTCCCTTCGTGCCCTGAGCCCCGTGCTGACCATCGCCTCAAGAGCGCCTTTAGAGCGCGCCGGCAGCGGTTCGCGGCGATGAACAGTGGAATGAGGCGCTGTGTCATGCCCTCGACCAGCATGCCCCCCCTGAAACTCCCTTGGCTGGCTGGGGCTGCCTGACGGAGCCGGGTGTTTAGGCACTGATCTCTGACATCTAAGAAAAAGCGGCACGGGTCTCCCCATGCCGCTCCTTCCTCCAGCCCGTCAGCCAGCCCAAGCACGGCAGGCTGATCGGTAGCCACATGACGCGCAGGACATCGTGCTAGGGGCCGGATAGAACACGCTCGACTCGATAGCCCGCCAGACTCGCTCCACGCCTGCAAGAGTGCGTTTCACGTTCCCCGGCTCGACCTCGCGAACGTGCTCCTCGACGACCGGCTCCTTGGTCTTCGTGAGCACCAAGAACCGGGTCGCGATCTTCTTCCCCGGGCTGATCTCCGAGGCCAAGTGCGAGTACAGCAGAAGTTGCTCGCCTGAATCCTCGACCTGCTCGGCGGACCATTTCCCGCGGCCGGTCTTGATGTCGGTCACAACCAGCGTGTCGGCGTCTTCAGTCAACAGGTCAACTCTCCCGTACAAATCCGGCACACCCTCGATGAGCATGCCGCGAATCTCCTCCTCGACGCCCAAAACCTGCCCCCGAACGCTCGCCGCGGGGCTACTCAGGAAAGCCGTGAGCATCCGCGCGGCCAAAGCATCCAGCGAGGCCCGAGTCTCCGTGCTGCCGAACTGAATAGCGTCCGGGTCGTGCGGCAGCCATGCGGACCGGTAGGCGAACAGCAGGGCATCGAGGTCGGGCTTGGGATCGCCGGATAGTTGGGCTTGGAAGTGCTGCTCGACGGCCGTGTGAATCCCGGTGCCGAAGACGAGCGCGCTGGACACACTCTCTTCGGGCAGGCCGTCGATGTACCGGAACTTGTATTTCAGCGGGCAGGTCCGGAACGTGGAGATGGCAGACCACGATATGTAGTCCCGCCCGGTGAGCCTCTTGGCGATCTCGTTGGCGGGATTCGTGCTGGCGGGCTTCTCGGGCGTGAGCACCGGCAGCAGCTCAGCGCCGGCGATCATCGAGCACCTCCAGTCGTCGCGTAGGCCCCGTTGCCGTTTGTGGGGCTGCTGGTTCCCTCATCGCTCTTCAGTTCGTCGATGAGGTTGCTCGCCTGCCGGATGCCGAGTTCGTCCGCCGTGGTCAGGCCGAAGCGTTCCCGTAGCAGGCCCACGAGGTCGATCTTCCGGCGTGCGGCGATGGCCCTGATGGCTTTGACCTGCGAAGCCGTGGCGGGACGGGGGCTGGGCTGATTCGTGAACTGGGCCGCCGGGAGCCTGTTCACGCTCGCGCCGCTGATGGCCGGACTGGTGCGCACCTCGATCACTTCCTGCGGCTGGCTGGTCTCGCTCTGGTCTTCGTTGGTCAGACGGGCGATCTGGTCCTGCACGGCCTTCTCGCACGACTGGTAAGCCCGCTGCACGACGACCTGAAAGCCCTCGTGGTCTTGGAGGAGGCTGGAATCAAGTTCGGCCTCGATGGTGCAAGAGGCCGAGGCGCTGGAGAAGCCGGGCAAGCCGACTTTCTTCGAGACGCCTGCGTGGAGTTTCAACATGGGTGGTTCTTTCTGTGTACGGGTAGGGGGGCGGCAGTACGGCGGCGCAGATTTCTTCGCCGCCATGAAAAGTCACCGATTCAGATATCTGGGACGAAAAAGCGACGGGCGTGGGTGCAGCGAGGCTTGGGCACCTCCACCACACTCCACGCCCGTCACTTGATTGGGGTTCGCGGGATTTCTTCGAGCCGGTCAGCAGCAGGTCACGCCGCTCGGGCCGCCTGCTTCTTCGTACTCACCTTGGCCTTCTTTCTTCGGGCCTTCAGCGTGCTCGTATAGAACGGCTCGCGGCACCCGAATCGGAGAG
>VGYR01000008.1 GCA_016872925.1 Planctomycetota bacterium
TAAGGTTCTTCGCGTAGCCTCGAATTAAGCCACATCCTCCACCGCTTGTGTGAGCCCCCGTCAATTTCTTTGAGTTTCAGCCTTGCGACCATACTCCCCAGGCGGAGCACTTAACACTTTCGCTACGACTGAAAGGCTATGGAGGACCCTTCAATCAAGTGCTCATCGTTTACAGCCAAGACTACCGGGGTATCTAATCCCGTTTGCTACCTTGGCTTTCGTGCCTCAGCGTCAGAAAAGACCCAGTGAGCCGCTTTCGCCACCGGTGTTCCTCAAGATATCAACGCATTTCACCGCTCCACCTTGAGTTCCGCTCACCTCTGTCTCCCTCGAGCACGGTAGTTTTGAGTGCAATTCCTCAGTTGAGCTGAGGGCTTTCACACCCAACTTTCCGCGCAGCCTACGCACCCTTTAAGCCCAGTAATTCCGAGTAACGTTTGTACGGTTCGTCTTACCGCGGCTGCTGGCACGAACTTAGCCCGTACTTCCTCCTAGAATAGGTCAAACAGAAGGGAGAACCCTCCTGCATTTCCTCCCCTACGACAGCGGTTTACAACCCGAAGGCCGTCATCCCGCACGCGGCGTCGCTCGGTCAGGCTTGCGCCCATTGCCGAATATCCTCGACTGCAGCCACCCGTAGGTGTCTGGGCAGTGTCTCAGTCCCAATGACGCGGGTCGTGCTCTCACACCCGCTACCCATCGTTGCCTTGGTGAGCCGTTACCCCACCAACAAGCTAATAGGATGCAGGCCCCTCCCAAGGTGGAATCACACCTTTGGTCCGGAGACATTATTCGGTATTACCTGCAGTTTCCCGCAGCTATCCCGAACCCTGGGGTAGGTACCTACACATTACTGTCCCTTTCGCCGCTTTCCCCGTATCGCTACGGTTCTCGCTCGACTTGCATGCCTAATCCACGCCGCCAACGTTCACTCTGAGCCAGAATCAAACCCTTCAATTTGTTGGATCATGACCGCACAACTCGCCGGGAAACCCGGTGGGATGCGCGGAAAAGCCTGAGCCCCCGAGGGGGCATTGAAAGGCTCATCTGTCTTCGATCTTGCCGATCCAGAATGTGGCGAACCAAATGGCTCGCCGCGCTCGGATCAGCGCCGGTCACGATCGCGTGCCGGCCGAAACCGAAAGAGATCAAACTGCCGAATTGTCAATGAACGACCGGCGACAGGTCCCGAGGGATCGTCGTCCGGGTGATCCGAGGGTAGCAGGGATTCGGTTCGAGTCAACGGGCGATTTTCCCAATTCCCGCCAAACCGTCACCTTTCACGTTGTTTTCCCAGTCAATTCCCGGAAGAACGGCTCGATCGCGCATGTTTGCCAAGGCGGAACGATCCCTCACGGAGGGCCCGTGGCGGCGCTCGATGGTGATCGATGTCGGCTACGAAGACGTTTCTCCAGTGGACCGCGGAGCGAGAATCGCGTCTGTCCAAGCCTCGGCGTCGGTCGGCATCCGTCCGTGAAAACAGAGCATTTCCCGGGAGATTCAGCGCTCTGCTTCCAGGCTGACGGGAATCTCGAGGCGGCGGCCTTCGCGCTCGACCGCGATCAGCACGGACTCCCCCATCTTGTGGGTCTCGATGGCGGCGAGAAAATCGTCGGCAGTCTGCACCGCAGCACCGTCCACGGCGACGATGAGATCGGCGCCCTGGCGGTCGACCCGCTCGAACTCGGCCACGAAAGGGCCTTGGCGGCGCCGCTCCCGGATCACCTTGAAGCCCCGCAAACCCGCCCGTTCGGCCGGCCCGTCGGGAGTCAGGGCGGCGACCAGCAGCCCGCGATCGGTTTGGTAGACCCGGGCGATCCCCGCCTCCGGTCGGACCACCTTTCCATGCTCGATGAGCGGGGGAACCACCCGGGCCAGCGTCCCGACCGGAATTGCGAAACCGACGCCGGAATGCTGCCCCGTGCGGCTGGCGATCGCCGTGTTCATCCCGATCAGTCGGCTCGAGCTGTCGACCAAGGGGCCACCCGAGTTGCCCGGATTGATCGCGGCGTCTGTCTGGATGATCGACTTGATCGTCCGGCCGCTTCGGGTCGGGAGGGAGCGGTTGAGGCTCGAAATGATCCCCGTGGTCAGCGTCCGCTCCAGGCCGAACGGATTGCCGATCGCGAACACGCGCTGCCCGACGAGCAGGTCGGCGGAGCTGCCGAACACGACCGGCACGAGGGCTTCCGGAGGGGCGTCGATCTTCAGCACGGCGACGTCCGTCGCCGGGTCATGCCCCACGAGCGTCGCCTGATGGTCGCGGCCATCGACCAGAGTGACGCGGATTTCCCGGGCATTCTCGACGACGTGGAAATTGGTGAGCACGTGCCCGCGGGTGTCGAGCACGACCCCGGAACCGGCCCCTTCGGACGGCAGATCGAGGAAAAACAGGCCGCCCTGGGCCGTCGAGCGGGTGGTGATGTTGATGACGCTGCGGTTGACGGCTTCGTAGACCGCGATGTTGGTTCGCTCGTCCGGCGTCAGGACCCGAGGTGGCGCGCCGCCGCCCGGCGGCATCCCCTGGGCCGCGAGCCTCTTCGCCGGCGTTCCGGCCAACGCTGCCGCGACCAGCGTCATGACGGCCATTCCGACGATGCCGCGCCGCATTCCCCCTCTCGTGCCGCAGTGCGTCGTGACGATCATGCCCATTGCGTCCTCGTCGCGGTCGCCGGTCGGGCCGTGACGGCATCGGCGCGCCCCGGTCTCCGCCTGGCAGGGGCTCAGCACAGCCGTTCCCGAAGTCCGCAGTATTGCCGGCTCCGCCGGGAGGGCCAACAGCTTTTCCGCACTGCTCCAGCGGCGAAAACTCCCTGAACCCCGCAAAACTCGGCCATAACGACGTTGGCTTGAACAGACCGACGAAATATGCTTAAGGCCGTTCCCGCTTCCGTAGCCATATCGATTTCGCCGCCCGGAGGGACCATGGCGTACCTTCACCCGATCGGACCGATGCCGCACGACGCGGCCCCTGCCGGCACCGTTCGCACGCGACGTGACGGCGCCCGCCGCCGGACGGTCGTCGGGGCCGCGATCGCGCTAGTCGGCCTCGGCGCCGCCACGGCAGTGCGGGCGGCCGACGCGCCGGCGACCGTGACGTTCGTGGAGCGCTTCCAGCGTGACGAACTGTCGCCCCAGGTGACGGCGGTGGGAATCCGTGGCCCGGCAACGCCGCGGGAGGCCGAAGCGACGCAGATCGTCGTCCTGGTCGACACGTCGGCCAGCCAGTCGGGACCGCACCGCCGGCGGGCGTTGGAGGCCGTCGAGGCGTTCCTCGGAAAGTGCCGCCCCGCCGACCGCGTGTTCCTCGCCGCCGTCGATCTGTCGTGCACGCCACTGTCGAAGCGGTTCGATGGCCCCACCGGAGGCGACATCAAAGGCGCCCTGGCGGCTCTCGGCAATCGCACGCCGCTCGGTTCGACGGACCTCGTCACCGGCATCGACGAGGCAGCGCAGTTGTTCGCCCCGGGCTCGGCACAGCGGACGATGGTGTATGTCGGCGATGGCCCGGGGCTGACGGGCCTGGAGGCCGCCGAGTACCGGCGGATGCTCGACGGGCTGCGCGGCCGTCGGATCTCGTTCTCCGCCCTCGGCATCGGGGCCGACGTCAACTGGACCTGCCTGGCAGCGATCGCCAATGCGACCGGCGGGATGCTCCTCGTGCCCGAGGGCGCCACGTCGCCGGCCGATGCCGGGGCGCGGATGGCGGGGCTGGCAGCCGCTCCGGTGACCTGGCCGGAGGACACGCTCCTGTCCACCAACGCGGCGGATGCCCGCGTGAAACTCCTCCCCGGCGACGCTCCCCCACTCCGCGGAGACCGGGATTCGGTGCTGATCGCCGTCGGCCCGCTCACCGACGCGCGGCTCGAATTCGCCGTCGAGGTTCCCTCCGGCAAGGGGCTGGTGCAGAAGCAGGTGACGCTTGCGCTCCCCGACGCCGAGTCGCGTTCCGACAATGCCTTTCTGGAGGAACTCGCCCGCAATGCCTTCGACTCCGCCGGCATTTTCCTTCCCACGCTCGGCCGTGAAGGTCTCGATGTGGCCCGCGGCGTGATCCGCGGCGAGGCGGCGACGCTGGCGACGATGTCGCGCCAGGCGGAGAGTTCCGGTGCCCACGGATCGGCGCTGCGCCTGGCTTTCGCCGCGCTGCGACGCGATCCCGACAACGCCGAAGCCGCCGTCGTTTTCACCGCCGCGCAGAAGAGCATCGCCGACGGGATGCGCCTCGCACAGGCCGGGCAGCCTCCGGCGGGCGACGACCCGTTCGCGCCGGTCGATCCTCCGGCACCCGCGGAGCGGGCCGGTGACGCTCCCCCCCGCCCCGCCGCCGACCCGCTGCGCATCGAGGAGCCGCGGCAGCCGCTCGGCCGGGACACGGTCGAACTCGAACCGGAGGATCGCCCGGTCGCCGAACCGCTCCCCCCGGCGGGGATCACGGCCGAGCCGGCCGAGCCCTGGATCGAGGATGCCGATCCGGGGGTCGAGGCGCTCCGGCGCCCCACCGCGGCGGCCGGCGAGGACCTCGCCGCCATCACCCGGATGCGGAAGGTTCGCGCCCAACGCCTCGAACAGGAGACAGCCGTCCGGCTGCGCACCGCGCGCCAGACCTGCGCGATCGATCCCGATCGTGCCCGACTCGATCTCAAGGAACTGCAGCGCGTCGTGCTGTCGTCGGACGATCTCGATCCGGCGGTCCGTGACCGGCTCAACCGCCAGATCGAGATCGGGATCCGCGATGCGATCGTCCGCGCCCGGTCGAAGGCCGAGCACGACCTGGCCGCCGATCGCAACCGGGCGATCGCCCTGGAACGCGCCCGGCTCGACGGGGAGCTGCGGCGCCGCGAAGAACGCTTCAAGCAGCTCACCGAGCGCTACCACGCGCTGGTGGAGGAGGGGATCCGGGTCGGCTTCCAACGGCCCACCGACGCCTTCACCGAGGCCGAGCGGGTCGTCGGCAAGGAGATGGGCGAGGAGGCCTCGTGGCTGTACGCCAACCGCGGCATGCCGATGGCGGCCCGCGAGGTGGCGGTGACTGCGCCGCTGGTGGCACGGATCCTTGATTACCACGCTGAAAACACGCGCGTCCGGCGCGACCAGCAGCGTGGGTTCATGGACTCGCTCCACCTCGCCGACGTGGCGGCAATCCCTTATCCCGACGAGCCGCCGGTGATCTACCCCAGCGCCGCGCGCTGGCAGGAGATCACCCGGCTGCGCGAGAAGTACAAGTCGGTCGATCTCGCCAATCCGGGCACCGCCGAGCAGACGATCTACGACGCGCTCGACAAGCCGGTCGAGAGCTTGGATTTTTCCGAGACGCCGCTGCGCGACGTGATCTCGCAGCTCCAGGATTCCCAGGGGATCCCGATCCAAGTCGACAACAAGGCCCTTGAGGAACAAGGTTTCGACCTCGACGCCCCCGTGACGCGCAGACTCTCCGGGGTGTCGCTGCGCTCGGCGCTGCGGCTGATTCTCGGTGACCTCGACATGACGTATCTCGTGAAGGACGAGGTCCTCAAGATCACCACCAAGGAAAAGGCGGCCGAGGAACTGATCGTGAAGGTCTACCCTGTCGCCGACTTGGTGATGCCGCTGAACGCCGCCGGCGGCGTCAACCCGTTTCAGGGTGGCGGTGGCATGGGGGGGGGCATGGGCGGCGGCATGGGCGGCATGGGCGGTGGCATGGGTGGCATGGGTGGCGGCATGTTCCAGGTCTCCGATGCCAAGTCGCGCATCGGCATGCGTGAGAAGAAACCCGACACCACCGGAACGCCTGCTCCCCGGAAACCCGCCGCGCCGGCTCCCGCTGCCGGAACCGAAGCCGACTCCGCGACCTCGGGCGCCGGCGTCGACAGCCTCGGGCTTCCCGAGCGCATCGTCGAAGCGGCCGACATCACCGCCGCGGTCGCCGGCTACCTCCACGACGGCGATCGCGCCGACCTCGGTGGCCGGCTGGCGCGGCTGCGGATTTCCGCGGCGGAGCTGGGACGCAAGGGGCGTTTCGACCGGGCGGCCGACCTGATCGCCGCCGCGATCGCCGCCGGCTCCCCCGAGCCGTGGATGTACGAGTCGCTCGCCCTGGCGCTCGAGGCTGCGGGCAAACCGACCGCCGACGTCGAGCGGGCGCTCCTCTCGAGTGCCGACTTCGCCCGATCGCCGACCGAGTTGCTGGCTCTCGCCAACTATCTGGCACGGTTCGGATCGAATCGCCAGGCCCTCCGGCTGTGCCGCCAGGTGGTGCGCGTCGACCGGGCCAACCGCGAGGCCTACGCCCTGGCGATGGCGCTGGCCGCCAAGGACAAGGACGATGCAGCGCTCCGCTGGGCCTGTGCCGGGGTGCTGGCCCACGAGTGGCCCGCCGCCCAGCAGGAGGTGCCGACGCGGGCGGCCCGGCTGGCGAAGGCGGCGATCGAGCGGCAGCGGAAGGAGGGACGCGGCGACGAGGCTGATGCGTTCGCCGCCGATATCGATGCGGCGCTGGTCCGCGACGTGGAACTCGAGTTCTCCTGGAACGGCGATGCCGACATCGACGTCGTCGTCGAGGAACCGGCCGGGACGATCTGCTCGGTCGCCAGCCCGCGGAGCATTTCCGGCGGCACGCTGCTCGCCGACCTCGACGCCGGCCCGGATCGCGACAACGGCACGCACCGCGAGCGCTACATCGCCGCCGAGGCGTTCCCAGGCCGTTACCACGTGCTCGTCCACCGCACCTACGGGAAGGTGGCGGCCGACACCGTGACGGCCGAGTTGATCCTGCACCGCGGCACGGACCGCGAACAGCGGTTGCGCCGGCAAGTTCCACTGGGTGCGGACGACACGGTGTTCTCGATCGACGTCCCCGACGGCCGCAGACGCGAGCCGCTGCTGGAGGCGCAGATCGCCCAGGACTTCGCCGCCCAGCAGGACATCAGCCGCGCGGTCCTCGCACAGCAGCTGGCGGGGATCAACGATCCGGCGCTGGCGGGCTCGATGTCGCAGGGGCGCGGCTCGGCGCCCGGCGGTGAATCGTCACCGTTGCTGCCGTTCACCCGCGGTGGCGCGGCCGGGTATCAGCCCATCATCTCGACGCTTCCCGAAGGCACCAACCTTCAGGCGACGGCGGTGGTGTCGGCCGACCGGCGCTACGTTCGCGTCTCGGTGACGCCGCTGTTCTCCGGTGTCGGACAGGTGACCACGTTCAACTTCGCCGGCGGCGGTGCGATGGGCACCGGCGGGATGGGTGGCGGTGGCATGGGCGGCATGGGTGGCGGTGGCATGGGCGGCATGGGCGGCGGCGGCATGGGCGGCGGCTTCTGCTGGGTCGCCCGCGAGGTGTACGGTGCCGACGACCCGCGCTGGCTGCTGTTCCGCGAGTGGCTCCGCAGCGATGCCCCGCGCTGGCTCCACGACTTGTACGGCCGCGAAGGTGAGCGTTTCGCCGCCTGGATCAGCGACAAGCCGGCCGCCAAGGCGGTGGTGCGGTCGCTGATGGACGCGGCGATCGCCCCCCGGCTCGAACGGCCGTAGCAGCCGGTGGCCGCGTCGACGCCGCACCCACACCAGGACCAGCGATGGCCACCTTCGGCGTGATCCTGGCAGCGGCCGGAAAGAGCAGCCGCTTCCAGGACGCCAATTACAAGAAACCGTTCGCCCCGCTGGCGGGTCGGCCCGTGTGGCTGCATTCGGCCGAACGGTTCACCGACCGTCCCGACGTCAAGCAGGTGGTGATCGTCGTCGCCCCCGACGATCGTGTGGCGTTCGTCGAGAAGTTCGGCGCCAACCTGGCGTTCATGGGAATCACGCTCGCCGAGGGGGGAGCCCAGCGCGCCGATTCCGTCCGCCGCGGCCTGGAAAAACTCTCCCCCGAGATCGACGTCGTCGCGATCCACGACGCCGCCCGCCCCTGCCTGGCAGCGGCGTGGATCGACAAGGTGTTCGCGGCCGGTGCCCGCACGGGGGCGGCGATCCTCGCCACCCCGGTCGTCGCCACGCTGAAGCGCGTCGCCGCCGACCAGACGATTTCGGGCACGGTCGATCGCACCGGGCTGTGGGAGGCGCAGACCCCGCAGGTGTTCTCGCGGGCGCTGCTCGAGAAGGCGTTCGCCACCGCACCCGGCAGCCAGGCGACCGACGAATCGTCGCTGATCGAGGCGCTCGGCCACCCCGTGATCGTCGTGCCGGGATCGCCCCTCAACATCAAGATCACGTCGCGCGAGGACCTGCGGATGGCGGAGAAGTGCCTCGAGGCGCTTCCCAAGCCGAAGCTCACCGGCCCCCACCACCCCTTCGGCGACGACGACCGATGGCGTTGAACCACACGGATCTCCTCGCCGATCTGGCGGCCCGCGGCCTGGTCCACCAGTCGACCGATCTGGCCGGGCTGGGATCGTGGCTCGCCACGGCCGGGCGACGGATCTACTGCGGATTCGATCCGACGTCCGACAGCCTCCATGTCGGGAGCCTGCTGCCGCTGGTGCTCCTGCGGCGCGTGGCGGCGGCCGGTCACGAACCGATCGCCCTGCTCGGTGGTGCCACCGGGATGATCGGCGACCCGAGTGGCAGGAGCGAGGAGCGCAACCTGCTCGCCCCGGAGCAACTCGCCGCCAATCTCGCGGGGATCGGCCACCAGATCCGCACCCTGTTGGCGGCACCGGGGCCCGACGGCCGCGTCACCTCCGGTCCCGTCCACGTCGTCGACAACGCCGATTGGATGCGCGGTGTCGGCTATCTCGCCTTCCTCCGCGACGTCGGCAAGCACGTGCCGCTGTCGCAGATGCTCGCCAAGGATTCGGTGCAGTCGCGTCTCGATCGCGACGGCGGGCTGTCGTACACCGAATTCAGCTACATGCTCCTCCAGGCCTGGGACTTCGTCCATCTGTCCGACGCCTTCGACTGCCGGGTCCAGTTGGGCGGCAGCGACCAGTGGGGCAACATCACCGCCGGGATCGAGCTCGGGCGCCGGCTCCGCGGTCGCGAGCTCCACGCCGTCACCTGCCCGCTGCTGGTGAAGTCGGACGGCACGAAGATGGGGAAGACCGCGTCGGGAGCGATCTGGCTCGACGCGAAACGCACCAGCCCGTTCCGGTTCTACCAGTACTGGATCAACCTCGACGACGCCGACGCCGGCCGCTGCCTGCTGCGGCTCACCGAGCTCCCACTCGACGAGATCCGCGCGCTCGACGCCCAGCGCGCCAGCGACCCGGCCGCGCGGACGAGCCAGAAGCGCCTCGCCGAGGAGCTCACCCGCCTCGTCCACGGCCCCGACGGCCTGGCCCACGCCCGGCAGGCGACGGAGGTGTTTTTCGGCGCCGAGGTGGCGAGCCTCGACCCGACGGCGCTCGACGACGTGTTCGCCGACGTCGCCAGCCACGAGTTTTCCAGGACGGCTCTCGACGGCGAGGGCTTGGCGGTCGTCGAGGCGTTCGAGCGGACCGGCCTGGCGCCGAGCCGGTCGGCGGCGCGGCGGACGATCGAGCAGGGTGGCGGCTACGTCAACAACCGCCGGGTCTCGGATCCCACGCGGCGGCTGACCTCCGCCGACCTGGTCGGCGGAACGTCGATCGTGCTCCGGTCGGGAAAGAAGTCGTACGCGCTGGCGCGGTTCGCCGATCGGCCTTGACCCGGGCCGGCGCGGGGGCGTACTGCTGCGGCCCCTCCGAGGAGCCCGCCATGCGTTCCCTCCGCCTCGCCCTCGCGTCCCTGCTCCTGGGCGCGACGGCCTTCGCCGCCCCCCCAGAAGGCCGCGACGGCCCCGGCACCACCGGCCTCGAGGATCGGCTCGTCGCCGGGCTCCAGGTGAGGCGCCCCGCCGATCGCGACTACATCGGCCGCGTCGTCGGATTGGTGGAGGAGGGCCGGTTGCCGCCGAAGCTCGTCGACGCGACGTTCCTGTGGGCCGTGCGCCGCCGCCAGCGGCACCCGCTCCCGGCGTTCCGCGAGGCGCTCCGCCTCCAGGCCGACCGGCTCGGCATCGCCGTTGAGTGACGCGGCGTCAGCCGAGCCCCAGCAGGCCGTGGAGCCGGGGATCGGCGAGCGAGTCCGCCACCAGCCTGACGCCGCTGAAATCGTGACTCCGGCTGTGTTCGCCCGGCACGGCGACGACGACCGCGCCGGCTGCCACGCCCGCCCGGCATCCGACGTGCGAATCCTCGAGCACGACGAGCTGCCCGGGGACCACGCCGAGCCGCTCGGCGGCGAGCCGGTAGATCGCCGGGTCGGGCTTGCCCCGTTCCACGTCGTGGGCGGTGAGCACGCAGGCGAAGCGGTCGGCCAGCGCCAGCCGCGCGAGGATGTCGTGGGCGTAGTCCGGCGCACTGCTGGTGGCGACGCAGCGCGGCACGCCGGCCGCGGCGAGCCGGTCGAGCAGCGCCACCGCCCCGGGAAGCGCCGCCAGCCGCGCGTCGAGGAAGCCGACGAAGATCTCGCGCGTCTCGCGCGACAGGGTCTCGATCGTGTCCGACAGCCCGTGCCATTCGATCATCGTCTTCAGGGCCACCGCCTGCGGCCTCCCCACCATCGCGTCGAGGAGGTCCGGGCCGAGGCTGCGGCCGCGGCGCCGGAGCAGTTCGGCGCCGACGTCGGGATAGATGTCCTCGGTGTTGACCAGGAGGCCGTCGAGGTCGAAGGCCACGGCGAGGCGCGGTGCGGGATCGGCAGAGGTCGTCATCGGTCGGCGGGGGCGTCGTGCGGGGAAGGGGCTCGGTCACCGGCGGGGATCCGGTACACGGCGTAGACGCCGGCGCGGTGGAGGAGATCCCAACCGAAGTCATCGATGCCGGGCACGTCGACCGGCACGATCGCGTGGGTGGCGCCATAGCGGGCGGCGGCGGCGGCGGCGCGCTGCCGGCCCAGTTCGGCCGTGCTGTTGACCATCCCGCGGAGCGAGCCGTCGCGTGAGTAGCAGTCGATCATCCGGCGGCGCCATTCGAGCAGCGAGGGGACGTCCTGGGGGCTGTTCTTCCAGCCGACCACCTCGGCACGGCCGGTGAACCAGGTGAAGCTCGCCGCGCCGCGCGGCGTGAGAAACCGGGCACCGGCGGGGACGTTCGCGGCGACCCAGCGGCAGGCGTCGCGCCAGGCCGGGGCGTCGACTCGGGCATCGGCGCGTGGCGCGGGGGTGGAGCGTCCCGGGAGTGGCCAGTGGGCCGACTGTCCGGCGAGATCGGCTGCCAGCAGCAGGGCCGCGAGCGCTCGGGTCGCCGGGACGGGAAGGGGCACGATTCGGGCGAGCACGGCGCGGTCGGCCAGAACCGCGGCCACCGTCGCCGCGAGCGACAGGGGCACGAGCACGTCGGCGAGCCGGAAAAAGTAGTAGCGGAGCAGCCCGTAGACGGCGGCCGGTGCGAGGGGCTCCGCCAGCGACACGACCACCCCGGCGGCCGAGATCACCAGCGCCGCCAGCGTGAGCCGGTCGCTGCGGCGCCAGGCGGGGGTCGAGGGCAGCCGGCCGCGGAGGAGGAGCCACACGCACACCGCGAGGACGTGGCGCGCCCACAGCCCGTCGGCGAACGAACGGAGCAGGAGATGATGGGGGAGGCGCTCGACGACGTAGATCCGCGTCGCCGCGATCCGCTCGGCGGCCTCGGCCCCGGCAGTCAGCCCCAGTGCCGGCACGACACCGACCGCCGCGGCGGCAACGCCGGCTCCGAGCCAGGCCACGTCGCTGGCTTTCCACGGAGGCAGTTCCCCCCGGCTCCACCATGCCGCCAGCACCAGCGCCACCTGCGCCCAGCCGCCGACGAGCGGATGCAGCGCGGTGCCCGCGCCGGCCAGCGCCCAGGCGAGCGAAAACCGGCCGCGGGCCCAGACGCCTGCCGCCGCCAGGACGAATCCCCACGCAAAAACCTTCGCCTCGCAGCCGCCGAGCACCCACTCGCCGGCCGCCGTCGTCTGCCGCAGCGCCAGCGCGAACAGCGCCCCGGCGGCGATCCGCGCCGCCGCCGACGGGAGCAGCGGCCGCAGCGCCCACCAGGCTCCCACGGCCACGGCCAGCCAGCCGGCCCAGCGGCCCACCCAGGCCGCCGACTCGAGGGGCATTTCCGCCGCGATCGCGCCGAAGAGACGGAAAAACAGCCCGTGGCCGTCGGGTGTCTCGAGAAAGAAATCGCCGCGGCCAAAGTCGGGATCGGCCGCGTGGCGGGCCTTGGTGAGGTAGACCGTCTCGTTGACGTCGGGCACCGGCCAGGCCCCGGTCGCCGCGCAGAGAAGCGTGAGCACTGCCAGCTCCCCGATCACCGCCGCCGTCGACTGGACCGGTCGCTGCATGAAACGGCCTTGGTTTCCCGGACGATCTCGCACGGGCGACGGCAACCCTCCGGCAGGATACAGTGAGCGGCATGCAACCCGAAGCCGTCCCTCCCGCCCCGGCAGGCCCCGCCACGGCCGCCGGCGGCGCCGCGCTCCGTTCCGCAGTGGCTGCCGGGCAGATCGCGATCGTCGGAGCGCCACTGGCGATCGCCGCGAAACTCGTCGAACGCTCCGGCTTCGACGCCGTCTACCTGTCGGGCGCCGCGCTGTCGGCCGGTGGCCTCGCCGTGCCCGACGTCGGACTGTTCTCCCGCGCGCAGCTGGTCGAGCAGACCCGGATCCTCGCCCGGGCGGTGACGATTCCGCTCGTCGTCGATGCCGACACCGGGTTCGGCGGTCCCGACGAGGTGGCCCGCACCGTCCGGCTCCTCGAGGAAGCCGGGGCGGCGGCGATCCAGATCGAAGACCAGGTCGCCGTCGGCAAGCGCTGCGGCCACCTCGCCGGCAAGCAGGTGATCGCCGCCGCCGAGATGGCCGAAAAGGTGGCCGCCGCGGCCGAGGCCCGGCGCGACCGCGATCTGGTGATCATCGCCCGGTCCGACGCGCGGGGCGTCGCCGGCCTCGACGACTGCCTCCGCCGGCTCGAGGCCTACCGCGACGCCGGCGCCGACTGGCTGTTTCCCGAGGCGCTGGCCACGCGCGATGAGTTCACCACGGTCGGCGGCGTTTTCCGCGGCCGGCTGCCGCTGGTTGCCAACATGACCGAGTTCGGCGCCGGGCCGCTCCTCGACCGCGACGACCTGGAGTCGGCCGGATTCGCCGCGGTCCTCTACCCGATGACACTCCTCCGCCTGGCGATGACGGCGATGGAGGCGGGGCTGGCGATCCTCGCCGAAGAGGGCTCGCAGGAGGAGCTCGTCGACAGCATGCAGTCGCGGGAGGAGCTGTACGAACTGCTCGACTACGATCCCGCCCACCCGGAGCGCTGGCTCGAGGCCAACGGCCTCGGAGGCGCGACGGGAGCCGATGGAGCCTCGCCGCGATGACCGCTCCCAATTCCGACGCCGGCACCGCGGCCGGCGGACCCCCGCCTGTCGCCCGCGGTCTGGCCGGCGTGATCGCCGGTGAGACGGCGATCTCGTCGCTCGACAGCGGCCTCCGCTACCGGGGCTACGGGATCGAGCCGCTCGCCCGGGCGGCCGACTTCGAGGATGTCGCCTACCTGCTTCTCCACGGCGAGTTACCCGACCGCGCCGAACACGGCCGGTTCACGGCGCGCGTCCAAGCGGCCGCGGCAACGCCCGACCGGACCGTGATCGATGCCCTGGCCCTGCTCGCCGCCCGCGAGCCGGAGGCGGCGCCGATGGACGCCCTCCGGACCGGCGTCAGCATCCTCGGCCAGATCACGCGCGACGAGGCCCCGGGACCCCATGCCGCCCTCGTCGCCGCGGCCGAGCGGCTCATCGGCCAAGTGCCGGCGATTCTCGCCGCCTGGCTCGACCTCG
This sequence comes from Planctomycetota bacterium, assembly GCA_016872925.1. Classification (GTDB taxonomy): domain Bacteria; phylum Planctomycetota; class Planctomycetia; order Pirellulales; family UBA1268; genus QWPN01. The sequence continues at coordinate 13,728 of VGYR01000008.1, forward strand.
TCGCCGGGCGCCCCGTGGCCCGCTGGCCCGATGCGGCGCTGGCCCCGGCGCTCCTCGAGCGACTCACTGGCGCCGCCCCCACCGCGGCCGCTGTCGCGGCCTTCGGGGCGACCCTCGTCCTCTACGCCGAGCACGAGTTCAACGCCTCGACGTTCGCCGCCCGGACGGTGGTTTCGACAGGCTCCGACATGCATTCGGCGATCGTGGCGGCGATCGGCACCCTCAAGGGCCCGCTCCACGGCGGTGCCAATGAGAAGGTCCTCGAGGTCCTCGCCGCGATCGGCGCGGCCGATCGGGCCGCCCCCTGGCTCGAGGAGCAGTTCGCCGGCAAACGCGTCGTGATGGGGTTCGGCCACCGTGTCTACAAGCACGGCGACGTCCGGGCGAAGCTCCTCGGCGAGCTGTGCGCCGCGATGGTCCGCGGCACGCCCGGCGAGGACCTGGAGACGCTGGCGCGGCGCGTCGAGGAGATCATGCTCGAGCGCAAGGGGCTGCGGCCGAACCTCGACTGGCCGGCAGCCCGCGTCTACCACGCCCTCGGCCTGCCGGTGAAGGTGTTCACGCCGATCTTCGTCGTCGCCCGGATGAGCGGCTGGACGGCCCACGTCATCGAACAGGCGGGGGACAATCGGCTCATCCGCCCCCTGTCGCTCTACGCCGGCCCTGCCCCGCGCGACTACCGGCCCCTCGGGAGCCGGTAGATCGGCCTGGCCCGACGTCGCCGCGGCCAGCACCGGAAAGCGAGCGGGGCGTGGCGGCCCGGGTGAGCCACCACGCCCGCGCCTGCGTGCCGAAAAGCGCCGGGCGGTTCACAACGCCGCGGCGGCGGATGTCGCCGGCCCCGCGCCGTTGGCCGGCGGGGCCTCGGCAGCCGGCTCGACCGTGGCCTGCACCAACACGCTCGGGACGACGTTCTCGCCCAGGTCGGTGGCGATCTTCAGCTCGCGCTCGATCTTGCCGGTCGCGTCGCCGGCCTTGAACGTCACCGGCAGGATGTGGACCAGGGCCGGCTCGGGCTTCGCCGGGCAGGTGATGCAGTCGTCGCCGCAATCGATGCCCGTCACCTTGAACGGCCGGTCGGCCTTGACGACGACGTTCTTCGTCACCGTCCCGCCACAGGGGACGGCGCCCATCGCCAGCAGCTGCGGGCTGACGGTGACCGGGGCCACGATCAAACCCTCGACGTCCATCGGGATCTGCGTCGCCCGCGGGTCGTTGGTGACGAGGATCAACTGGCCCTTGAGGAACCCCGCCGGAGCCCCGGGCTTGAGCCGGAAGGTGAGGTCGTACGACGACTGGCCGCCGCTCCGCTGCGGCTTCGAGAGCATGACTTCGAAATTGGAATTGACGCTCCGGACATCCTGGATCACCCAGGGGAAATCACCCGACCGAGAGACGCGGACCTTCTGCTCGGCGCCGCTCCCGAAGGGCACCTTGCCGAGGTCGACGAACGCGGGGGTGAAGGCGACGTCGCCGCGGATGTTGCCGCTGACCCGGAGCTGGACCTCGGCATAGAACGGCTTGTCGAACGTCACCGTCAGCGTGGCGCCGCGCTGGCCGACGAACGAGTGGGTGTTGAACGTGGCGATGATCTCGGCACTCTCCCCGGTCTTCAGGTCGTGGCGGGAGACCTTGGGGGAGGTGCACCCGCAACTCGACCGCACGGAGACGACGTGGACGTCTTCCTTGTAGGTGTTGGCGAAGACGAACCGGTGCTCCGTCTTCGCGCCCCGGGCGACGGTGCCGAAGTTGTGGGAGGTTTCGGTGAACATCTTCTTCGCCCAGTCCTGGGCCACGGCGGGCGCGGCCGAGACGACGGCGAGACAGACAGCGACGAGGGTGGTGCGCGGGAGGTTCATTGTTAGGGGGTGGACGGTCCAGTGAGGGGGGTGTGTCGGGGCCCTGCTCCATCCAACAACCAGAGGGTACGGATGCCGTCGATCGGGAGTCAACTCGACCGCGGGCCCGGGTGAGGCGCACGAAGGCCTCGTGGGGAGTATCCCGCGCGCCCCAAGTGTCGGCGGCTGCCGATCCGACGTTTTCGCGGCCGGGTGGTGCGGCCCGTCCAGTCCGACCGATACCACCGCGGAGGTTTGCTAGGATGGCAAGGTCGGTGTCCGGCTCCGCCCGTGCGAGAACTGCCGGAGCCGAGGTCGTCGGTGGGACCGGTTCCCCACGGCGGCCGAGCGAATGGGGACCGGACACCCTCGGGGGCGTACTGGTTTCGACCGGATCGTCGGAGGTCCGGACCGCGTGCCGTGGTTGGTCGGCTGGCCACGTTAAAAGTCGACCAAGCTTCAATTGCCGAAGCTCAGTTTTCTCTGGCTGCTTAATTAAGTAGCCCCGAGCGATGGCCCCAGTCGGAAGGGCCTCCCAATCGGTCGCCAAATCCGACTCGCCCCGGTTCACCGCCTGGTACGGCCGGGGTCAAAAACGTTCCGGGCTGGTCAGCGAGGCACCCTGCCGGCCGGGGGCCCGCCGACGAGATCCAAATCGACCGGATACGCACGTAGACGTTCGTACTGAAGCATCACGGGACGCGGGTTCGACTCCCGCCGCCTCCATGCCCCGGTTGTGCAGGGGATCGCAGGATGCTGCGAGACCCCGCACAGCCGGGGCGTTTTCATGCGCGGACGATTCGGCCTGCGAGTCAAAGCACCCACTCGCGGGAACTTGCTGCGCCGCTTTGTGCGCCTGTTTGCTGCCGGCGACCGCGGCACGCTCGAAGTCGGCGTCGGTGACATCGACGTAGTGCCTCATCGCCACGGCGACTGTGTTGCCCAGCCACTTGGCGACCACGGCGAGCGGGTACTCGCGGGCCAGGTCGGTTTCGCAGCTCGCCCGCATCGAATGCCAGAGCCGCGTCCACTGCGGCACCTTGGCCCGCTTGATGATCTTTTCGAGCGTCGAACGGAGGTTGCAGCCGGCCCACCCGTGCTTGCCGTGGGCGCGACGACGGTACTCCTCGGCGAAGACGTACTCCGCACCCTCCGGCGCTTGATCCCACGCTTCCTCGAGATACGGCCGCACGTCGGCGAACAGCGGGATCACGCGGTAGCCCCGGCCGGCCAGGTGCTCGAGTTTCGGGCAGGGAACCGTGATTCGGCCGCGATCCCAGTCGATGTCCTGCCACCGCAGGCTCATGGCCTCGCTCGGCACGCGTAAGCCCGCGAAACGCGAGAGGGCGATCAAAAGCCGCCAGTCTTGATTCGGGGCGTGGTCGATCACCTGGCGCACGTCCGCTGCCTCGACGTAGGCCCGGCGCTCGGAGGCGTCCCCGGGGCGATGGCGGACGTACTCAAAGGGATTCTCGGCCAGGAGTTTCTTCCGCTTGGCGTGGTCAAACATCAGCCTCGCGTGCTGGAGCCGCTTGTGGATCGTCGTGGGGCGAAGCCCGTCGGAGATCATGCGCTGCCGAAACTCCTCGGCCTTTTCGGGAGTCACCTCGGCGATCGGAAAGGCGGACCCAAGAAACTCCGTCAGTCCGTCAACGACCTGCTGCCAGGCCCGGACGCTCGCCACCTTGTATTCCGGTTTCCTCGCTTCGAGCCACGCCGCCAGGAACGGCCCCATCGTCACGGTTGCGGTTGCCGCGCGGCGGTCTGCGAGACCGGCCTTCACCAGCCGCTCGTGGAGCTTGAGGGGGAGTTCTGCCAGCCAGGAAGCCAGGTCACGGCCGTGAGGTTCCCCGGCCGCGAGATCGCTCACCAGGGCCTCGACGCGGCGGTGCCACGATTCGGCGGTCTTCACCGGCAGCTTGCCGAGCCGGATGCGTTTGCGGCTGCCGTCGGGGACTACGACTTCGATGCGGAAGAAGCCGTTGGGGTCTTTGATGAGTGATGCCATGCGTGTGTCCTCGCGGGTTTGATTCGCCACTCTACCGGGGGAGCGGCCATTGCAGGTGGCCGGGTTTCAGGAACGTGGTCATGTGGGGGCTCAGGATTCGGGAAACGCGTACAACCCCGGAGTTTTGCCCAGGAAGTCCAGAGGGCCGTGTTCCGTTGCTCCCGGCTGGGTGGGCTCCTGAATCTCAGGCGGGTCGCCTTCGGGCGGCAGCTTCCACCACCACGGGCCTGGGTTGTCGGGGCGATACGCCTCGACCCCGAGGCTCTGCTTCGCACGCACCAGCGTTGTCTTGGAGCCGCCCTCGCCGTTCGTCCACGATTCGATGAGGTCGGCGGCCGGCCGGGGACCGGCAGCAAGAATGCCGGCCAGCCAGTCCGCGGCCTCGTCGCGTCTCTCGGGCGCTGGGCCGGGCTTCGAGCGAGAAGCCTTTCCGCCGGCGCGGTGCTCGCCGGCCAAGGCATCGTCGGCCGTCATCGCCACGGGCTCCCGCTCCCAGGAAAGTCGCGCGGGCTCGCCTTGAATCGTGAACGCCAGGCCTGTCGGCTCACACGCCAGATTTTGACCACCGGGCAGGAGGAGTCGTCGCGACTTTTTCTCGCGATCCCGACTCATGTGCCACACGGCGCGGGCGATGCCCACAAACCCGCGCGAGCCAAGAGTCTGCTCATCGGCATTCGTACCCGGCGCTTTCCGGGTGTGACACACGACCAGGACGGCCGTGTCGTATTTCTCGGCCAGCCGCGCCACAGGAGCCAGTAGCGCCCGGACCTCGTTGTCTCGATGGGCATCCGTCCGGCCGCCGAGGAAGCTGCCGACAGGGTCGATCACCACGAGCCTGCAATCCGGGACCGCAGTGATTGCCGCCTCCAGGGCGGCGGCATCCGCGAGCGTAAACATCACTTCCTCGGGCTTGCCTTTGTCATTGACGTGCCTGACGGCGCTCAGCAGGTGGACTCGCGAGGCATCTGCATAGTGCGCGTCGAGCCGCGGGCGAATCGTGTCGGCGGGGTCGTCTTCTGCGGAGATGAAGATCACAGCCCCCTTCGTGCAGGGAGTGCCGTCTGGCCACGGCGTGCCGGTCGTTACCCGCGAGGCCATGTCGGTGGTCAAGAACGACTTGCCTTCCTTCGGCCGGCCCACGAGCAGCGTCAGCCGCCCCAGCGGCACGCGGCCGGCATGCTGCCGTCGCTCGTCGAGCTCGCCACCACGGCCGGCGGCCACAGCCAGCGAACCTCCCGCGGCTGGACCGATGCCATGCACACGAGCACCGGTCCTTCTCTCGGCGCGTCGTGGCGGGCTTCGGCGGCGAGCTGTTCGAGCGTCGAGACGAGATCCGCTGGGTCGGTGGCGTCGTGGGCCTCGATCCAGTCGTACGCGTCGTCGGCCGGCTCGATCCCGTGCCAGATGCCGGCGAGCCGCACGATCACCACGCTCTTGGCACCGGCATCGGTGGCGAGGCGGCGCACGTCGGCTGCATAGGCTGCGCCCTCGTCGTCGTGGTCAGGGACGATCACGACGCTCTTGCCGGCCAGCGCCGCCCAGTCCGTCTTGCGGGCGCTCTTCGCACCGAAGCTGCTGGTGGTCGCCGTGAGCCCCAGGCTGCGGAGTGCGTCCGCAGCCTTCTCGCCTTCGCAGACGTAGACCGTTTCGGCGCGGGCGAGTTCAGGGAGCCGATAGAGCGGGCGGGGCTCCTGCATGCCCACAGCCGCCCAGGTGCCGTCCGGCTGGCGCGACACGGGCCGAATGTCCTTCTTTCCGTCCGGAAGGTTCCAGCGGCACACGATGGCCACCACGGCGTCGTGGGCGTCTCGGTATTCCCACGTCATCGCCGGCCGGCCCCGGCCCTGGGAAATCGACTCGGCGGCCGCCTCCCAGGTGGGAAACGCTCGCGGCGGTCTTCGGGTTTTCTGGCGCGGCGCGGGTGCGCTCGCACCGTCGGCGAACAACTCTCTCTTTTCGAGCCGCAGGGCGGCCACGATGGAGCCGAGGTCGCAGCCGGCATGGCAGTGGACCACCGCGTTGCCGTTGTCGCCGACGCCGACCGACAGGGACGGGCTGGTGTCATTGTGGGCAGGGCATGTCGAGGTCCAGCCGCTGCCGGTCTGGCGGGGCTCGTGGCGCCGCTCCCGAAGGCGAGCCAGCACGAGGTTGACGGGGTCGTGGCTCATGACCGCTCACCGCCTTCCTGCTGCCGGGCCGCGCGGCTGCGGAGCCACTCCTCGAGCATGGCGACCGGGTAGAGCGTGCACCGGCCTGCCTTCAGGCACGGGATCTCCCCTGTCTTCGTCTTTTCCCAAAGCCACCGCTCGGAGACCCCGAGGGCGCGGGCCGCTTCACGCGGCCGAAGAGCCATTGGCGCTGTCATGGTTGAAACCTCTGCGTGGTCGCGGCCCGCGATGTGCGGCCCGCACGCGTGGAGGTTTCGCCGATCTGGGAGAGGTCAAAAAACCAAATGACGGTGGCGGGACAAATGTCCCGCCGTCACGGCTGGCACCCCGTAGCTACGTGTCGCAGGAAATTGCGCAGCCGGGACATCCGAGTGACGGAAGCACGGGGGCTACTGGACGTAGTCCGCCATGATCTTCCGTACTTCCTCGTGTCCGGCGTCGTAGAGAAACTTTGGTTTGTGCGACCTCGGCTCTCGCAACTCCCGGACGGCATCTGCATAGAGCCGCGATCGCTCACGCTGAAGCCGCTTCTTGAGCGCATCTACGTTCTCTTTCGGGATTCCAAATGCCTGCACGAGCTCAGCGACGCTCTTCAGCCCCGTAGGCTGGTCGGGCGCGGGATTGCCCATTTTTGATTCGCTCACCGCTGGTTCTGCCGCCTTGGGTGCGGCTGGGGCCGGGGCGTCCGCTGGCAGCGCTCCGCGTGAGAACACGCTGGCATCCTGTATCGCCTTCATGAGCGATGGCACGACGCTGTCCCACTCTCCCATCCCCCCGGTGACCGTATCAAGGGACCGAATGGTGCTCGCCAATCTGATCACCGCGGCGTGGGCCTGAGGCGCGAGGCTTGGATGGGCGACCGCCTCTACGCCGGCTAAATATGCAAGCGTCTCGATGTCCAACAGCCGTCGCCGATACGCAACGATCGCGGCGTACCACTCGATAGCTTTTGGCGCAAGATCACAGTCGGGGCCGTGCTGCTTGCCATGATCGGCAGCCTCATCAAGCGTGATGGCAGCGGCGGCGACCGCTGCGGGGTCGCTCTCCCATTCGTAGAGCCGCTCACGGCCGGCGCGATACGGCGACTTGTCGCGGAGAAACCCGGCTTGGACGGCCGCCGCCAGGGCGTGCATCCCGTCTGAATCACGATCCCCCCCTTTTTTCGGGCCGAACACGTGATTGAAGAACTTGGCTACTTTGATCGCTCTGCGGACAAAGTCCGCAATTGCGCCAGCGGCTTGCTCGTCTTTGTCGAGCGGCGCATCGATTCGATACGCACCGGGGCAGGTCTGCCAGAGCGCGATTTCTGCGATAGTGTTGCGGAGCTGGTCGTGGGTGGCGGCTACTCGCTCGAGAAAAGCGACTCGTCTCTCGCGCTTGGCAAGGTCGTCATCATTCGCTTCAGGCTCGCTGGAGGCCATGATCAATCTCGCATGTCGTGAAAGCCTCTCGGTTGGCCCCAACGCATGGGAATAACCTGGACGGTCGATACCTGGAGCGGCAGCCTGTCGCGCCGAAAACACGAATTCAACTACTCAAGCCGGCGCAGCAGCGAGAGCCCCCTTTACGGGGGCCTACCCCAGTCGGTACACAAACTCTTTCCGTTGCTGGGTCGCCCGGCGGCACAAGCATTTTTCCAGGATCGCCCATGTCGAATCGCACGCTTGCATCGGTGGTTGCGGACTACGGCCAATCGGCCAAGGGCAAGCTCTCGAATCCTGCGATTCAAGGGGAGCCGGAAGATCAGTTGCGGACTCCGCTCCACGACCTGTTCAAGGATTTGGCCGAGCTCTGTGGCTTCAAGCGTGATCAGATCGAGCCCGTAGGCGAGACATCGCTGGCGAGCCTCAAAACGCGGCCCGACTACGCCATCACGGTTCGCAAGGCACTCGTCGGCGTCGTCGAGGTCAAGCAGCCCGGCAAAGGAGCCGACCCCCGTTCCTACAAGGGCCACGACAAGGAGCAATGGCTGCGGCTCCAGTCCCTTCCCAATCTGCTTTACACCGACGGCAACGCCTTCAGCCTCTGGCGCAATGGCGACATTCAGGGGCAGGTCGTGGTGCTCAATGGAGACATCGCCACCGCCGGGAAATCGCTCTCGGCTCCTCAAGACTTGGTGGCCCTCTTTGATTCGTTTCTCCGCTGGGAACCGATTCCCCCCCGAACGGTGCCGGAACTGGCACGTACCACGGCCAGGCTGTGTCGCCTCCTGCGCGACGAGGTTACGGAGCAGCTGGAGGCGGGCAGTGAGGCGCTCACGGGGCTCGCGAAGGACTGGCGCTTGCTGCTGTTTCCCGAGGCCAACAACGAGCAGTTTGCTGACGGCTATGCCCAGGCCGTGACGTTCGGATTGCTCATGGCACGGGCGCGAGGCATTACGCTTGGCAACGATCTCGATCGCGTGGGCCGTGAACTGAGCAAGTCGCAATCGCTCATCGGCGCGGCGCTCAAGGTGTTGACGGACGACGCCTCAAACGAAAAGGCCCTCAAGACTTCGATCAACACGCTCACCCGTGTGCTCGATGTCGTGAACTGGTATGCGATCAGCAAGGGGCAGCCCGACGCCTGGCTCTACTTCTACGGAGACTTCCTGGAGGTCTACGACAACGCGCTGCGCAAGCAGACCGGCTCCTATTACACGCCGCCCGAGGTCGTCGGGCCGATGGTGCGGCTCGTCGATGAAGTCGTGCGGGAGCATTTCGGTCAGCAAGCCGGCCTGGCGGCCCCGACTGTCACCCTCAACGACCCGGCGGCGGGCACCGGCACGTACATCCTCCAGATTCTTCGGCACATTGCTGCCAACGTGGCTGCGGAGCAAGGCGAGGGAGCCGTTGGGCCAGCGATCAAGGCGGCGATCGATCGGCTGACCGCGTTCGAGATGCAGCTTGGCCCGTTCGCAGTGGCTCAGCTTCGCATCCACGCAGAGTTGATCGATCTCATTGGCGACGTGGCTCATCAGCCGATGCCGATGTATGTCGCCGACACGCTCTCGAATCCGTGGCATGACAGCGGCTACGCGCCGCAGATCGTCGCGGCCATCGCCGAACAGCGGAAGCTCGCCAACGAGCTCAAGCGGAAGCGGCGCATCAACGTGGTGGTCGGCAATCCGCCGTACAAGGAAAAGGCGATGGGCCGGGGCGGCTGGGTGGAGGACGTGTTGCAGGCGGGCGGCCTCACGCCGACGGCCGAAGACATCACCCGCACGAAGACGCGGGCCATCCTGGAAGACTGGATTCCGCCGAAGGATTGGGGCGCAGGCGCACACGCCAAGCACCTGCGAAACCTCTACATCTACTTCTGGCGCTGGGCGACCTGGAAGGTTTTGAGCAAGGGGAACAGGGCTCGAACGACAACGCCGGCGTCGTGTGCTTCATCACCGTTGCCGGGTTCTTGAGTGGCCCTGGATTCAAAAAGATGCGGGACTGGCTGCGGCGAACTGCCGACCACATCTGGGTCGTGAACTGCTCGCCCGAGGGGCATCAGCCCGAGGTGGCGACGCGGATTTTTCAGGGTGTGCAGCAACCAGTGTGTATCGTGATGGTGTCGCGGGCTCGGGCCCAGAAGGACGATGAGCCGGCGAAGGTGCGGTACGTTGCCCTGCCGGAAGGAAGACGGGATCAGAAGTTCGAGGCGCTGGCCGCGCTCACGATTGATAGCGTTGGCTGGCAAGACTGCCCGACCGAGTGGCGGGCGCCGTTCCTGCCGGCATCGACGGGCGACTGGACCACGTATCCGGCGCTCGATGAGCTGTTTGCGTACAACGGATCTGGAACTCAAGCAAAACGCACTTGGGTAATTGCGCCAGACGACAGTTCTCTATGCTCGCGATGGGATGCGATGATTGCCGAACCGAATCTCGACAAAAAGGAGGAGTTATTCCATCCCACCTTGAGAAAAGGAGTGCCTGCTGACCGCCACATTCGATCGGTCGTTCGCGAACCGATCCCTGGCTTTTCACCAACCCTCACCACGGTCGCGGATGAGACGGGGATTTGCATACGTCCCGTGAGATACGCGTTCCGATCTGTCGACAGGCAATGGATAATCCCCGACAGTCGGGTGATAACGCAGCCGAATGCCGAGATTTGGCAATCATGTTCGGCTTCGCAACTGTTTGCGACCGCTCCTCATGATCGAGCTCCAACGACCGGTCCCGCGCTTACGATCACGGCAAGTCCGCCCGACCTTCATCATTACAACGGGCGAGGTGGACGAGTACTGCCGCTTTGGCGGGATGCGACGGCCGCGTGCGCAAACATGCCGCCGAGGCTCATTGAGCGAATTCGGCGAACTCACGGCGACTCGTGCACCTGCGAGGACTTGTTCGCATACATCGCAGCAGTCGCCGCGCATCCGGGGTATACCGCGAGGTTCGCAGAGAACCTCGTTATCCCCGGCCTGCGGATTCCGCTCACTGCCGATCAGGCCCTTTGGAACCAGGCGGTGGACCAGGGCCGACAGGTGATCTGGCTCCACACATTCGGTGAGCGCTGCGCGGACAAATCGGCGGGTCGTCCCGCGGGTTCGCCGCGGCCGCCGCAGGCCGACCTCGCGAAGATCCCGAAGGGAGGCTCGATCCCAACCGACCCGGAAAACATGCCTGACGAGATGAAGTACGACGCCGGCAGTCGTACACTCCACGTCGGCAAGGGGCGCATTGAGAACGTTCCGCCGGCCGTCTGGGAATACGAGGTTTCGGGCAAGCGGGTGCTGACCCAATGGTTCAGCTACCGGAAGAAAACGCGAACCAAGCCGCAGATGGGAGATAAGCGGCCGCCCTCCAAGCTGAGCGAGATTCAGCCTGACGGGTGGCTGGCCGAGTACACGACGGAACTCCTCAACGTGATCCACGTCCTCGGGCTGCTCGTGCAACTCGAGCCGCAGCAGAAAACCCTGCTGAATGAAATTTGCGATGGCCCGCTCATCTCTCGGGCGGACTTGGAAGCCGCCGGGGCGCTCGAGTGCCCTCCCAAATGGAAAAAGGCGATGCGGGCCGCGGCCGCCACGCTGTTTGACGAGCAGGACGACGAGTCTGCCGGGGATGAGTAAATCCAGCTGGGTTATCGCCACGCCCGGCTGTCATCGCGCGAGCCGAACCGCATAGCGGTCGTAGGAGATCCCGGTGTGCGGCTCCTTATACGGTGCGCCGTAAGTAGCGAATCCAAAACGCTGGTAGAGACGGATAGCCGCGACGTTTCGCGGGTCAACATAAAGGCTTACCGCCTGCATGTTCCCCTGCCATTGATGAGCGTTGTCAAGAAGGTGTCGCATGATCTGCGACGAATAGCGGCCGTCCGTATTTGGGTCAGACGTTCGTTCTGCTTTGGGTTCACCCTTGAACTCTTTCTTGAGCCCCAGCTCCGGGATGACGAGCACGGGCACTCTTGGTGACTTCGGCGTCGGGTACCGCAACAGCGACTTACTCACATCCAACGAACTGAAGCCGACGACAAGATCTTGCTGATTCATGTAGAGCCAGACCTTGGTGCCGAGGGCTATCGCCTCCAAGGCGTGCTCCTGAATCCAATAGGAAGGCTCTTGCTCCCATGGATCGGGGCCACAGTCGAAGCCGGCCACGAACGGGAGCAGGTCGGCATCGAACGGCACAGGGAACAGAACGTCCGCCATGCCGGCGCTACTACCTCGCGCGCCGCTTGAACTCCTCAGCCGACAGCTCTTGCACCGGCTGCTTTGGAGCGTAAGGGAGAGGTGTCGCACAATGGATAATGCGATCAAGCGCGGCAGCCGCATCTTCGGGCAACTGATGTTCGCGCAGGCCCACAGCCAGGGAAAGCCGGGGCGACTTCCAGTCACGTAAAGTGGCCTCGACTATCGGCAGTTCCTGACGCAGCTTTTCAACGCCGGTCACTTCGTCGAACTGCTGTTCCAACCCATCGACAAGCTGTTCAAGAATCGCGCGAGTGGTCCGCACCCAAAGGTCATGCGCCCGGCGAAACTGTTGTTCCTGCTTTTCCGAAAACGCGACGGAACCACGAAAAACCTGCTCGCGCCATTGAGCCTCACGCGTCTTCAGAACGCCGTAAACGTCGAGGCCCGTCGCGACTAAGTTCTCGACCCACTCCTTGCGATCCCACCACTTCATCGCCAAGTCGTGGTCGCTCTTCCATTGTTCCTCGTACGCCTCCGCGAAAGTCATCCACGGCGGGGCATGGCCTTCGTTGGTGCTAGACATGGGGGAACCTTTTGGTGCTGCTGGGTAAGGGAAAGATCGGCAAAAAGGATTACCAAACTCCACCTGCAAGCACTATAGCGGCGCTGGGTCGGATCTCAATTTTTCGGGAAAATCAGCGGCGAAACACGCTTTTTCGGTAGCGAAAAGCCGGCGACTTGGCGATTCGGGCGCAAGGGGCGAACGCCGGCTCGGCGGCGGCACGATGCCGCCGCCAACAGAGGCCGGATGCCGTGCCGCAGCCGGGAACCGGCTGCTCCGCTGAATACGCTCGAGGGCGCTACGGGGGCTTGCAGCCTTGCTGATCGCAACAGGAGCGGACGCGGCACGCGGCGAACGGGGCTGAGGATGAGCCCCTGGGAGCCTCCGCCGCGGGAGCGAAGCCCTGCCAACCCAGGCGGCGATACGAAGCCGCCGCCGCGGGCCGCGATCTCAAAGCCGGCGGCCACAAGGGCGGCGGAGGCTCGGCGGCATGGATGCCGCCGTTGAGGCTGGCAGGATGCCTTCCGGCGGCCGCTTGCGGCCGCTCCGCTAGCGGCACGATGCCGCCTTCGCAGCGGCGGGGATGCCCTCGATTCCGCTATGGGGGAGATGGAAGCCGGGGGCGCGGCGAGTGCCGCATCGCGGGGGGCGGCGAGGGGGAGGGGGGCGAGACGATGCCGGATGCGGAGATGAGCTCCCCTCCCCCTGATGAGCCCCCCGCAGAAAACAGCATCGAGGGCTAGCCGCTGCCAGAAAACAGCGGGAGGGCAGGATGCCCGACCTCCGCTTTTTGTCTTCGCGGCACGACGGAAGCCGCCCCAAACGAGCTGGAGTCGTGCCGCCCGGGCCGGAGGCCACCGCCTCGTCACTTTGGGTTGATGATGCCTGGGCGAGCGTGGCAACCGCGACGTTCCGTCTTCTGCCGCGATAAGGCTACTGCCGCTATGCGTCGTCTGCGACAGCGTCAAACTCGCTGTCCTCTTCCACCTCATCCGGATCACTGTCATCTCCGATGACGACGGGCTTGGCATCATCGCACGGCCGCAACGGAATCCAGTTCTGCAGTTCATCTGAAATCGCTTTGCATCGGGCCGCGAAGAACGCGTCGTAATCGTCGTCCCAAACGCCCGTCTCGAGGTCGATGAGATGCGATGTCATGGTGTCCGCGAGGTTCGGGTTGTGCTGGCGGAACTCGGACATGTAATCGGAGGGCTTGCGGGTCTTGATTTTCCGCTTGTTCAAGAAGTCATCGACAATCGTGATATTGGCGATGTGATTGATCCGTCGCGGTTCCACACCGCGCCTGTTGAGCACCACCTTCGGGAAGAAATGGTGGTAGTTCTTGCTATTCGCTTGCTTGAGCCAGTCGTTCGCTATGCGAACGATCCCGTCGTCGTCAAACGAGCGTGGCTGTTGGTACGCAAGCAGGCACAGGATTGCCTTCACGAAACTGCGACTCGCTCGGAAGAACCCGAAGCGATCGATCGCGTCCGGGGACGTGTCGACGGCGAAGGCCGTGTCGTAGACCGGCTGCCTGCCTTCCGCGATCGCAAGAACCTTCTTCGCGTCTTGGGCGAGTTTGGTTTCGGTGGCGGACGTATAGCGGCCGGTCAGTGAGATGCGCCAAAACAACTCTCTCAGCAGCGGTATTTGCTCACCAGACGGCTTGTCAGGATGAGCGTCGAAGAAGACCGCGAAGGGAACGACGAGGGATGCGTATGGCAGAAGTTTGGACGCGGGCAGCCGATAGGCACCTCGAAAGTGTTCGCAGGCGGCTTTCACGGACTCCTCGACCCGCGGCCAGACGCTTCGGAACTCGGCAGTATCGAGTCGCAGGATGTCCTGCTTTCTTGCCTCGCCGACGAGAAGAAGGCTGGCGATCTGCAAGACCGCTGATTGGGGCAGCGTGTCGTAACCAATCGTCTCAAGCTGGCCGAGAAGCGCTTGGTATCGGTCGGTGAGATCAAAGTGGTTCACATGGTCGTACGTCTTGGCGACCATCACTTCGAAGACACTGAGCGGCTTTCCGGTCACGTTGATTCGGGTGAAGACTTCGGTGGCAACGTCGATCGGAGCATCCTGGATCAGGATCACCGAGAATCGGTACTCTTTGACGCGCCGGCTGCATTCCCGCAGGCGCTCACGCCGCTCGGGCGTAAGCCGCGCGAGAAAATCAAAGTCCTCGGCCAGCACATCGACAAGTCGGACATGGCGGCCCGGCTTGTCGTCGGCCGGTGTCGAAGGAAGGACGACCGCGGTATCAGTGTCGGTGTCGGCGTCGAGGTCAACGCATATCTGCGCGAAATCATCCTTGCGGCCGTCGAAGCGTTCGAGCAACAGCCCTTTGACCGCTGCGTACAGACTCGTCAGCCGTTGTTGTCCGTCCAGAACCTGCTCCGCGTAGTCGCCATGCGGAGTCGGTGGTAACTGAACGCCGCCGATGTCGCGAACGGCCCTGAGTTGCTCCCTCGTCTTCCAGAGAATGAAGGTACCGATCGGGTACCCCTTGAGGATGCTGTCGATCAGCTTTGCCGACTTTTCCCGGGACCAGACGAACTCCCGCTGGAACTGCGGGATTTTCATGGTCCCAAGTTCGATGCCGTTGATGACCTGGGTGTAGGAGCGGCTCTGTGGGTCTGGCTGGTGCATGTCTTCAACGTCTCCGAAACGAATACCGATCGCGGCCGGATCGCCACAAAGTTCACGCCAGCGACGCCCAGTTCGCGGGCTAAAGGCGTTCACCGAACCTGCACGCCAACGGCGGGGGCAGGAACGCTAAACCCGTTGGCCCGACCTCACGGGAATCCTGATTGTGAGGGGCGAGCCCCTACGCCAAAGCGGCATCCTAGTCGGGGCCACGGCAAAAGCCTACGGTGCCGGGGATTGACCGATTTCAGCGGTTGAGGCGGGGTTTGGGACTGCCGCCGGGCCGACGGCGGACTCCATGATCGCGCATCTTTGGACCGCCGTCAGCGAGGGCCACCGCTTCACGATGAAAGCCAAGAGCGGGTCCGACAGAAGTGCGCCGTTTTCTGCGCCTCCTTGATGCTGGACTGGAGTTTCAACCGGGGTATCCTGTGAAACTTCGACTCCCGCCGCCTCCACTCGCTGCCGCCGGCTCCCGGCGGCTCACGCCCACACGACCCGCCGGAGTGTTTCCCGGCGGGTCGTCGCGGTTTCCGGTCGCCCGGTGCGACAGGCCAAAGCCACGGGGCGAGCCTGGCCCCCGCCGCGGCCGTCAGTCGGTCTCGACGACGGTGCGGAACGTGGCCTCGACTCGTTCCCCAGGAGCGACGACGATCACCCCGTGGTCGCGCTGGCCGGCGGCGAGCAGGTTGACGCCGTCGTTGGCGTTGGCGGCCGGTTCGATCGCCATCACGGGGCGGTCGGTCGGCGTGAAACAGACCAGATGGGTGACGTTGGGGGAGCATTCGTAGCGCAGCCGGACGCGGCTCTCCGGCCAAGCGATCGTCGCCCGCCCCCCGAAGCCGGCGAAGCAGGTGTCGAGGCGGCGGTCGCCGAGGAGCCGCGGAGTGGCGAAGTCGAGGTCGGCGGGCAGTGGCGCGACCGGGCCGTCGGGCAGGCCGTCGGCGTCGGCATCGGGGTGCACCCCCGTGGCGGAAAACGACAGTTCGACCGGCTCCCCGTCGCGCGACAGCCACTTGCGGTAATAGGGATGCCAGCCGAATCCGGCCGGCATCGGCGTCGTTCCCCGATTCCGCAGCGCGAGCGACTGCACGAGGGCGTCGCCATCGAGCCGGATGTCGACGACGGCCTCGATCGGCCAAGGCCAATTGAAGTCGGCATGGGCTGCCGAATCGAAGCGCATCGTCAGGCGGTCGGGCCCGCGCTCGACCACCTCCCACGGGCGGCGGCGGACGTCGCCGTGAATCGCATGGTTCCCAGCATTGGACAGTTGGTAGGTCTGGCCCCCGAACATGAACCGGCCGTTCCGGATCCGGTTGGAATAGGGGAGCATCAGCCAGCTCGCCGGCCGCATGCCGTTTTCCGGACGGCGGGCGTCGGGCACCAGATCGACCCACTCGCCGCCGCGCTCGACGGCGAGGGCCAGCAAACTACCGCCGCGCTCCGGGTCGTACACCGCCTGCCAGCGCGCCGACGAGAGCACGACCGGCTCGGCGGCACGGGCGGGCACCGCCAGCACGAGGAGCAGCAGGGCGCACCGCAGGCTGCCGGGAGCGCTAATCCAACGACTCCTTCGTCATGTCGAGGTTCCACTCCGACAGGCCCTTGTCGGTGATCGAGACCCGCCAGGGAGATTGCTGCCCGATCAGCTTCTGGTTCACCAAGCCGCCGCCGGGCGCGTCGAGCGGGATGCTGATCTGCACGCGGTAGGGGCCGGGCAAAACCCCCTTCTTGCCGTGGAACGAATACATCTCGAACCGACCGTCGGCATTCGTCGAGCCGATGAACGACTGCCCCATCGGATCATCGGCGACGAGATTCACGCCGACGCCTTCGCAGGGCTTGTCGCCCGACGTGAGCCGACCGCTGACCGGCACGACACCTTTGCTCCCGGAACAGCCGGCCACGAGGGCGAGCGCCAGGCATCCACACACGAGCCGACGGTTCATCGAGCTACCTCGGAGGGGAACACGGGATCCAGTCGCGGCACCACGCTTCGCCGCGCGGTGCGACTGGTCGGGAAGAGCGGGTCATCCGGCCGCGTCTGCGGTCCGAACCGGCGCCCGCGCCATCCCGGCGGCCCCGCGGAGGGGATCACGCCGGGATGGCGGGCGCGAGGGCGTCAGCGGTTGAGGACGCCGTCCGGGACGACGGTGCCGTCGACGGGGTCGACCAGCGCCGTGATCACGACGCCGACCTGCACGCTCGTCACCGATCCGTCGGCCATGCAGATCGTGGCACCGCCCGCATGCGGCGTGCCCCACATGCCCCGGAACGTCGTCCAGCCGATCCCGTCGCACTTCTGATCGGCGTAGACATTTTGCGTGGCGCAGACGCCGTTGGTGTTGAGCGCCCGCGAGACCTCGACGCCCCCGGCGAAGAAGCCGTCGCGGTACGACAGGCATCCCGAGCGGTACATCCGCGTGTCCATCGAGATCTCGCCGAGCAGGAGCGTGTAGCTCGTGCCGTCGGTGATGTCGCTGATCCGCACGGGGCGGGAGAGGTCGTAGGTGCGGAACCTCTGGTAATTGTTGTTTCGCGGCCAGTTGTAGTCGATGTGAGACGGATTGGCCCTGTTGGCAAGGATACCGTTTTGATCGATCGTGCCTGTCAGTCCGTGGTCCGGGCAGATCGCCTGGTTTGCCGCATAGTCGGAGATCATCACGGCCGGCTTGCCCGCCGGCAGCGCGTACTTGGCGGCGAACCCGAGCGCCGTCGACAGGGTCCCGTCGCCGGGCTGCATGTTGAAGATCCTGTCGTTGCCGTTGCCGTCACCGACCGCCTCCGGGCCGACGCCACCGCGGCTCGGGCAGGCACCGATCGGCATGTTCGCCCCGAAAGCCCTGTTGCTGTACTCGGACATCAGTTCCATGAACGGCGCGGCGGCTTAAAACTGGCTGCCGGTCTGCGTCTGGATGCCGCCGGTGGGAGCGCCGAACGACCAGACCCGGTACCGCCCCGAGGCCTGCTCGAACGCCCCCATGCTGTCCACGGGACCGAGCGTTCCACCCGCCATCACGCTCGGCATGCCGCGGCTCGACACCGAGGAGCCGCCGCTGGGAAAGGCCTTGTTTGCATCGTGGAAATTCAGCAGTGCCAGCCCGAGATTCTTGGCGTTGTTGATGCACGCCGCCTTGCGGGCCGCTTCACGGGCGGCTTGGACCGCCGGCAGCAGCAAGCCGACGAGCGTGCCGATGATCGCGATCACGACGAGCAGTTCCACGAGCGTGAAACCGCCGCGCCGCGGACGACGTGACGAGATGGTCATGGATCCTCCTGGTAAGTTCGCCGGAGGCAGTTGAACGCCGCTGACGATTGGAAAAACGCGATGAAATGGAATCGATCACCGAGCCTGAGAAACGCCGGCCGGGAATGATGGTTGCGAGCCGAATCCCCGACTGATGGGTCGGGTACCGGGACAAGGGCCAACGTCGACACGTCGACCCCTGACGCGTGTCGCCACGCGGGATTTCCCAGTAACCCCCTCTTTCACGTTCGACGCTAACAGTTTCCTAGGAATTGACCAACCACTCGCTCCGGCCCCCTCCGACGGGGCACCATGACCCGCGCAATCGCTTTTTCCCGGAGGTTTCTCATGACGAGCTGGTTGAGCCGTTGGCTGCCGTTGTTCGTGGTCGTGACGACGCTGTCCGCATCTTCAGGAAGGGCCGCCGAGAAGCAGCCCAACGTCCTCCTGATCTGCGTCGACGACCTCAAGCCGGCGCTCGGCTGCTATGGCGACGCCGCCGCGAAGACGCCGCACGTCGACCGGCTCGCGGCCCGCGGCGTGCGGTTTTCCCGCGCCTACTGCAACCAGGCGGTCTGTTCGCCGAGCCGCAACGCGCTTTTGGTCGGCCTCCGCCCGCAGTCGCTGGGGATCTACGACCTGGCGACCAATTTCCGCGTCGCCGCCCCCGACGCGATCACGCTCCCGCAGCATTTCCGCGCCGCCGGTTACCGCACCTCGGCCCTCGGGAAGGTGTTTCACGTCGGCCATGGCAACCGCGAGGACGATGCCTCGTGGGACGTGCCCCACTTCAGGGCCAAGACGGTCCAGTACGTGCTGCCGGAAAACCAGGGCCCCTCGCGCGAGGCGGCCCGGTTCGACAACCAGAGCCCCGACAAGCTTCCCAAAGGAGCGCCGACGGAGGCTGCCGACGTGTCTCTCGACACCTACGCCGACGGCCAGCTCGCCGCCGAGGTGGTCCGCCGGCTCGAAGCGTTCGCCGGCGCCGCACCGGCGTCGCGCCAGCCGTTTTTCATGGCGGTCGGATTCGTCAAGCCGCACCTGCCGTTCGTGGCCCCGAAGCACTACTGGGATCTCCACGATCCGGCGCGGCTGCCGCAGCCGGCGGTGACCGAGCCCCCGGCCGGTGCTCCGGCCTACGCGCCGCAGTTCGGCGGCGAGTTGCGGCAATACGCGCGCGTCCCCGACGAGGGCCCGATCCCCGCCGACCTCACCCGCCACCTGATCCATGGCTACTACGCGGCGACGAGCTACATGGATGCCTGCCTCGGCCGGGTGCTCGACGCCCTCGACGCGACCGGCTTGGCCGACGAGACGATCGTCGTCCTCTGGGGCGACCATGGCTGGCACCTCGGCGACCATGGCATGTGGTGCAAACACACCAACTACGAGCAGGCGGCGCGGATCCCGCTGATCGTGGCCGTGCCGGGGGGCAGGCGCGGCGTCGCGACCGGGGCGCTCGTGGAGAGCGTCGACATCTACCCCACGCTGGCCGAGCTGGCGGGCCTGCCGCGGCCGTCGGGCATCGACGGCCGTAGCTTCGCCACGGTCCTCGCCGATCCGGGTCTCACCGATCCGGCCACGGCCACGCGCGACCACGTGATCCACGTTTATCCGCGGCAGAAGCGCCTCGGCCGGGCGATCCGCACCGACACGCTGCGCCTGGTCGAGTGGCGCGCGCCGGGCGAGGGACCAGACACGGCCGAGCTCGAGCTCTACGACTACGCGACCGATCCCCTGGAGACGAAAAACCTCGCCGCCGACCGCCCGCACGACGTGGCGCGCCTCCGCGAGTTGCTCGACGGCCATCCGGCGCCCAAGAAGCAGGTCAAGGCGGCGAAGGGGTGACTGGCCGGTCGGACGTGCCACGAGGATGTGGCGGCCTCGTGGCCAAAAAGGTGTCAGGAACCGTTTTTCTTCTTCGGGCGTCCTTGGGGGCGGATGGTACTCTCCAACTGGAGTTTGTTGACCATCTGGTTTGACCAGTGCTCGTCGCCAAAGGGGCAGCCGCGAGTCACACTGCGGCGGAGCGCTAAAAGTTCGGCTTCCGTCTGGGGTGCGTTGACGTGCTGCAGCCAATTGGATGAGCGCCGCACCGGCCACGCAGACAAAAGGCGATTCTGTGCGGCGGTTCCCTGGTGCCAGCGCCAGAGACTGCTCCAGCGCCACTGTTCGGCCCGGGAGACGAGCCTCGCGCGCAGAGGGTTGCGTTCGACGTAGCGGCACACGGTGAGGAAGTGCTCCTCTTCCTGCACGGGAAACGACTTGAATCTGCCTTGATACAGGTGGCCGCTGCCCGGATTGTGGTAGTGGGCGTGCCAGCGCTGGGTGTGAGTCAGACTCAGCCAGCCGACAAACCGCGATAGTTCCCCATCCTCGTGCGGCTTGACGACCAGATGCCAGTGATTGGGCATCAGGCACCAAGCCAGAATCTCGGTCCCATAGTGGGCGACGGCCTGTTCGAGAATGCTTTCAAACGCTTCGTAGTCGCCATCTTTCCCGAAGATGGTCATGCGGGCATTGCCGCGATTGAGCACGTGGTAAATCAAGCCACCATCAGCCGCACGTTTGGCTCTTCCCATGGACCCAAGGTAATGAATTTCTCACCGAAATTCAAGAAACGGTTCC